>CAZWAL010000007.1:0-38077 GCA_964631905.1 uncultured Stakelama sp.
AGCGCGTCTTCAAGATGGCCCCGATCCACCACCATTTCGAACAGCTCGGCTGGGCGGAGGCGACGGTGGTGATCCGGTTCTGGATCATCGCGATTGTTCTCGCGCTGGCTGGTCTTGCGACGTTGAAACTGCGGTGATCACGAGCAGCACCTGGCGCGGCAAACGCTTTGCAGTGCTGGGACTGGCGCGTTCGGGTGTGGCAACGGTACGCGCGCTTGTTGCGAGCGGAGCGGCGGTTGCTGCGTGGGATAGCGATGAAGGACGGCGGGAGTTCTTGTTGGAGGAACTCGGACATGAAAGCTTTCATCTGGTAGATGCTGATCAAGTCGCGCTTGAAAACATGGACGCTCTCATCGTCTCTCCGGGTGTGCCGATTAACCGGCATCCAACTGCAGCAAAAGCTCGCGCAGCGGGCGTTCCGATCATTGGCGACATCGAATTGTTCGCCCAAGCCCGGCCCGATCTCCCGCCGCACAAGGTGGTCGGCATCACCGGCACCAACGGCAAATCGACGACGACCGCGCTGATCAAGCATATTATCGAGACGGCGGGCGTGCCGGTGCTGATGGGCGGCAATATCGGCCTGCCGATCCTCGAGCAGGCGCCGCTACCCCAAGGTGGGGTCTATGTGCTCGAACTGTCGAGCTATCAGATCGACCTGACGCAGAGCCTGGACTGCGATGTCGCGGTGCTGCTTAATATCACCCCCGATCATCTCGATCGGTATGACGGGTTCGATGCCTATGCCGCCGCCAAGGCGCGGTTGTTTGCGATGCAGTCGCCGCAGCATGACGCGATCGTCTCCATCTTTGATGCGCCGTCTGCCGCGATTGCGCGCAGCTTGTCGGCGCGGGGCGAGCATCTGACCAAGATCGCGCCGGGCTTCTGCATGGATCAGTCGCGCTGGCCGTCGCTGCAGGGGCCGCACAATGCCCAGAATGCGCTCGCGGCGATCAACGCCTGCGAGGCGCTCGGTATTCCCAACGCTGCGATCGACGCCGGGCTGGCGAGCTTTGGCGGGTTGCCGCACCGGATGGAAACGGTCGCGATCAAAAACGGTGTGCGTTTCGTCAATGACAGCAAGGCGACCAATCCCGAAAGCGCCGCCCCGGCGCTCGCGGCGTTCGACGGCATTCACTGGATTTTGGGCGGGCAGGCGAAATCGCCATCGCTTGAGGCGTGCCGCCCGGGCTTCGGCCATGTTCGTGCGGCCTATACCATTGGCGCTGCCGGACAGCAGTTTCGCGACCTGCTGACGGGAACGATGCCGGTCAGCTATTGCGAAACGCTCGAACGCGCATTGGACGCAGCGTCGACCGCTGCACAACCGGGCGAGACGGTGCTGCTGTCTCCCGCCTGCGCCTCGTTCGACCAGTTTCGTGATTTCGAGGCGCGGGGCGAAGCCTTTCGCGCCGCTGTGGAGGCCCTGCCATGAGCGACGCCGTGTCACGAGCCGCAACAAACGCCGGCGCCGACCAGCGCCGCACACTGTGGAACAGCGTGAAGCCGCGTGGCGGTCGAGGCGACCGGAGCCCGCTGGGCATGTGGTTCTGGGATATCGACCGGGTGCTGCTGTTGCTGGCGCTGCTGCTGATGGCGATCGGCTTGCTGGCGGTGGCGGCGGCTAGCCCGGCATCGGCGGTGCGCTATTCGGGCGAAAAGGTGCATTTCGCGCCGCTTCATTATTTCTGGCGGCAGGTGATGTGGGTGGGGGTCTCGCTGCCGGTGATGTTCCTGGTGTCCATGTTGCCCGTGTCATTAGCGCGGCGGATGGCGCTGATCGGTGCCGCGTTGTTTATCGTGCTGCTGGCAGCGGTACCCTTTGTCGGCGTCGAACATAACGGTGCGCGGCGCTGGATCGGGCTGGGGATTGCCGAGTTCCAGCCGTCCGAGTTTCTGAAGCCTTTCTTCATCGTCGCGACCGCCTGGCTGTTGTCGCTACGCGCAAAGGAAGCCGATCTGCCGGTGGTGCCGATCACCACGGCGCTGACCGGGGTCGTTGCGTGCCTGTTGATGATGCAGCCTGATTTCGGTCAGACCATCATCTTTTGCGTCATCTGGCTCGCGCTGCTCATGATCGCGGGCACGCCCGTCCGCGTGCTTGGCGGGTTTCTCGCGGCAGTCCCGGTGGGGCTGATCGCGGCCTATCTGTTTTACGATACCGCCCGCATCCGCATCGATGCGTTCCTGTCGCGTGGCGACGACAGTGGCGCGAGCGACCATTACCAGACCGACATGGCCTATGCGACACTGACCGCGGGTGGCGCGACGGGCACCGGACCCGGCGGCGGCGCAATGAAATTTCGCCTGCCTGAGGCCCATACCGACTATATCTTCTCCGTGATTGGCGAGGAATTCGGACTGATCGCGTGCGCGGTGATCGCGCTGCTGTTTCTGGCGATCGTGGTCCGGGTGTTCGTGAAACTGCTCGACGAGCCCGATCCGTTCCGGATGCTTGCGGCGGCTGGCCTCGCCACACAGTTCGGTGCGCAGGCACTGGTCAGCATGGCCGTCAACACCGGGCTTGCCCCGTCTAAGGGCATGACCTTGCCGTTCATCAGCTATGGTGGATCGTCGATGATCGCGCTGTCGATCGGAATGGGCTTGCTGCTGGCGTTCACACGGCGCAATCCGTTTCTGACGCGATCTCCCTATGTCGTCCGGTGGAGCGGCCAATGAGCAAAGCACGCCATTTCGTTCTCGCTGCCGGTGGCACCGGCGGGCACATGGTGCCTGCCGCTGCGCTGGCGGCCGAGCTGATCAAGCGCGGGCACAGCGTCGCGCTGGTAAGTGATGAACGCGGCGTGCGCTTTCCCGGGCTGTTCGACGGTATCGAAACGCATATCCTGCCCGCTGGTCGATTGGCCGGTGGCCCCCTCGGCTGGGCGCGCGCGGGCGTGAACATGCTTCGCGGGCGGAGCATGGCGATCGGCCTATTCCGCAAGCATCGCCCCGCGGCGGTGATCGGCTTTGGCGGTTATCCGGCGTTCCCGGCGCTGCTGGGTGCTTTTGCGCAGGACATTCCAACCGCGGTGCACGAACAGAATGCGGTGCTTGGCCGGGTGAACCGGCTGGTCGCTGGCAAGGTGCATGCGATTGCAACCTCCTATCCCGATGTCGAGCGGCTGAAGGATGGCTGGCGCGGCAAGACCCATCTGGTGGGCAACCCCGTGCGCGATGTCGTGCTGGCACTGCGCACCCGGCCCTATCCGCTGCTTGAGGAGGACGGCATTTTCCGCGTGCTGGTGACGGGCGGCAGCCAGGGCGCGAGCGTGCTGAGCCAAGTCGTGCCCGATGGCCTCGCGCTGTTGCCGATCAGCTTTCGCCGCCGCTTGCAGGTGACGCATCAGGCCCGGGTCGAGGACATCGATCAGGTTCGTGCCAAATATGCCGAACTATCGATCGCGGCAGAGCTGGCGACGTATCTGCCCGATCTGCCCGAGCAACTCGCCTGGGCGCATCTGGTGATCGCGCGCGCTGGCGCGTCGACGCTGGCCGAGCTCACCGCCGCCGGGCGTCCTGCCATTCTGGTGCCGCTGCCCAGCGCGACCGATGATCACCAGACCGCCAATGCCCGCGAAATGACAATGGCGGGCGGCGCGCGCACGATCGACCAGCGTGCCTTCACGCCGATCGAACTTGCCAAGCAGATGCAGAAACTGGGGCTCGATCCCGCAGCGCTCCAGAACGCCGCCGGACGGGCGCGCGCCTGTGGTCGTCCCGATGCAACGCGCGATCTGGCCGATCTGGTCGAGAGTCTCGATGCACCCAAAAGCGACATCATGGTCGGTCTGAACCGCCCGATCAAATTCGGGGATCAGGCGGCCTATGCGTAAGGCAAGTGCATGAGGGGTGTAGCGACCGATATCGGTACGATCCACTTTGTGGGCATCGGCGGGATCGGCATGTCCGGCATCGCCGAGGTGATGCATAACCTTGGGTACAAGGTGCAGGGATCGGACGTCGCCGAGGGCTATGTAATTGCTGGCCTGCGCGGCAAAGGGATTGCCGTGCATATCGGCCATAGCGCCGATAATCTGGGCGACGCCGCAGTGATCGTCACCTCCACCGCGATCAAGCGCGACAATCCCGAAGTCGAAGCCGCTTATGAACGGCGTATCCCGGTGGTGCGTCGCGCCGAAATGTTGGCTGAGCTGATGCGGCTCAAGTCGACCGTCGCAGTCGCGGGGACGCACGGCAAGACGACGACCACCAGCATGATCGCGGCGTTGCTCGATGCCGGCGGCGTTGACCCGACCGTCATCAACGGCGGCATCATCAACAGTTACGGCTCCAACGCGCGGCTTGGCGCGAGCGACTGGATGGTCGTGGAAGCCGATGAGAGCGACGGCAGCTTTTTACGGCTCGACGGCACGATCGCGGTCGTCACCAACATCGATCCCGAACATCTCGATCATTATGGCAGCTTCGACAACGCCAAGGACGCCTATGTCGAGTTTGTCGAGAACGTGCCTTTTTACGGTGCGGCGCTGCTCTGCCTCGATCATCCCGAAGTGCAGGGCATCATCCCCCGCGTCCGTGATCGGCGCGTCGTGACTTATGGCTTTTCGGCGCAGGCCGATGTGCGCGGGGTAAACGTGACCCCAATCCCGGGCGGCAACCGGTTCGAGGCGATTGTACGCAGCCGCGACGGTAGCCAGCGCTCGATCGAGGGGATCGAGATGCCGATGCCTGGCCGCCACAATGTGCAGAATGCGCTCGCGGCGATCGGCGTGGCGCTGGAGCTCGGGATTCCCGATGCGACGATCCAGCAGGGTTTTGCGAAGTTTGGCGGGGTGAAGCGGCGCTTCACCAAGGTCGGCGAAGTCGCGCTCGACGGCGGATCGGTGGTGATTATCGACGATTATGGCCACCACCCGGTCGAAATCCGCGCGGTACTGTCGGCCGCGCGCGAGGGGGCAACCAACCGGGTGATCGCTGTCGTGCAGCCGCATCGTTATACCCGGCTCAACAGCCTGATGGAGGAGTTCCAGCAGGCCTTCAACGATGCCGATATCGTGCTGGTATCACCGGTTTATGCGGCAGGCGAAGTGGCGATCGACGGCGTCGATGCCGAGGCGCTGGTGGCGGGGCTGAAGACGCGCGGTCATCGGAGTGCGGCGACTGTTGCGGATGCGGCGGCGCTGGCCGAGGTGCTGGCCGAGACCATTCAACCCGGCGATATGGTCATCTGCCTGGGTGCGGGTGACATCACGAAATGGGCGGCGGGTTTGGCCGATGCGATCGTGGCGGTGCGGACGTGATCATGGTTGACGAACGCCCCTTGCCTCAAGTCGCCGGCCGCCTAACCCGCAACACACCGCTTGCACCTCTCGTCTGGTTCAAGTCGGGCGGATCGGCGGATTGGCTGTTCGAGCCGAAAGACGTGCAAGATCTGAGTGACTTTCTTTCCGGTCTCGATCCCGCTGTGCCTGTCATGCCACTGGGTCTCGGATCGAACCTGATCGTGCGCGATGGCGGTTGGCGGGGCGTGGTCGTGCGGCTGGGCAAGGCGTTCAGCTTTGCGCGCGCCAATGGCATGGCATTGACCTGCGGTGGTGGGACCTCGGGCATCTTGGTGTCGTCGACTGCGCGTGATGCGGGCATTGCTGGGCTGGAGTTCCTTCGCTCGATCCCCGGCACGGTGGGCGGGTTCGTGCGCATGAACGGCGGCGCTTATGGCCGTGAGACGAAGAACATACTCATCAACTGCACCGTCGTGTTGCGCGACGGGGCGGTAAGGACACTGCCGGTCGAGGCGCTGGGCTATACCTATCGCCACTCGACGCTGCCCGAAGGCGCGATCGTGGTGGAGGCGACTTTTCGGGGCACCCCCGGTGATCCGGTGACGATTCAAGCCGAGATGGACCGCATCGCCGCCGCGCGCGAGGAATCGCAGCCGTTGCGGTCGAAAACGGGTGGCTCCACCTTCAAGAATCCCGAGGGTCATAAAGCCTGGGCGCTGGTCGATGCGGCGGGCTGCCGGGGCCTACGGATCGGCGACGCGCAGGTGAGCGAAAAGCATTGCAATTTCCTGCTGAACCTCGGCGCGGCAACCAGCGCCGATATCGAGGCGCTGGGTGAAGAAGTGAGGGCAAGAGTGAAGGCGCATTCAGGGGTGTCGCTCGAATGGGAAATCCAGCGGGTGGGGGACGTGAAGTGACGACACCCCTCCACATCGCCGTGCTGATGGGTGGTTGGTCCGCCGAGCGCGAAGTGTCGCTGGTCACTGGCGCGAACGTCGCCGATGCGCTCGAATCGCTTGGGCACCGCGTGACGCGGATCGATATGGGCCGCGACGTTGCCGCGCGGCTGGCGGATGCGGCACCCGATGTTGTCTTCAACGCGCTGCATGGCACGCCGGGGGAGGATGGGTCGGTGCAGGGAATGCTCGATCTGATGGGGTTGAAATATACCCATTCGGGCCTCGCGACGTCGGTGATCGCGATCGACAAGCAGCTAACGAAGTTGCTGCTCGTGCCGCAAGGCATCCCCATGCCCGGCGGGCGGATTGTGAAGACGGCGACGCTGTACGAAGCCGATCCGTTGCCGCGACCCTATGTGCTGAAGCCCGTCAACGAAGGTTCCTCGGTCGGCGTCGCGATCGTCACCGATGACGGCAATTACGGCAACCCGATCGCGCCCGACGCGGTGGGGCCGTGGCAGGCATTCGACGAACTGCTCGCCGAGCCCTTTATCCGTGGCCGTGAACTGACGACGGCGGTGCTGGGTAGCGAGGCGCTGGGCGTGACCGAATTGAAGCCAAAGAGCGGTTTCTACGATTACGATGCCAAATATACCGATGGCATGACCGAGCACGTCTATCCTGCCGATATTCCCGATGACGTCACGGCGGCGTGCCTGAAAATCGCGCTTGATGCCCACCGACTGCTAGGCTGCAAGGGCTGTTCGCGATCCGATTTCCGCTGGGACGATACGCTCGGGGTCGACGGGCTGTTCCTGCTCGAAGTGAACACCCAGCCCGGCATGACGCCGCTGAGCCTGGCGCCCGAACAGGCACGCCACCGCGGCATGACTTATTCCCAGTTCGTCCAGCGTATCGTGGAGGAAGCGTTGTGAGCAAATCCATCCGTCGCGGTAGCCCGCCGGCACGCCGCCCCGTCCAGCCGAAGCGCCGCGCGGCAAAGGTGCAGAAGCCGTCGCAGATCGATCGGTTCATTACGATGCTGCCGGTCAGCGAACGGACGCTGCAACGGATCGCCACCTGGTCGATCATGGCGGTGATCGGCGCGAGCGCGCTGGGCGTCGCGAGCCTGTTCGGTGTGCCGCAGGCAGCGGGCGTTGCGGTTGCCGAGGAGATCGGCCGCGCAGGGTTTCGCGTACGCGGGATCGAGGTAACGGGCGTCAAGCGGATGAACCCGATGACGGTCTATGCCGTCGCGCTCGATCAGCAATCGCGCGCAATGCCGCTCGTCGACTTGGAAGGCGTGCGGCAAAAGCTGCTCAAATATGGCTGGATCGCCGATGCGCAGGTGTCCCGCCGTCTTCCCGACAAGCTGGTCGTCCATATCATCGAACGCCAGCCCGCCGCCGTCTGGCAGGAAAAGGGCCAGTTGACGCTGATCGACGCCACAGGTGAGCCGCTCCAGCGGATTTCACCGGACGAACTGCCCGAATTGCCGCGCGTGATCGGAGAGGGGGCGAATTGGCAGACCCCCGCCTATCGCGCGCTGCTCGATGCGGCCCCGGCGCTACGCCCGCTGGTGAAGGCAGCGACCTGGGTCGGCAACCGGCGCTGGAACATCGTTTTCCAGACCGGGGAGACGTTGGTTCTGCCTGAGGAAGAGCCGGAAAAGGCACTGGTGAAATTCGCGGAGCTTGACGGTGCCCAGGCGCTGCTCGGCAAGGGCTGGCTGCGGTTCGACATGCGCGATCCAACGCGACTGGTGGTCCGCAAGCCCGGCCATCAGGGCCAGCGCGCGATTACCGATACCTCGACCAACGACAAAGCCAGCGACGGGCCGACCACCGGCACCGTTATGCGCATCGACCGGCAAGGATAAGATCATGGCCAAGACCGCACCCGAAGGATTGATCACCGCGCTCGACATCGGATCGTCGAAAGTATCGGCGATGATCGCGCAAAAGGCCGAGGGCGGCGAGCTGGTGGTGCTCGGCACCGGTCAGCGGGAGAGCCGGGGTGTGAAACGCGGCTATATCGCCGATATGGGCGCGACCGAGGCGGCCGTGCGCGAAGCGGTGGAACAGGCCGAACGGATTGCGGGGCTGAACATCGAAAATGTCTGGGTGAGCTTTTCGGCGGGGTGCCTGGTTTCCGACGTTGCATCGGTCGAGGTCGAGCTGGGTGGGCACCGGATCGAACAGGGCGATATCGACGAGCTGCTCGCGGCGGGTCGGAACTCTATCGATCCCGCGGGGCGGATGGTGCTCCATGCGCAGCCGACGCTCTATACGCTGGATGGGCTGACGGGCGTGAAAAAGCCGCTGGGGCTCCATGCCGATCGGCTCGGGGTGCATATCCATGTCGTTGCGGCGGACGGATCGCCCGTGCGCAACCTCGATCTTTGTGTGCGATCGGCGCATCTTGAGGTGAAGTCGATCATCGCGTCGCCGGTCGCGACCGGCATGGCCTGTCTATCCGATGAGGAGCGCGAACTCGGTGTCGCGCTGGTCGAAATGGGGGCTGGCATCACCAATGTGTCGCTGTTTGCCGGCGGGATGCTGGTGGGGTTGACGTCGATCCCGTTCGGGGCGGCTGACATTACCGATGATATCGCCAGCGTGTTCGGCACCAGCCGCGTTCAGGCCGAGCGGATGAAGTGTTTCTATGGCTCCGCCAATGCCTCTCCGCGTGACAATCACGACATGATTGATGTCGCGCCGATGTCGGTCGACGACGAAACCGCCGATGGCGCACGGATCACCAAGGCGCAGCTGATCGCGGTGATCCGCCAGCGGCTCGATCATCTGATGGGTGAAGTGCAGAAGGCGCTGGCGGAACTTGGTTTCGAAGGACCCGTGGGTCGCCAGGTGGTGCTGACTGGCGGCGGCGCCGAGCTGAAGGGAATTGCCGATTATGCCCAGGCGGCACTCGGACGGTCGGTGCGGGTGGGTCGCCCGCGCGGCCTGACGGCATTGCCGGACGCGCATAGCGGCCCGGCCTTTGCGACGCTCGCGGGGCTGGCGCATTATGCCGCATCGAACCCGGTTGATCTGCGTGCAGTATCGCCGACCCATCAAATGGTGGCCCGGCCACAGGGATATGCGATGTTCCAGCGGCTGGTGCAGGCGTTTCGAACAAATTATTAAAGAATTACGACAGTGGATTCGTGATTGGGGCTAGAGTCCCCACACGGCATGGTGCACAACGGTAACAACATATAAATGGCCCGGGTTGCATAGGGCTGTGACGGAGACAGGGCGATGAGCATCGAATTCCTTCCCCCCGAAGTCGACGAGCTGACGCCGCGCATTGCGGTGATCGGTGTCGGCGGGGCCGGCGGCAACGCGATTACCAACATGATGCGCGCGAATGTGCAGGGCGTCGACTTCCTGGTCGCGAACACTGACGCACAGGCGCTGAAGCAGTCGAGCGCGCCGCAGCGCGTGCAGCTGGGTGCGAAGATCACGCAAGGGTTGGGTGCTGGCTCGCGGCCTGAAATCGGTCGTGCAGCGGCTGAGGAAACGATCGAGTCGATCACCAAGATGCTCGAAGGCGCGCATATGTGCTTCATCGCAGCCGGCATGGGCGGCGGTACCGGCACTGGTGCTGCCCCGGTTATCGCCAAGGCAGCCCGCGACCTGGGCATCCTGACCGTTGGCGTCGTGACGAAGCCGTTCGCGTTCGAGGGCAATCGCCGCGCGAAAAGCGCTGAGGCGGGTATCGAGGAACTGCAGAAATATGTCGATACGCTGATCGTTATTCCGAACCAGAATCTGTTCCTGATCGCGAACGCCAACACCACCTTCAAGCAGGCCTTTGAAATGGCCGATGAAGTGCTGCAGCAGGGCGTGCGCGGCATTACCGATCTGATGGTGATGCCCGGCCTGATTAACCTGGATTTCGCCGACGTCCGTTCGGTGATGCAGGAAATGGGCAAGGCGATGATGGGTACGGGCGAAGCCGAAGGCGACGACCGCGCGATCGTCGCCGCGCAAAAGGCGATCAACAACCCGCTGCTCGACGGTGTGTCGATGCAGGGGGCAAAGGGCGTCATCATCTCAATCACTGGCGGCGAGGATATGCGCCTGCTCGAAGTCGACGAAGCCGCCAATCACATCCGCGAACTGGTCGATCCCGATGCCAACATCATCTGGGGGTCGGCGTTCAATTCCGACCTGGACGGCAAGATTCGCGTGTCAGTCGTGGCGACCGGTATCGATGCCGATGTCCGTCCGCAAACGGCGCCTGAACCGTCGCGCGCATTCAGCTTTTCGACGCCACGCCGGACAGAAACAGCTGCTGCAGTCGCGCCAGAATCAACGCCTGCCGTGCCGGTAAGCTTCGCCGAGCCTGCACCGGCCGAGCCCGCACCGCAGCCCGCGATTGACACGACGGCAGCCGATGACGAGCTGGTGCTGGGGGAGGACGCTGCCGTTGCAGCTGCACCGACCCCGACTGCCGTCTTCGGCGACGAACCCGACACTGCCGAAGAGCGTGGCCATTGGCTCGCGCCCGGATCGCTTGATGCGCCCGAACCGACTCCATCCATCGCGGTGGAAGCGCCCGAGCCTGCGCCAGAACCGGCCCCCCGCCCCAAAATGGGCGGCACCTTGTTCGAGCGCATGTCTAACGTGACGCGTGGCGCGGCAAAGGACGAGGACTCCGCAAAGGATCCGCTCGATATTCCGCGTTTCCTGCATCGCCAGAATAATCAGTAAAGCGATCGATGATGGGTGGAGCGTGCCGGTTCACCGTCGGCGCGCACCATTTTGTCGCGTGGCAACGATGCAGCCATTGCCGGTTCATGTCGGCTTGGGTCTAGCAGGGGGCAGATGACTGCGATGCTGATCCATGCCGCTCGACTGGCGATTGCCATCCCGGTGCTGTTGGCATCGTCGCACCTGCGCGCCCAACCCGTGCAAACCATGCCTGGCCCCACGCCGGAAGCCGACGCGCTGGCGGCGGATATGCGGATTTTGGGCAGCAACCCGTTCGATTTGCAAGCGCTGATCAGCGCCGGGGAGCGCACGCTGAAGCTCGGCGATATGGAAGCGGCAGCGGCATTTTTTCAGCGCGCTGAACGGATCAACCCCGGCGATGGCCGGATCAAGGCGGGCAAGGCCCGCACGCTTGTCCAGCTCGGCCGCCCCGGGGAGGCGTTGCGCCTGTTCGACGAAGCCGAAGCTGCGGGATACAATATCGCCCCGATCGCGGCCGACCGCGCACTGGCCTATGATCTGATCGGCGAGCAGGAACGTGCGCAGCGCACCTATCGCGCGGCGCTGAAACGTCAGGGCGATGAGGAAACCCAGCGTCGTTATGCGCTGTCGCTGGGGATTTCGGGCAAGCGGGACGCCGCACTTGTCGTGCTGGAGGGGTTGCTTCGGCGCAGCGACCGCGCGGCGTGGCGGGTGCGGGCATTCGTGCTCGCTATGAACGGCGATGTCCCCGGCGCGAACAAGATTGCTGCCAGTATGTTGCCCAGCGAAATGGCAACGGGGCTTGAGCCCTTTTTTCAAATTTTGCCTCGGCTTGCGCCCGCCGATCGGGCCTTTGCGGTGCATTTCGGAGAAGTCCGGCCAACGCCCGAACGAATCGCCGATGCGCGTCTGATCCCGGCACTACCTGTATTGATTCCGGAACCCGCACCGGTGGTGCAAGTGGCCGCCGCCGCGCCGCGCACCAGGGCGCAGCAGCGGCAGGACCGTCGTCGCCAGCGCGACAAACCCGTTCAAGTGGCAGCGGTGGTGCCGCCCGCCGTCACCGCGCCCCCGCAATTGCCGCCACCGCCGCGCGTCGCGGTGCAGCAGCCCGCCATTCGCCCTGCCAGCCCGACAGTTTCAGCAAGCCCGCCGCCTATGCGCCCGGCGGTCAACGAGCCGCCGGTTGCGCTCGCTCGAACGGCGGTGCCCAACCAACAGCCAGCGACAGTATCGCGGACGCCCGATCCCGCACCCGTGCCGCGATTGGTCGCTGCAGCGCCGACGGTTGCGCCGCCACCGCCGGTTTCCGGACCTGCCCCGACAGTGGTGCGACCAATGCCGACGACGACACCGGTCCAGCTTCAGGCCCAGACACAAGCGCAGCCCCAGCCCCAACCGCCGCCGCAACCCCCGGCAACGCCTGTGCGCCTAGCTGATAATGTCAGTGGCCCAACAATCGATCGGCCCGCGTCAACGTCACCGATCGCCGCGACAGTGCCGCCGCCGCAGCCTGGTACAACCACGGCGACCGTCGTTCCCGCGCCTGTGCCAGCGCCGCCGGTCCAGTCGCCGTCCCCTGCCGTCGCGCAGGCGGTGCCGCCGCCCTCCGCGCCGAAACCGGTCGCTAGCGAGGAATCAATCCTCGCGCGTATCATTTCGACGATTGGCGTACCGGCCGAAGAATTGGAGGTCGCGCCGATCAACCCGGGCGCTGCACCGGCCGTCACGGCGCAAAAATCAGCCGCGACTGACAAGCAGGCGATCGAGAAAAAGGCGCTGGCAGATAAAGCCGTGGCCAAGGCGGCCGCGGAAAAGAAGCTCGCGGAGAAGAAGATTGCCGATGAAAAAGCGGCCAAGCTGAAGGCGTTGAAGGCCGATCCGGCGCGCATCTGGGTGCAGGTGGCGGGGGGGTCCAGCACGCGCGACTTGCCGAAAGAATGGAGTCGCTTAAGCAGCAAGGCACCGGCGGCGTTCCAATCCCGCTCTGCGTACACCACACCGCTGCGATTCACGAACCGGCTGCTTACCGGTCCCTTCAAGACCGAGGACGCGGCGCAGGATTTCGTCAACCAGATCGCCCGGTTCGGGCTGACCGGTTTCGTCTTCAACAGCGAGGCGGGGCAGAAAATAGACAAGTTGCCGACCAAATGAGCGTGCATGCGCCCTGGGCATCGGACCCAGCGCGCAGCCGAGGTCGCCTTCACAAAGAACAAACCGCGACCAGTCCCCATACCCCGCGGGGGCCGCGCGACGCCTTCCAGCGCGATCGTGACCGGATTATCCATTCGATCAGCTTTCGCCGCCTTCGCCACAAGACGCAGGTATTCATGGCGCCCGATGGCGACCATTTCCGCGTTCGCCTGACGCACAGCCTGGAAGTCGCGCAGATCGGCCGGGTCGTTGCGCGCGCGCTTGGCCTGAACGAGGACCTGACCGAGGCGCTTTGCCTGGCGCATGATATCGGCCATCCGCCCTTCGGCCATGCAGGGGAAGCCGCGTTGACGGCGGCGCTCGCTGGGCAGGGCGGGTTCGACCATAATGGCCATACCTTGCGCGCACTGATGGAGATCGAGGCACCCTATCCGCGCTGGCGAGGGCTGAACCTGACATGGGAAACACTCGAGGGGCTGGCGAAACACAATGGTCCGGTTGAAAACCCGGGCTGGGCACTGTCACAAGCTGATGCAGGGTTCCCGCTCAATCTGACCCAATGGTCTTCGCTTGAGGCGCAGGTCGCGGCGATTGCCGACGACATCGCCTATGACAATCACGATATTGATGATGGTCTGCGCGCCGGGTTGCTGACGCTCGATCAAGTGCTTGGCGTGCCAATGGTGGCGCGGATCTGGGATACCGTGCGGGCGCGGTTCAGCGATGTGCCCCCCGAGCGGCTGATCGGCGAGCTTATCCGCACCCAGATCGGTGAAATGGTAACTGATTTGATTGCCGAAACGCGCGCCCGGATCGTCGCGTCTGGTGTGACCTGCGCCGACGATGTGCGGGCGGCGGGGCAGTGCCTGGTCGGTTTCTCGCCTGCGATGCGCGAAGAGGAGCGGGCACTGAAACGCTTCATGTATGCCAGCCTGTACCACCACCCGAGCCAGCTCGCGGCGGCGCGTACGGCGGAGGGGATCGTCGGTGGATTGTTCGCCGCTTACCATGCCGATACGGCGTTGATGCCGGCAGAATGGGCGGCAAGATTGCCCGACGCAGAACCGCAACGTAGCCGACATGTTGCCGATTTCATCGCGGGGATGACGGATCGCTATGCGATTGCGCGGTACCGGGACGTTGTCGGGCCGATCGATTTACCCGAAGGATTCTAACGCACTGCACGTTGAGCTTGACGAAGGGCAGGGCAGAATGCGCTGCCGGTGATCGGAGACGGGTTCATGTCAGCGCCCAGCATCGCGCTCAATCGCTTCGGTCTGGGTGCGCGCCCCGATGATGCAATGCCGGGCAAGACCGTGGATGCCGCTCAGCGCTGGCTGACCGGGCAGTTCGACCGGTTCGATCCGCGGCCTGCGTCGATTGCCACCCTGCCCGGGCGGCGGGTGATTGCAGGGCAACTCGCCGATTATCTCGCCGGGCCGCGCCCGATGGGGCCCAACGCCGCCGCCCCGAAAGCAACGGCAGAATCCGATATGGCTGCGACCGCCATGCGTCCGGACGCCCCCGATGGTGCCGCAGAACCCGAACCGATCAGGCGGGCGCGGATGTTCCTGCGCACCCAGGCGCGCGAAAATTACGTCGCCTGTGTCGGGGCGCGGGCCAATGCAGCGCTCGTGACGACGGCACCGTTCGTCGAGCGGATGGTGCATTTCTGGGCGAACCATTTTGCCGTTTCGGCGGACAAGCTGACCGTGATCGGGCTGGCGGGCTATATGGAGCTTGAGGCGATCAGGCCGCATGTGCTGGGGCGTTTCAGCGACATGCTGAACGCGGTCGAGCGGCATCCGGCGATGCTGCTGTATCTCGATCAGGCGCAATCGATTGGTCCCGCCAGTCCGATCGGTGCGCGCGTTGCGGCGCGGGGCGTGCGCAAGGTGGGGATCAACGAGAATCTGGCGCGTGAGATCATGGAGCTTCATACGCTCGGCGTTCGCACGGGCTATGCACAGGCCGACGTGACGGAATTCGCGCGGGCGATGACGGGTTGGACGGTGGCCGGCATCAATCGCGGGCCGATTGCGCACTTTGCCGGGATCAACGGCGAGCCGGGCGATTTCGTGTTCTCCAATCCGATCCACGAACCCGGCCCCAAGACGATCATGGGCAAGCGTTATGCGCAGGATGGCGAGGCGCAGGCGCAGGCGGTGCTCGACGATCTGGCGGTGCACCCCGCCACGGCGCAGCACATAGCGACCAAGCTTGCCCGCCATTTTGCGGGTGATGTACCCCCGCCAGCATTGGTCGCGCGGCTGAAGGCGGCGTTCCTGCAATCGGGTGGCGACTTGCCGACCCTATACCGCACGCTGATCGTCTCGCCCGAATTATGGGGGGCGACACCAACCAAGTTTCGATCGCCTTGGGAATGGTCGATCGCGGCGCTACGCGCGACAGGCACGCGAGACGCCCCTGCGCAGCAGGTGACGGGGCTGACCAATCAGCTCGGCCAGCCGACCTGGCGACCGGGCTCTCCGGCCGGGTTCGACGATTTGACGGCGACATGGGCAGGGGCGGATGCCGTCCTGCGGCGCGTGGAAGCTGCGGAACGCTTTGCGACCCGGGTCGGCGGCAATGTCGATGCCCGCGTGCTCGCCACACGTCTGTTCCCCGGTGGCCTCAGTGCCAGAACCGAGGCGGCGATCGCCAATGCCGACAGTGCGGGCCAGGCGCTTGCGCTGCTGCTCGTCGCGCCGGAATTCATGCGGAGATAATGTGATGATCGATCGCCGTTTCTTCATCGCGGGCGCCGCGAGCGCTGTGAGTTTTGGTTTTGCGCCCCGGCTGGTGTTCGCCAAAGCAGCCACCAACAAGCGCTTCGTCTTCATCATCCAGCGCGGTGCTGCCGATGGGCTGGGGATGATCGCCCCGGTTGGCGATCCTGCCTTTGCGGCGGCGCGCGGAATACTGGCCGCCGATTTTGCGGGTGTGCCGCAGATCGATCCGATGTTTGCGCTTCACCCCAACCTGAAGACCATCGGCGCGCTTTTTGCCCAGAAGCAGGCCTTGTTCGCGCATGCGATCGCGTCACCCTATCGTGATCGATCGCATTTCGACGGCCAGAATGTGCTCGAGACGGGCGGGGCGGGTGCCTATCAGATCAAGGACGGCTGGCTGAACCGGCTGCTCGGGCTGCTACCGGCCGAACAGGCGAAGGCGATCGCGGTGTCGATTACGGTGCCGATGGCATTGCGGGGCGCGCGGGACGTGTCTTCCTATGCGCCCTCAGCCTTGCCGCAGGCGAGCGAGGACCTGCTTCAGCGCGTTGCGATGCTCTATGACGGCGACAAGCAGCTGCATGCGCTGTGGAGCGACGCGATGAGCACCCGCGCGCTGACGAGCGACATGGCGGCTGGCGGGGGCATGAATGGCGGCGCGAACAATCCGCGCAATGCTGCCGCCACGGGGGCGCTGGCGGCGAAACTCGTGGCACCAGCCGACGGCGCGCGGATCGCGATGATCGAGACGGGCGGCTGGGATACCCACGCCCAGCAGCGCGGACGACTGGCGAACCAATTGACCGGGCTTGACGCGATGGTCGCCGCGCTGAAGGACGGGCTTGGGCCATTATGGGCCGAAACGATGGTCCTCGTCGCGACCGAGTTTGGCCGTACGGTTGCGCTGAATGGCACCGGCGGCACTGATCATGGCACGGCATCGTCAGCGATGCTGCTTGGCGGTGCGGTGAAAGGCGGGCGGGTGATCGCCGACTGGCCGGGCCTTGCGCCGGCGGCGCTATACGAAGGGCGCGATCTGAAGCCCACTTTGCCGCTCGATGCGTTTATCGGCGGTGCGGTGGCGGGGCATTTCGGGCTCGACCCGGCCCGCACAATGCCGGCACTGTTTCCTGCGTCGCGGGGAACGGCCAGCGAGGGGTTGGTTTAGCCTATTGCACGCGCGGGGGCGGATTTTTGCCGAGCTCGATGATCAGGCTGGTGAGCAGATACAGGCGCGGTGTGAGCGAGTTCAGGTCGAGAAACTCCCCTTCGGTGTGCGATCCGGTGCCGACCGGGCCAAGGCCATCGAGGGCGGGCACGCCCGCTTCATGCGCCAGCGCTGATTCTGAAGCACCGCCATTGCCGCTGCGCACCAGCTTCATCCCCGCCGCCGCGTAAATCTGCTCCGCCAGAGCCGCCAGCGCTTCGGTGGAGGCATTGTCGGGCAGGGGCGGAAAGCTCGCTTCGTGGCTGACGGTTACTTTGGTGTCGGGGATCAGGCGCGTCTGAGCGTTCTTCTGGAGGACCGCATCGACCTCATCGCCCTGCCGCTTTTCGCGGATTCGCACGTTTAACGTCGCCGAGGCATCCTCGGGAATGATATTATAGCGCGATCCGGCATTCATCAGTGTGAGGTTGACCGTCACGCCCTGGCCGAATTTCGGCAGGCTATCGGCGAGCTGGAGCTGGTGGATGAGTTCCAGCGCGGCGTTGCGCCCTTCCTGCGGCGCCACCCCGGCATGGGAGGGGCGGCCCTTTACATCGATTTTGAACGAGGTGCTGCCCTTGCGCCAGACGGTCAGCGCATCGGGCAGGTCGCCGGGTTCGAGGTTGAGTTCCACATCGGCGTCCTTGAGCAGCCGATCGATCAGCTTGCGCGTGCCGGGCGAGCCGCGTTCTTCGGAGGTTTCGGACAGGAAGGTGATCTGCGCATAGCCGCGCTGGCCGAGCTGTTTCAGCAATTTGAGCGCAAAGATCCCCTCGATCACGCCGCCCTTTTCGTCGATCACGCCTGGACCGTAGGCGCGGGTGCCCTCGATCCGGAAGGGGCGCTTGGCGGCGGTGCCGGGTTCGAAAACGGTATCGGTGTGGCAGATGATCAGGATGCGCCCCTTGCCCGTCCCCTTCAGCGTGCCGACGACATTGTCTGGCAGGTTGGGCAGTTCAGCGGGAATGAGCTCGACCGACATGCCGAGAGCGCGGAGTTCGGCGGCGACGAATTCGGACGCCTTTTGCCCGCTAACCTTGTCGCCTGTGCCTGAATCGATGTTGA
This sequence comes from uncultured Stakelama sp., assembly GCA_964631905.1. Lineage (GTDB taxonomy): Bacteria > Pseudomonadota > Alphaproteobacteria > Sphingomonadales > Sphingomonadaceae > Sphingomonas. The sequence goes on from CAZWAL010000007.1 coordinate 18,004, forward strand.
CCAGCTTTTTGAGCATCGCGAGCTGATCGGCGCGTGCGGCTGCTGCTGCTTTCCAGACCGGACCGCGTTGGGCGGCCGGGGCGGCGAAGGCAGGCGTCGCGGCCAGTACGAGGGTGGTCAGCAGGGCGTGGCGAATGAGGCGCAATGGACGGCTCCCGTCGAGAATTTGTCGCAGCCTATGGAAAAGTCGTGCCCGACGCTACACTTTGCGCTGCTGCCCGCATCCGCTAAGGCGCGGCTCCACTCATTATTCGGAACTGCCATGACGTTGTACCACCGGTTCGCCGCGCATATCGATGCTGCCCTTGATGCGCTGGTCGCATCGGGTGATCTGCCGGGCGGACTCGATCGGCGAAACGTGACGGTGGAGCCGCCGCGCGACACCAGTCATGGCGATCTGGCGACCAACGCCGCGATGGTGCTCGCCAAGCCCGCCGCCACCAACCCGCGCGCACTGGCGGACAAGATCGCCGCGCTGCTGGGCGCGCTGCCCGATGTAGCGAGCGTCGCGGTGGCGGGGCCGGGCTTTATAAACCTGACACTGACCGACGCGACCTGGCGCGACGAGTTGTCGGCGATCCGCGCGCAGGGCGACGCCTATGGCCGCGCCACGCCCGCCAGCAAGCCGGTGGTCAACATCGAATATGTCTCTGCCAATCCTACGGGACCGATGCATATGGGGCATTGCCGGGGCGCGGTGGTGGGCGATGCGCTGGCCGCGTTGCTCGAATATTCGGGGCACAAGGTGATCCGCGAATATTATGTCAACGACGCAGGCGGGCAGGTGGATACGCTCGCGCGGTCCGCGCACCTGCGGTACCGCGAAGCGCTTGGCGCTGATATTGGCGAGATACCGGAAGGGCTGTATCCCGGCGATTATCTGATCCCGGTCGGGCAGGCATTGGCGGCCGAATATGGCAATCGGTTTGCCGATACGCCCGAAGCCGATTGGCTCGTGCTGTTCCGCCAGCGGGCGGTGGCGGCGATGCTGGTGCTGATCAAGAGCGATCTCGCCAAGCTCGGCATTCATCACGACATCTTCGCATCCGAGGCCGAATTGCAGGCCGCCGGCAAGCCCGAGGCGGCCGAGGCGGAATTGCGCGCGCGCGATCTGATCTATGACGGCGTTCTAGAAGCGCCCAAGGGAGAGCTGCCCGATGATTGGGAACCGGTGGTGCTGCCGTTGTTCCGCTCGACGCAATTCGGCGACGATCAGGATCGGCCGATCCGCAAATCGACCGGGCAGTGGACCTATTTTGGGGCCGATCTCGCCTATCATTATCAGAAGACCCAAACCGCCGATGAGCTGATCGACATCTGGGGGGCGGATCATGCCGGCACCGTCAAGCGCATCGTCGCGGCGGTGAATGCGCTGACGCACGGGCAGAAGAAGTTCGACGTGAAGCTCGTGCAGATGGTGCGGCTGCTCCGCGCGGGCGAGCTGGTGAAAATGTCCAAACGCTCGGGCAATTTCGTCACGCTGGCGGATGTGGTCGACGAAGTGGGCAAGGATGTCGTCCGCTTCACGATGCTGACGCGCAAGGCCGATGCGCAGATGGATTTCGATTTTGCCAAGGTGGCCGAAGCGTCGAAGGACAATCCGGTTTTCTATGTGCAGTACGCCCATGCGCGAATCGCGTCGCTGCACCGGCGCGCTGCGGAGGCTGAAATCAGCTGTGGCGAGGCCGATCTGTCCCGTCTTGACACAGAAGAGCTGGCACTGGTGAAATTTGCCGCACAATTTCCGCGGATTGTCGAAACGGCGGCAACTGCCCGCGAACCCCACCGGATTGCGTTCTATCTCTATGATCTGGCTGCACTTTTTCACGCGGCATGGAATGTCGGCAATGACCGGCCCGATCGGCGCTTCCTGATTCCGGATAATGCGCCGCTCACCTGCGCGCGACTTTTTCTGGCGGATGCGATAGGGCAAATACTTCGTAACGGTCTTGGCATCATGGGTGTCGAAGCTGTTCAGGAGATGAATTGATGGCGACCACCGGCGAATATGAGATTCGCGACGAAGACCGGCTGCCTTGGCTGGAAACCGTCGATGCGGATTATAACGACGGGCCGTCGATTATCCGGATCGGTTTGCTGGTGCTGCTCGGGTTGGCGGCGATCGCCGGAGCGATTTATGGAATCTATTGGTATCAGCATCGTGAGGGCCCAAGCGGCACCGGCGAACTGATCGCCGCGGTCGAGGGCGATTACAAGGTCAAGCCCGATACGCCGGGTGGCATGAAGGTGGAAGGCGAGGGCGACACGGCCTTTGCCACCAGCGAGGGTAAGGGTGGCAGCAATGCCGCCATCGACCTGAAAGCGATGCCAGAGGCGCCTGTGGCCGGATCAGCCGCTGGAACCTCCAAGCCACAGGGCAAGGCAGGGGCGGCACTGGTGCCTCCGTCGGCCGGCGTGCTGAAGGTGCCCGCACCCGGTGCGTTGCCGATGGCGAAGCCCGTCGCGGCAGGAACGTCTGGCGGGGCGCTGGTTCAGCTTGGTTCTTTCCCCGACGAGGCATCGGCAAATGCTGCCTGGGCGCGGTCGTCAAAGCGGTTCGGCTATCTCGCCGCGCTGGGCAAATCGGTTCAGGCGGCGGAAGTAAAGGGTCGCATGGTGTACCGGCTGCGCGTTAACGCCGGCAGCGCAACCCAGGCGAACGAGCTGTGCGCAAAGCTGCAGGTGGCTGGCGAGGCCTGTTTCATCGCGCGTAACTGAAGCGGGTCGCGGCGATGAAACCCGTGATTTTCGGCCTTTCTGGGCTTTCCCTGACGGCTGACGAACGCGCTTTTTTTCGCGATGCCGATCCGTGCGGCTACATACTGTTCAAGCGCAATGTTGAAACACGTGCGCAGCTACTGGCCTTAACTAACGAAATTCGTGCGCTTTCCGGTAGAGACGATGTCCCGATCCTGATCGATCAGGAGGGCGGACGAGTGGCCCGAATGGGGCCGCCCGAATGGCCTGCATCGCCAGCGGGCCCGGCCTTTGACGCGCTTTACGAAATAGCACCAATGTCGGCGATCGAAGCCACGCGCGCCAATGCGATGGCGGTCGGGCTGATGCTCGCCGAGGTCGGCATCAACGTCGATTGCTGGCCTCTGCTGGATGTCAGCCAGACCGATACCACCCCGGCCATCTCCACCCGCGCCTATGGGCATGAACCGATGCGCGTCGCGGCAATGGGCCGCGCGATTATCGACGGGTTGCGCGATGCGGGGGTCGTCGGCGTGGTGAAACATATGCCGGGCCATGGCCGCGCGATTGTCGATACGCATTATCACCTGCCGACCGTCACGGCATCCGATGCCGAGCTTGAGGTCGACATCGAGCCGTTTCGAACGCTGAATGGCGCGCCGATGGGGATGACGTCACATATCGTGTTTGAAGCCTGGGATGCCGATCGCCCCGCCACGCTTTCACCGATCGTGATCAACGACATCATTCGTACCCGGATCGGTTTCGACGGGCTGCTGATGACGGATGATATCGACATGAAGGCGCTATCAGGCACGGCGGGCGAAAAGGCGGCTGGCGCGCTGGCAGCGGGGTGTGACGTCGTGCTCGATTGCTGGGCGCGAATGGACGAAATGATCGAGATCGCGAGCCTGATCGGCGAGATGACGCCGGCATCGCGCGATCGGCTCGATCGGGCCATGGCGACGGTGGCGGGGGTCAAGCCACAGGGCGACATCGCGGCGTTCATCGCCAAGCGGGACAGTCTGCTCGCGCTGGTTTGAACGCGGTCAATCGAGTCAAAAAAATCTCAAGCGGGAGTAGATGGGGTGTGCCCTTAAAGGCGCGGAACCAGTCCGGGTTCGCGCCTTTACAAGGGCACGCAGCGGAATCAGGCCACGAATGTCAGCGACGCTTGACATGAGCGATATGTAAGGCATACATTACTGAATGTAATAAGCTCTTGTCTTTTCGATGATGGAGTTGACGATGGACCTCGCATTTTGGGTGGCGCTGATCAGTGCCCTGCTCGCGGCTGTAGGTTTGATGGGCATCATTGGTGGCGCGTCCTTCGCCGGTCGGCCGGTTGGCCCCCGCGCTTTCAAGATCGGAACAATGGCAATGACCGCCGCTGGCGTGATTGTGCTGGTATCGAGCCTTGCCGATCTGCTCGGCACCGATCAGCTTTTTGGCGGGGTGATGATGATCATCTTCGGGACAGCGGTGTCTTTGCCCAAGCGGGTTGATGAGGCGCGCACCGGAAATGCAAAGCCAGCGGCCTGATCCCTGCGCGATAAGGGAAATGCGCATCATACTTGTCCGCGCGGCCTGATTGGTCCTAACCCATCGGTCTGCACCGGCTGATCGTCAGCCGGTCGATGACAAAGAGCCGATGACGACCGAGCCCGACCTGCTGACACCCCCTGATCCGACCGAAATCGACGTACTCACCGTCGATATCGACGGTTGGGAGGGCCCGCTCGACTTGTTGCTGGCGCTTGCCCGATCACAAAAGGTCGATTTGCGGGCCCTGTCGATCCTCGCGCTGGTGGATCAGTATCTGGCCTATGTTGATGAGGCACGTTCACTAAAGCTGGAACTGGCCGCCGACTATCTCGTGATGGCGGCATGGCTGGCCTATCTGAAGTCGGCGCTGCTGCTGCCGCGCGATCCGGAAGTCGAGCCCAGCCCGGAAGAACTCGCACTGCGCCTCCAGCTGAGGCTTGAACGGCTAAACGCCATGCGCGAAGCAGGCGCCCGCTTGCTGGCGCGCGACCGGCTGGGGCGTGACGTGTTCGCCCGCGGCGCGCCCGAGGGGTTGCGGACGGTCCGCAAGGCGGTGTGGCAGGCGGAAATCTATGATCTGATCGCGGCTTATGGTCGCGTAAGTGCGCGCACCCGCCCGGTGATGCACATTGTCGCCAATCGCCCGGTGATGACGCTAGAGGCAGCGCTGGAGCGGGTCGCGAGACTACTCGGCGAACAGATCGAATGGACGACGATCGAGGCGTTTCTGCCGCCCCAGGCTGATGGTCCGTTCCGCAAATCGGCACTGGCATCGAGCTTCCTCGCGGCGCTTGAACTCGCGCGACAGGGGCGGGTCGAGCTGCAACAGAAATCCGCCTTCGCCCCGCTCTATCTGCGGCGACCGGCATGAAGGCGCCCGATGACTTTGTCCGCGCGGTGGAGGCGGTGCTGTTCGCGTCGGATACCGCGATGACGATCGACCAGGTTCGCGCGCATATCGGCGAGGAGGCCAATCCCGCCGATGTTCGTGCTGCGCTGGCGGAGATCGAGGCCGATTATGCCGGGCGTGGGATCGGCGTGGTGCGCCGGGGGGAACGGTGGCAGTTCCAGACCGCGCCCGACATGGCGCATCTGCTGCGCCGCGACCGCGACGAGCCGCGCAAGCTGAGCCGCGCCGCGATCGAAACGCTGGCGATCATCGCCTATCACGAGCCGGTCAGCCGCGCCGAGATCGAAGCCATTCGCGGCGTGCAGATCTCCAAGGGAACGATTGATGTGCTGATGGAGGCAGGCTGGGTGCGGCCCGCCGGGCGAAGGGAAGTGCCCGGCCGCCCGTTGACCTATGCAACGACGCCTGATTTTCTCGTTCATTTCGGATTGGCGAGCAGGCGCGATTTGCCTGGCCTTGAGGATTTGCGCGCCGCGGGGTTGCTCGATCCGGTCGATCTGGCGTTTGAACAACAGGGCAGTGAACAGGCCGACCAGCTCGATTTGGCAATCGATCAGGCGGAGGTGGCAAAGATCGACGAAGAGGCCTATCTACAGGAATATCCTGAAGGAGACGCGTAATGGGTAGTTTCAGCTTGGGCCATTGGCTGGTGTTCGGCGTGATCGCGATCCTGGTGCTTGGCGGCGGCCGTTTTTCAAACATGATGGGCGACGTGGCCAAGGGCATCAAAAATTTCAAAAAGGGTATGGCTGAAGATGACAACGCCAAGCCCGAAACCGGACGTCTCGATGCCAAGCGCGAGCCCGATGTCGTGCTCGATCCCGCCGCTGAGCGTGCGCGCGACGATCGCTGATCGCGATTGCGCGCCAGCCCGAACCTGCCGTTACCGGGTCTGATTGATGTTTGACGTTGCCCCATCCGAGCTGTTGCTGCTGGCGATTGTCGCGCTGGTGGTGATCGGCCCCAAGGACTTGCCCAAGGCAATGCGCTTTGTCGGCCAATGGGTCGCCAAGGCGCGCGGGGTGATGGGGCAGTTCCGCGCCGGGTTCGACACCATGGTGCGCGAAGCCGAGCTGAAGGAAATGGAAGAACGCTGGGCGACCGAAAATGCCCGTATCATGCGCGAATATCCGCCCGCTTCACCGCAAGCGCTGCCCGAGGCGGTTCATACAACCCCCGATCTGGATGGGGAGAGCGAACCGGTGATGACCGCCGCGCCAGTGCTCCATCAACCCCCGCCACCAGTGCTGACCGATGACGAGATCGCCGCTGCCGAGGGGGTGCCCGCGATCGCGCCAGCACCGCCAGCCGCGACGCCCAAGGGCGCAACCGCATGACAACCGAGACCGTCGACGAAATCGACCAGTCGCGCGCACCCCTGCTTGATCACCTGATCGAGCTGCGCCGCCGACTGATCTACTGCGCGGTCGCGGTCGCGCTCGCATTCGGCGTTTGTTTCTATTTCTCCGACATTATTTTCGGCTTTCTGCTTCAGCCGTTGCTACGGGCCGGGCAAAACCGGGTGGTCTACACCCAGCTGTTCGAGGCATTTTTCGTCCAGATCAAGGTGGCGTTCTTTGCCGCCACAATGGTGTCGTTCCCGGTGATCGCCAACCAGCTGTGGCAGTTTGTCGCGCCGGGGCTGTACCGTCAGGAAAAGCGCGCATTGCTGCCCTTCCTGCTCGCGACGCCAGTGCTGTTCACGCTGGGCGCGGCAATGGCCTATTATATCGCCGTGCCGATGGCGCTACACTTCTTGCTCGGTTTCCAGGGCAGCATCGGCGGCGTCGAGCGCGAGGCCTTGCCCGCGATCGACAATTACCTGTCGTTCATCATGCAGTTTCTGTTCGGCTTTGGTCTGTCATTCCTGCTGCCCGTGCTGTTAATGCTGCTGGAGCGCGCCGGGATCGTTACCCGAAAGCAGCTAATCTCCGCGCGCCGCTATGCGATTGTCGCGGCAGTGGGGATTGCGGCGGTACTGACGCCGCCCGATATCGGATCGCAGCTGTTGCTCGCGATCCCGCTGATCATTCTGTATGAAATTGCCATCATCGGTATCTGGATTACCGAGAAGCGCCGCAAGCCGGTGGAAGCCCCCGCCGAGTGATTGCCACGATTACCGCGCACTGCACGCGATTGATCACGAGCAATCTGAGCCTAACAAAATAAGACCCGGATGCGCTGCCGAGGGGGGGGAGGGCTGGCGCATCCGGGTCCATTTCTTGGATAGCGAGAGCGGGGGGGCTTTAATCGCTATCCGAAGTTTAGAACGTCGTTCGAAGTGCTGGGTTCCATCCTCGGATCAAAAAATTCGCACGCCGCTGCTTCAATCCCGGCCGGTGGTGACGATCGCGATTTCATAGGCGCCAACAAGCGGATCGTGATGCAGCTTGGAGCGCAATTGCCGCGATAGCCCCTCGATTACACGGCCGTACCGTTCTGCCAGTTCGGTGCGAAGCGTATCACCGTCGATCAGCGCTGGAGAGCTGATCCGCAGGATCGCGCTGGTATCGCTCGTGGCGCGATTTTCGTCGCCGAGCTGCTGCATCGGCGGCTTCAGGGATATGCGGATCGGGGCATCGCGCTGCACCATCATCGTCAGTTCGACGATTTCGGTAATCAGAAATGCAATCGCGGTCGCGACGTCCTGGTTTGACAGATAGCTGTCGAGATCGAGGACGATCGACAGGCCGGCCTTTTCGGGCGCAGTCGCCCGGATGTTCGATGCCAGATCGCCAATGACCGAGCGCAGCCCAAGGCCGCGCGTTTCCTCCAACTCGGCGAAGTGATTCCGGTGGACAACGGCAAGCGCATCCACGCGGCGCTGGATAGCGGCATAGGCCGCTGTCGCCTCGGTACTGCGCGCACCGCGGGCGTGAAAGTTGATCAGGCTGGAGATGACCTGCAGGTTGTTCTTCACCCGGTGATGAACTTCGCGGGTAAGCTTCGTCTGGCGGACCAATCCCTCGGCAAGGCCGGCTTCGTGCGCCACCACAGTACGGCTGATCGTGCGGAATGTTTCGCCCAGCGCCCGGATTTCCTCGGCCGGCATCGTTCGTGCACGGCCAAGGTCAATGACTTCGCCTGGCTGGTATTTTGCGACCAGCGTGCGCAGTTCGCGCAAGGGGCGGATCAGCAGCCTGTCGACAACGAACCAGCCGATCCCGGCAGCGGCCGCCCACATCAATAATGGCAGCACCATCGCGATGATCAGCGCCGAACTGAGCGGTGCACTGCGCAGTGTCGTCTCGAACGTCAGCCCGGTAATCCCCAGCGGCAGGCCAACCACTTCGGTACGATCGAACGGGGAGGAGGTGGGGAGTTCCTGCAACGCAAGGCGCTGGCGGCCGAGTACCAAGGTGGCAGCATAGGGTTGCATGAACCCTACGGGCCGCGCGACATCGGCTAGCATCATCGCCGGGAAGAATACTTTGGCGGTCAACATCTTGCTGGGCGACGTCATCGCCAACGTCAGGCCAATGCCGGGTGCCAACGCGGCGGCGATTTCGCCCGGGCGGTCAGGCGGCATAACGGCGACCGGCGACGGCTTGGTGCTGCCGCACAGCACACGGCCTTGCTGGTCAGCGATCGTGAAGCGAACGCCGCTGGCGAGCTGCTCCTGAAAGACGCCCTGCGCGCGGGCGCAGTTGGGCGTATCAGTGCCATCGTCATCCAGCGCGTTGAGCGCCACGCGCAGCGCCGTCATATCGCCGACAAGTTCGATATTGAGTGCGCGGGCGCTCTCATTTGCGGCGACGCGCGCGCGCGACGATATCTCGGCATCGGCGACACGGGTGGTTTGGCGAGCGGCGAACATTGCGATCAGCGCGAGCGGCAGGAGGGCCGCGCTCAGGATCAGAAAAAGTTTAGCACCCGTCGGCATCCGCGACAGGGCGGCATTCCATGGCCGCGTGTCGGGCACCTCAGCGCTTCTGGCATCCATGATGGTGAATTATTCAAGCTTGCCCAGCAGATCGAGCATTTCCCGCGGGATTTGTTCATCGATGGTCTGTTGATAAACGGTGCGCAAAGCGTGACCCATCGCCTGATCGTCGGCGCGCGGCTTCGTCGAGCGCTTGCCTGGCGCTTTCTTCGACGTGGTACGATCAGAATTCAACGAAATCCCCCTAAAACAATGTGATACGGACTCAGTGATCGACAACGCACACGGCGGGGTGCTTTTTTGCGCGCAACTGCCAACCGAGGATGAAACCAAATTGCTCGTCGATTGTTCCGCCTGCGATGCAAAAACACAAATCTATTTTGTGGGGGTTGCGTTACATTGTGTTTTGACAGGCTGGTGCCATCCGATTGGGGGGTAGGCCGTAATGGAGAATTTGCCGATCATGTCGCTTGGACAACAGCTCGCTCCCCATCTGCCGTTTCTTCGCCGCTATGCCCGCGCGCTGACGGGCAGCCAGTCCCATGGTGATCATTATGTTCGCGCCACGCTGGAGGCGATCGTTGCTGCACCCATTGAATTTCCGAAGGATGTGGACCCCCGGCTGGGGCTGTACCGCACGTTCCAAGTCATCTGGACGTCGGCCAACGGTGATGATGAAGGCGCGCGCGACGTCGTAATCGGCAGCGATGATGAAAGCATCGCCCGCGCACGGCTCGCGCGGATGACGCCTCTGTCGCGCCAGGCCTTGCTGCTGACGGCAATGGAAGGGTTCACCCCCGAAGATGCCGGATATCTGATCGACGTGCCCGCCGACGAGGTTGAGGCGCTGGTCGATGACGCCCTGAGCGAGATCGAACAACAGACCCGGGCCCGCGTGCTGATTGTGGAGGATGAGCCGATCATCGCGATGGACATCGAATCGATTGTGCGCGATCTCGGCCATGAAGTGACCGGTGTTGCCGTCACCCGTGACGAAGCGGTTGCACTGGCGATGGAAGACCGACCCGGTCTGGTACTCGCCGATATTCAGCTGGCCGACGATAGTTCTGGCATCGATGCGGTGAAGGACATTCTTGCGCAGTTTTCCGTGCCCGTCATTTTCATCACCGCGTTTCCGGAGCGGTTGCTGACAGGCGAGCGGCCCGAACCGACATTTCTGATCACCAAACCGTTCCAGCGATCGACCGTGAAAGCGGCGATTGCTCAAGCGTTGTTCTTTGACGAAGCGACGGTGCCGACGGTCTGAAAAAACCTGTCGAAACGATACGGACCCAAAACGGCTTTGGTGGGTTGAACCACCATGAGCAATACAGAACCGCCCGAGCATATTAGCGAGCAAGACGCCCGCGCTGGTGATACACCGCACATCGTTCGCTATGTGCTCGGCATATCGATGGCGCTGGTCATCATCATCTTTGCCGTGATCTTCATCATTTGAGGGTGGGGCAGGAGATGATGACCGGAATTTGTTTTCGTCGCCGGTTGAACCCGATTTTTCGCCGTCGCGATTTTGGCCCTTGTTCAGTGATTGGAGCCGCATGAGCGCGCCACACAACCCTCAGGATGACAGCGAAGACGATCTGCCGGAAATGGAACCGGTCGAACGGGTGCCCCTGTCAGATGCCGAATTCAAGGCACAGTTGGCGCAGGTGATCCCGCATTTGCGCGCCTTTGGCCGGTCGGTGTCGGGCAGCCGCGATCTTGCTGATGATCTGGTGCAGGAAACATTGATGAAGGCGTGGGCGGCGCGCCAACGGTTTCAGGCGGGCACCAACATGCGCGCCTGGACGTTCATTATTCTGCGCAATCTGTACCTGTCGCAAATGCGTCGATCACGCTTTCGCGGCGAATGGGATGATTTGGTTGCCGATCGCATCCTTGCTGCGCCTGCCGGGCAGGACAAGCAGGTCGAGCTTGGCGACATGCAGCGCGCATTGCTGCATTTGCCGCAGCCACAACGTGAGGCGCTGATCCTGGTGGGTGCAGGTGGCTTTGCCTATGAGGAGGCCGCCGAAATCTGTGGTGTAGCCGTGGGGACGATCAAGAGCCGCGTCGCACGGGGACGGGTCGCGCTTGAGACATTGCTGACCGACGGATCGCTGCCGTCGCGCCGCACACACACCAACCCGGCGGGTCGTTCGGTGCTTGAAGTGCTAATGAACGACGTCGACGAACTGAGCCGTGATCGAGGGCCGACCGGCGGCTGATCGACGAAGTATACGCGTTCGATCCTGGCGGGTGCATGAGGTTGTGCCTCAATGGCGGCTGTCCGCCACCGACATGGATTATTCCGAAGCGCCGCGCTGCCCGGCTTGCTGATCGAGCTGAGCGAGCAGCGACAACATGTCATCGGGAATGTCATTGGCGTCGGGGCGGGCAAACGCGCTGTTCAGCGCCGAGCCGATCATATCGTGCCGGCGCGGCGCGGTAATCGCGAAATCCGCCTGACTTGCCTTATCGGCTGGAGAGGATGAGTGAATCGACATGCCTGCTATAACGGCTTAGCGCTGCTTTTGTTGCCTAATCCCGTGATCACCGAGGATGTTTAGATGCGTAACATTGATCGGAACGATCGATGAGTACCACCAGCCCCCAAATAGCACCGATCGAAGCGACAATCGCACGGGCGCAAGCGCATTCCGCTTTTCTAGCGCATCTGATCGACCGTGAACCTGAACTTGTCGGGCAACTTGCGGGTGGCGACCTGATCGATCCGGTGCGCGCGCGGATCGGTGATCCAGCGATGCCTGTCGGCGAACGTTTGCGGACGGAGCGGCGGCGGCTCGCATTGCTTGTGGCGATTGGCGATCTCGCCGGTAGGCTGGATCTGACGCAGGTCACCGCCGCGCTTTCCGACTTTGCCGATTATGCGCTGGATGCCGCCATTCGCGCCGCAATCGAGGAGCGGACGCCGGGCGCGCCGTCCACCGGCTTTACGGCGATCGCGCTCGGCAAACAGGGCAGTCACGAACTCAACTACTCGTCAGACATCGACCCTATCCTGCTGTTCGATCCGGAGACATTGCCCTGCCGCCCGCGCGAGGCGTCCGATGATGCTGCGGTGCGGATCGGTCGGCGGGTGATCGAGCTGCTGCAGGCGCGCGACGGGCATGGCTATGTGCTCCGCGTCGACTTGCGGTTGCGCCCGTCGCCGGAAATTACGCCGATCGTACTGCGCGTGGATGCAGCAATTGCCTATTACGAATCGCAGGCGCTGGCGTGGGAGCGCGCCGCGTTTATCCGCGCGCGCGCCGCGGCCGGTGATGTCGCACTCGGTCGCCGGTTTCTCGAGGCAGTGCAGCCGTTCGTATGGCGGCGTACGCTCGATTTCGGCGCTATTCGCGATATCCGGGGCATTTCACGGCGCATCCGTGATCACCACGCGCAAGGACAGCAATTCGGCCCCGGATATGATCTGAAGCGTGGCCGCGGGGGCATCCGCGAGGTCGAATTTTTTGCGCAAATTCATCAGCTGATCCACGGCGGTCGCGATTCGGGTGTCCGGTCGGGCGCGACGCGCACCGCACTCGCGCAACTGGCGGCGGGGGGCTGGATCGATAGCGATCACGCGATTGCCCTGAGCGACGCCTATACAATGCTCCGCACGATCGAGCACCGCGTGCAGATGGTGGATGATCGGCAGACCCACCAATTGCCTGCCGGGATGGCACTCGATTCTCTGGCGCAACTCCACGGTGTAGACGACGGCACAGCGTTACTCGCGATGCTGCAACCACATGTTGAGCACGTCGGTGCAATTTACGATGGGCTGGAACCGGGCACGTCGACCGCGCTGTCTTGTGACGATGATCGCCTGTTGAGCGCCCTGACGGCGGCGGGGTTCAATGCGGCCGACGCGCAAACCACTCGAGAGCGGATTATCAGCTGGCGAAGCGGCACCTATCCGGCGCTGCGCAGCGGGCCAGCTCGTGAGGCACTGGAGGCAGTGCTGCCGGGTCTGATCGACGCGCTGGGGCAGTCGCCCGATCCCGCCGGCGCGGTCATCCGGTTCGATCACATTCTTGCGAAGCTATCGAGCGCAATAAACTTCTTCCGGTTGCTGGAGGCCCAGCCCGCGCTTGCACGCTTGCTTGGCGCGATCCTCAGCCATGCGCCGACGCTGGCGGAGGCGCTCGGGAGACGGCCCGAATTGCTGGACGGGCTGATCGATTCGACCGCGCTCGATCCGGTCGGCAGCATATCCGCGCTGGCCGTGGAAATCGCACCACGGGCCGGGATGGATTATGAAGCGTTGCTCGATCATGCCCGCCGCGTCGTTGGCGAAAAGCGTCTGGCGCTGGGCGTGCAGATTATCGCCGGGGTGTGCGATCCGCTGATCGTCGCATCGGGCTATGCCCGGGTGGCGGAGGCTGCCATCCAAGTCATCGTCGCATCGACGATCGAGGATTTTGCGAGACGCCACGGCAAGGTGGCGGACAGCGAGCTGGTGATCCTGGCGCTCGGGCGGATGGGGGGCGGGGTGCTCACCCATGCTTCGGACCTTGATCTCATCTACCTGTTCACCGGCGACTATCTGGCTGAGTCCGACGGCGAAAAGCCATTAGGTGCAGTGCTTTACTACAACAGGCTAGCACAACGTGTGACAGCAGCTTTGTCCGTGCCGACCGCTGCCGGGCCGCTGTACGACGTGGATACGCGCTTGCGCCCATCGGGGACGCAAGGGCCGCTGGTGGTGTCGACCGCCGGGTTTGCCATGTACCAGCGCGAGAATGCCTGGACATGGGAGCATATGGCCCTCACCCGGGCACGCCCTGTGTTCGGATCGGCAAATGCGCGCGCGGCGGTTGCCGCTACCATCGCCGATGTGCTTGGCGGTGCCCGGCCGGCGCGCGACATTCGCGCGGATGCCGCCGCGATGCGGGCTGAAATGGCGGCGCACAAGCCGCCCGCCGGGGTGCTCGATGCCAAGCTGCTGCCGGGCGGGCTGGTCGATCTGGAATTCACGGTGCACGTCGCGCAATTGATCCACCGTACCGGCTTTGATCCGGATCTTGGCCGCGCGATCGACTTACTCATTGCTGAAGGGCTGCTGACGCCCGCAATGCGTCCGGCGCATGATTTTCTGACCCGGCTGCTCGTCACGTTGCGGCTCGTGTCGCCTGAAATGCAGCTGCCGACCCCGGCGACGCGCGCGCTGATCGTAAGGGCGATGGACGTGCGCGATTGGCCCGAACTGGTTGCGCTGCTTGACAGGACACGGCAGGAAGTGCGCGAAAACTGGCAACGGATCAGCGAAGAGGCTCCCGATCATGGCACTGAACGAAGGCGATAAACTCCCCGATATCGAGCTGACCATGTCGAGCGGCGGCAAGGTCAACCTCCGCAGCTTTATCGGCAAGCCGTTCGTGCTGTATTTTTATCCCAAGGACGACACGTCGGGTTGCACCCGCGAGGCGCAGGATTTCAGCCAGCATTTGAAGGAGTTCGCCTCGCTCGATACCGCTGTTCTCGGCGTGTCGAAGGATTCACCGATTAAGCATCAGAAATTCATCGATAAATATGATCTCACCGTGCCGCTGGCGACCGATGACGACAGCATGGCAATGGAAGCCTTTGGCGTATGGGTGCAGAAAAGCATGTACGGCAAAACCTATATGGGGATCGACCGTTCGACATTCCTGTTTACGGCCGAGGGCAAGCTGGCGCGCAGCTGGCGTCGGGTGAAGGTGCCGGGTCATGCGGTGGATGTGCTGGAAGCGGTCCGTTCGCTCGGCTGATCGACTGCACCCGTTTTGGCGCAACGATTCGTGCGAATCCTGCGTCGTTTCGGATCGATTCGATCCGGGCAGAATTGGCGCGCAACGCACATTGTCTCGATTCGATCCATAATTAACGCGTTTTGAACGTTTCGCCGCACGTCGCCTTCGGTCCAACCCATGAGGGCCTTCACCCTCTTGCCGTTCCGTGCCGCGGTTGCGAAGACCGAGCGTCAACGCAGCGGAGGGGCCGCAGGCGGGACATTCGCAGGTACCGTTCATTCGGTGCCAGCAATCTGATCGCCGGGGATTCATGAAAAAAACGACGACGATTTCGATTGCGGACCGCTTTGCGCAGGTTCGGGGGCAATTCAAAACGCGCGATTTCATCTTTCATGATGGCCGCGATCTTCGTCGATTCAGCATTGGGGGGAACACGCAGGCAGCACTTGCTGCGGTCGCCGGCGTCACCCTGTGCTTTTCGGCTTACGGCGTTGGCCATGTCGCCGTGGCAGCGGTGCAGCTGAGCGGTGTGCTCGAAACACCTGCATCGCCTGAAGTGAAAGTGGCGCAGCTCCAGACCAAGCTGGTCAAGATGCAGGCCAATCTGGCCGCTGTGAAGCACGCCGCGGAGGTTCATGCCGCCCGGGTCGAGCAGCGCCAGGCGCTGATCACCGCCGTGCTTGAAGGCAAGAAGGGCGGCAAGCTCGTCCTTGGCAATGAAACAATTGATCCCGAAACCGCTGCGATCGCCGCTGATGTCGTCGCCCCGTTCAAGCGCGTCGAACAGCGCCAACTGTCAATGGCCGTCAAGGCAAAGGCGTTGGTTGAGCAGCGTTACGCGCTCGCCGCGAATCATGTCCGTCGTCTCGGCATCGCGCCTGAACGTTTCGTCTCGCGTCGCCTCGCCATGGGCGGCCCTTATGAGCCCGTCGAAGCTGGCGCCGCCCAGCCTGACGACAAGGCAGACCGCGAATTTCGCTCGCTGTTCATGACCTGGAAGAAGCTCGATTCGCTCGAGCGTGGCGTGATCGCCATCCCATCGACCCAGCCTGTGCAGCATGTCAGCTTCACCAGCAATTACGGCGTGCGCAGCGATCCCTTCCGGGGCACCGCAGCGATGCATGCCGGCGTCGATATTCCGGGTGCGATCGGCACACCAATCTATGCCACTGCCGATGGCATGGTGTCGCGATCCGAACGCGCCGGTGGGTATGGCAATCTGATCGAAGTGGATCATGGTCGCGGCATCGCGACGCGTTATGGCCATTTGTCGAAGATCATGGTCGTGCCCAACACCCGCGTCGTTCGCGGCCAGTTGATCGGCCTGATGGGCTCAACCGGTCGTTCGACCGGCAGCCATCTGCATTATGAGGTTCGCATTGATGGCCATGCTGTCAATCCGCTGCCCTTTTTGCAGTCTGCCGATTTCCTGCGTTCGGTTACCGATCGTGCGGCGACATCGTCGGGTGGCATTGGCGGTCCCCGCAACAGCAAATAGGCCGTTCGACGGTTAATGCAGCGAAGCCAATTGATCGGGACTGTCATTTGCTGATCGCCCCGTTGCCGTGTTCCCGTGAAGCGCCTATCTGGTGGGGATGACCACCATGCAATCAACCGACGTGACGATCACTGCTGCGGCCGCAGCGCGGGTTGCTGCGATCGCCGCCAAGCAAGGCAAGCCCGCCATTCTTCGCCTCGCCGTCGATGGCGGCGGCTGTTCGGGATTTCAGTACAGGTTCGGCATGGCCGATGACATCGACGCTGATGACAGCGTTGCCGAATGCGACGGGGTGAAGCTGGTCGTCGATCCAGTCAGCATCGATCTCGTACGGGGCTGCTCGGTCGATTTCGTCGAGTCGCTGGGCGGCACCGCGTTTCGGGTCGACAATCCTCAGGCGGCATCGGGCTGTGGCTGCGGATCAAGCTTCGCGGTCTGATCGAGCAACCGTGACGAAAGCCCGCTTACCTGATGAAAATCGTTACCTATAACGTCAATGGTATCAAGGCGCGGCTGCCCCGGCTGATCGAGTATCTGGCCGAACAGGCACCCGATATCGTTTGCCTGCAGGAACTGAAATCAAGCGACGACACCTTCCCCGAGGCGGATGTGCGCGCGGCAGGATATGGTGCGCTATGGCACGGGCAGAAGGGATTTAACGGCGTCGCCGTGCTCGCCAGGGGTTTCGACCCGGTTGAGCGGCTGCGCGGCTTGCCCGGCGAGCCCGAAGACGAGCATAGCCGCTATCTGGAGGCCGAGGTGAACGGCTTAGTGGTCGCGTCGATTTACCTACCCAACGGCAATCCGCAACCGGGGCCCAAGTTCGATTACAAATTGCGCTGGATCGACCGGCTGGCAACGCGCGCACGTAGCTTGCTCGCCGAGGAGCGGCCGGTGGTGCTGGCGGGGGACTATAATGTGATCCCCAATGACGACGACACCTATTCGGTGCGTGCGATGGCTGATGATGCGTTGATGCAGCCCGAAAGCCGCGCCGGTTTCCGGGCGCTGGTCGCGCAAGGCTGGACTGATGCATTGCGCACGCGCCATCCGGGCGGCGGGGTATGGACGTTTTGGGATTATCAGGCAGGCGCCTGGCAGCGCGACGCGGGTTTCCGGATCGATCACTTGCTGCTGAGCCCCCAAGCCGCCGACCGCCTGATCGATGCCGGCGTCGACAAGACCTATCGCGGGCGCGAGAAGGCCAGCGATCACGCCCCGACCTGGGCACAGTTGGCAAACGCTGACTGACGACGTCGTCAGACGTCGCATGCGGTCAAGAGATTGAAATCGTGCATTTTCCCAAGAATTGGTGCGGCACCCCGAGAGTCGGTGTATTGCCGTTACAATACAATGACTCACAATTTGCCATCTATATGATAAACAATACAAATCCAGTTTGGCACGGCTGATGCAAAGTGGTTGGCGCGGTGACAATGATCGCCGCCTTTGTCATCAGGAGGTCCCCAATGTCAGTTCGTTCCGCATCGATCCGCACTGTCGCCACCGCCGCGGCAGCCGGTTTGTTTGCCACCATGTTCACCGCATCGACGGCATTCGCCGCAACTAAAACCGAAGCCAATGCCGAGGCGCCTGCCCCGGCAGTCACAAAGGCCAAGCCTGATAGTGACAAGCGGCTCTACTGCGTTCGCGACAAGCCGACCGGGACACGACTGACCCGCGAAAAGTGCATGACCCGCGCACAATGGGCCGATCGCGGATTCGACGTCGACAATCCCGATGCCTGATCGGCGGTCAGCATGATCCCGGTGCCGCGACGGTGTGCCCCGCCGTCGCGGCCTTCCGGCGGCCGCGGCAACTACAGTGAACGATGGTAGATTTGGTACACCCGGTTGACCCGGCCGTTTATCGTCTCTGCGATCGATCGCATTCCCTGATTGTCATCGAGAATCCAGCCAATCTCGCCGCGCTTTGCACTATAACTCTTCAGCGATTCACGGCGGATATATTCGATCATCATGAAAGCAAGCTGGCTGGCGAGGCGCGACGCCTGCAGCTCCTTCAGCACCCCCATCAACGGCACCCGCATCGTCCGCACCTGCGGCTTGCGCAGCCACAGCAGCAGCTTGGCCCAGCCGAAAGGCCAGAGCGACCCCTTCAATGGCGCAATCGCTTCGTTCAGATCGGGCAGCGTGATCATGAAGGCCACCGGCTTGCCATCCAGCTCGGCGATCATGATCAGATCCTCATAGACGATCGGCTTCAGTTTCTTGCCGACATCGTCGATCTCTGGCTTGGTCAGCGGCACGAAACCCCAGTTATCCGACCATGCATCGTTCAATATGTCGACGATCAGCGCGGCTTCCTCGGCAAAGCGCGCCTTGTTGACCCGGCGGATGTGGATCCGCGGATTCTTTTCGCCTGATGCGATGATGCGCTGGACGATTGGCGGAAATTCGACCGTGACGTCCAAATCATAGGTCATCAGCTGTTTGAGCGGCAGATACCCGGCATCCTCGATCCACGCCTGGTATCGCGCCGGGTGATGCCCCATCATTACGGTGGGGGCATGATCATGCCCCTTGATCAGCAGGCCGGGCTCTTCCCAGATCGACAGGCTGACCGGGCCGATTGCCCGTGTCATCCCCTGCTGGCGCAGCCATTCCTCCGCGGTGTTGATCAGCGCGCGGGCGACGGTGGCGTCGGCAGCGTCGAACATCCCCCAGAACCCGGACCCCGGGCCAAAACCCTTTTCGGCGGGCATCTCCAGCGCCAGCATATCGATGTGGGCTGAGATGCGGCCCACCGTCTTGTCGCCACGGGTTGCGACGAACAATTGCCCGCGCGCATGGCTGAACCAGCCATTCTTCTTCGGATCGATGGTGCCGGCAACTTCGCTGCGCAGCGGTGCCACCCAGTGCGGATCATCGCCGTTCAGCGCATAGGCGACCTCGATAAAGGCCTTGCGATCGGCAGCGTTGTTGACCGGACGGATGGCTAGGGGGTTCGTTGCCAAGATTTTGGTTCCCGGACGTTAGGCGGTGGAATGGTGCGTAACGATAGGGCCAACCCAGTCCGTTCTTCGCGGGCGTGAGTCAAGCGGGGGCCGAAATCGCCTGCGCCAGGGGGCTGGCATCGCCACCATGCTGCCACTATTTTTGGGCAATAGCCCAACCCATGACCACTGTAATGTCACTTGATCGGCGCGAGGCCGACCCCGTTTCCGCTGACGCGCCGGCTGCTGCGGGCAGGCAGCGCATTGCCGATGATATGGCAATGCTGCGCACCGCGGCTGAGCAAACGCGCGATCTGAATGCGCCGCGCCCGGTGATTTACTGGACCGATATGATCCTGTCGGCGGTGATTGGCTATGGCGCTCTGGCGACGGCGATCATGGTCACGTCGCCTGCACTGGCGGTGTTCGCTGGCGTTATCGCGGTCCTGGCGCTGTACCGCGCGGGCAGCTTCATCCACGAACTGACGCACATCAAGCACAGTTCGGTGCCCGGTTTCCGGTTCGGCTGGAACGCGCTGATCGGCGTGCCGATGCTGGTGCCGTCCTTCATGTATGAAGGCGTGCACAGCCTGCACCATGCGCGCACGCGCTATGGCACGGCGGAGGACCCCGAATATCTGCCGCTCGCGCTGATGAAGCCCTGGTCGCTGCCGCTGTTCATCGCGGCATCGCTGCTCGCGCCGATTGCGCTGCTGTTCCGCTTTGCCGTGCTGACCCCGCTCGCGGCGCTGTTCCCGGCGGTGCGGCACAAAGTGGTGACGCGGATGTCGGCGCTGTCGATCAACCCCTCGTTCGAACGCCGCCCGCCCGAAGGCGAGCTGGC
>CAZWAL010000008.1:0-37733 GCA_964631905.1 uncultured Stakelama sp.
ACCGATGCGTTCACCTGCACGCGGTTGTCGAGGAAACGGCTCTTGATGCCCAGTTCATAGTTGATCGACGTCTGATCATCGGTCGAGGTGCCCGCCGTCGTCAGCGATCCGGACAGGAAGCCGGTGGCGACCGACGCGAAGATCAGCACATCGGGGTTGACGTCGAACTCCACCGCACCGCGATATGTGACGTTTTCATAGGTTCGATTCTGCGTGCTGGTGATAAAGCTCGCATTCGTCGAGAATACGTCGATCGTGCGCGGGATCGTCGTCGGGAATTGCGGCCCCATCAGCGTCGTATTGGAACGTGGGCCACCATAATCGCGGGACGACTTGTCATCGCGCGAATAGCGGACGCCGCCGACGAGTCGCAGATTATCGACGATTTCGAACGATGCCTGACCGAACAAGCCATAGCTCATCGTCCGCGTGAACTGGAAGTTGTTCGAACTCTGGCCTTCGCGCCCGGCGACGTTGGGATTGCCGAGATCGATGACCGGGCTTGAAACCGGCGTCGGGTTCAGGATCGGCAACATCGTCGTAGGGAAGCCGGGGACGGCCACCAGCGGCCGCGTCGTCGCATTGTTGATGTCACGCGTGAACCGGATCGCGCCACTGACGAAGTCGATCTCGTCGCGCGAGATATAGCCCCCGGTGGTGAATTTGAAGCGATCGAAATCACCGCTGAACTGCAGTTCGGACGTGTAGCTCTTCACCCGCTCGCGAAGGATATCGGCCGATACCTGAATTTCCGAAAAGTCTGAATCCTGACCGACATCGAGCTTGAAGTTGGTGAAGCTCGAGATGTTCTTGATATTCAGATTGCTGCCGACCGGGATGTTGAATTCAAGCGTGGCGTTGAATTCGTCGATTCGGTCTTCATGCACGAAATCCTTCTGCACCTGCAGCCGCCCGAGCGCACTGAACGGCACTGACCCGAGCGAACCACGCCGCGGGTTGCGGCAATCGCGCTGCGTGCCGAATGGGTCGGTCAGCCCCTGCGCCGTGACATTGCGGCACGTGCCAGTCACCGCGAACAGCCCGGCGACATTGCCGCGTTCGCGGATATTGGTGAGGCGCAAGGTCACATCGCCGCCGCCCGGCGCTTCATACCGGATCGATCCGCGCACCGACACCGTATCGGGGCTGCCCAGATCTTCGCCTGTTAAATTCTGGATATAGCCGTCACCACGCTCGATCAGCCCGGCAATACGAACCGCGAGATTTTCGGTCAGCGGTGCGTTGATGAACGCTTCTCCACGAAAAGTATTGAACCGCGCATATTGCGCCGTGAACCCTGCGCTCAGCCGTTCGGTCGATGGCGCGACCGTGTAAAGATTGACCGCACCGGCCAGCGTGTTGCGGCCATAGAGGGTCCCTTGCGGACCTTTCAGGATTTCGAGCCGCTCGACATCGAAAAAGGCGCGGGTCTGCTGCGCGGCGCGCGGGCGATAGACCCCGTCGACGAACACCCCGACTGACGGTGATGAATCGAGGAAGGTGTTGTTCGAGTTCGCCCCACGCAGCGAAATCTTGCTGTCCGCGCCGTAGCGCGCGAAGGTGACGCCCGGCGATATCAGTTCGAGACGGGTAACATCGGTGATGCCCGAACGGGTCAGGCCTTCGGCGGTGATCGCCTGAATGGCGATGCTGACGTCCTGAATGTTTTCCGCACGCCGCTGCGCCATGACGATGATGTCTTCGACACCACTATTGTCCTGCTCGGCCGTTTCCGCCGCTGGCGCGGTTGCCGTTTGAGCGAAAGCGGGTGTCGACAGTGCCAGCGAACTTGCGGTCACAATCAACGCACTGATCATTGCCTTGCGCATATCGTCCCCTCCCTATTGGTGCTTTTGGAACTTTCTCCCGCACCTTCCCGATCGAATGCTGCGTCAAACTGAATATATATGCAATATCAAAATGTGCAAAATTGCGTTGCCCTGTTGTCGTCGTGGGTCTGACTGATAAAAGCGAAGCCGTGACACGCCTGAAACGCGCTTCCTCCACTGATGTCGCACGCCTCGCCGGTGTGTCGCAATCCGCTGTATCCCGGGCTTTTTCGCCAGGCGCTGTGGTATCTGCACGCACCCGGGCCAAAGTGCATGCTGCCGCGGCAGAGCTCGGCTATCGCCCCAATGCGCTGGCCCGCAGCCTGATCACCAAGCGTACCAATATGGTAGCGTTGATGACCGGCGACATCGCAAATCCCCATTATGCACGCACGATCAATGCTTTCTCATTGGGGCTGCAGGAACGCGGTATGCACGTGCTGCTGTTCTCGCTGATCCCTGGCCAGAGCGTCGAAGCGGCGATCGAGGAGGTGCTGAAATACCGAGTCGACGGCGTGATCATGATCTCTGCCGCGCTGTCTGCCGAGGTGGGGGAGGCATGCGCCAAGGTCGGCGTGCCGGTCGTTCTCTACAATCGCTATGTAAAGCAGCCCAATGTCAGCTCGGTACGGATCGAAAATGCCGAGGGTGGGCGGCGGATTGCCGATTTTCTGATCGAAAGCGGCCATGAAGCGATCGGTTTCATCTCGGGAACGCCGGTCGACCCCACCAGCGATGATCGCGAACGCGGCTTCAACGAACGCGTGACGGAGCGTGGCGGTCATGTTGTGGCACGGGTTGCCGGCGATTTCACTTTTGCCAGCGGCAGTGCCGGGATGCGGGCGATCTGGGCGATGCCCGACCGTCCGACCGCGATCTTTGCCGCATCGGACCTGATGGCGTTGGGGGTGATGGATACCGCACGGTACGAACTGGGCCTGCGCGTTCCCGATGATATCTCGATCGTCGGCTTCGATGATCTGCCGGAGGCCGCCTGGCCCAGTTACGATCTCACCACGATCCGCCAGCCGGTCGAGCAAATGGCGACCATGGCGCTCGATCTGCTGATGGAGCGGATTGGAAGTGCTTCGGCCAAGCCACAGACATCGCTGGTTTCGGGCGAGCTTCTGGTCAGAAGCTCGGTCGGCAGGCGATAAGCGAGGTTGCCAGCCCCGGCGGGATGTGCTGACTATATATGCAATTCCATTCGCTGAAGGTTCTCGACATGCGCGGTTTCGATCCCAAATTCGCCGATCTTCCCGATTACATCGAGAAAATCACCCGAGAGATATGGGAAGATCGCGGCATCGGCGGCAGCCTCGACAAATATTACGCACCAGACGTGATCGTTCGCGCGTCCAATGCAATCATTACCGACAATAAGGGGGTTACGGCCGCCACTTTGGCGACATTGCACGAATTTCCCGATCGCCAACTGGTGTATGAAGACGTGATCTGGAGCGGCAACGAGGATGACGGATTCCTGTCGTCGCACCGGCTGATCTCCGTGATGCGCAAGCAGGGCGACGGGGTGTACGGGCCCGGCGAAGGCCAGCTCGTCCGGGCGCGGATCATCGCCGATTGCGTGGTCAAGAATGGCGTGATTTCGGAAGAATGGCTCGTCCGCGATCACGGCGCCTTTGCAAAATGCCTGGGCACCACGGCAGAAGCGCTGGCGCGGAGCCTGGTTGAAACCGATTTGGCAACGACGGGCAAAGTGACGGTATTTACGCCAGCGGATGATGTGCCCGGCCCCTATGTCGCAACAATCGACCAGAGCGAGGAGGCTCAGCGCTATGCCGATGCGTGGCGGCAGATCTGGGGCCGGAAAACGCCGGCGGCGATCCGCAGCTATTATCACCAGGGCGCCAGCGTCTCAGTTGCAGCCGGTGAAGTGCTGAGCGGGCACGGCGATATCGACCGATTCGTCATTTCCTACCTCGCCTCCTTCCCCGATGCTGACTTCACGGTCGATCACCTGATCGTGAACCGCGATCCCGGCCAACCGGTACGGCTGGCGATGCGTTGGTCGATGAACGCGACGCATACCGGCTGGGGCCGCTTCGGCGCGCCAAGCGGTGCGCGGGTTTATATCCTGGGGATGACCCACGCCTATATGGTCGACGGGCGCGTCACGATGGAATGGATCTGCACCGACGAAGTGGCGATCTGGAAGCAGATCCTGACGCCGACCTAAACGACCCGATCTGGCATCGCCTCGCCCGCGAAAAATGCCGCCGCATTGGCAATCGCGCGCAGCCCCATCGCGGTGCGCGTCTCAAGTGTGGCGCTGCCGAGATGCGGCAGCAAAAACGTGTTCGGCAGCGCTGCATAGCGTGGATCGAATGCCGGCTCGCCTGTAAAGACGTCGAGCCCCGCGCCAGCGATCCGCCCTGTGCCGAGTGCGGCAATCAGCGCATCGTCATCGATCAATTCGCCGCGCGCCGTGTTGATGATGATCGCGCCGGGGGGCAGCTGGCCGATGACATGCTGGTGGATGAGCCCCCTCGTGCCGTCGGTCAGCGGCGCGTGGAGGCTGAGAAACTGACAGCGCGGCCAGAAATCGGCCGGATCGGCGATAAAATCCGCCGCAAAGGCCAGGTCGGTTCGCGCACGGCGGCCATGATAGACGATATTCATGCCGAAAGCGGCAGCGCGCATCGCCATCGCCTCACCGATGCGCCCCATCCCGTAGATACCGAGCGTCTTCCCATGCAGGTGCGTGCCAAGCATCGCGGTCGGTGCCCAGCCCCGCCAGGCCTGCGCGCGCATCATTGCTTCACCCTCGCTCGCGCGGCGGGCGGTGCCGAGCAGCAGCAGCATCGCGATATCGGCGGTCGCGTCGGTCAACACATCGGGGGTGTTACTGACAGCAATGCCGCGCGCGTGCACAGCATCAAGGTCGATGTGACTCACCCCCACGCCGAAATTGGCGAGCAGCCGAACATTGTCGGGCAGCGAAGCGATGATGGCTGCATCGATCCGGTCAGTGACCGTGCACAGGATCGCGTTCGCGGGGCAATTTGCCCATGTCTCGGCGGTCCAAGGCGTGTCGGCCGGATTGGTGATCATGTCGAAAAGCGTGGCTGCCTGCCGTTCGACCGGATCGGGCAAACGCCGAGTCAAGGCGATCTTTGGCTTCATGGCAAATCCCCGATCAGGATGGCGCGAAAATCATTGACGTTGGTTCGTGTCGGCCCGGTCACCACCAGATCGCCAAGCGCATCAAACAGCGCATAGGCATCGTTGTTGGCAAGCAGGTCTGCGGCATCCAGTCCCAATACAACCGCCCGCGAAAGGCTGGTGCCATCGGCAAGGGCACCGGCATTATCCTCACTGCCGTCAATCCCGTCGGTATCGGCTGCAAGCGCAACCACCGGCAAACCGGCGATGCCGATGGCGAACGCCGCCAGATATTCGGCATTCCGCCCGCCGCGCCCATTGCCGGTCACGGTCACCGAAGTTTCGCCGCCTGACAGCAGCAACAAAGGCCCTCGTTCGCCAGCCGCAAGGCGTGACACCACCATCGCCGCATCGCGAGTACCGACCGCGCTGGCCTCCCCCTCGATCCGGTCAGATAGAATGTGAACAGGAACGCCATGCGCCTGCGCATACCCGGCCGCCGCGTTCAGTGCATCCATTGCCGTCGCTGCGAGCGCATGGCTCGAAGGCCCCAACACGACCGGCGGGATGGCCGCGTCGAGGAATCGATCGATCGACTCGGGGATCGGCACCCCCCAGCGGACGAGCGCGCGGCGCGCATCTCCCGGTGACGACGGGTCGGGAAAGCTCGGCCCTGATGCAACCAGTGACGGATCATCGCCGGGGATATCGGAGATCACGATGCTGTGGACATGTGCCGGGGCTGCCGCCGCCGCCAGCCGCCCGCCCTTGAAGGCCGACAGCCGACGGCGGACCGTGTTGATATCGGCAATCGGTGCGCCGCTGGCATGGAGCGCCCGCAGCACGTGCCGCTTGTCGGCCGCGGTAAGACCGGGGGCGGGCAGACTGGCAAGCGCCGATCCGCCACCAGACACCAGGCACAAGGCCAGGTCGTCCGCGCCCAATGTCTGCGCCAGCGCCAGCATCTCGCGTGCCGCCCATTCGCTGGCGTCGTCGCCGTAAGGATGCCCGGCCTCGATCAGCCGAACCTGTCGCAGGGGGCAGCCATGCTGATAACGCGTGACGGCAATTCCCTCGATAGGGACGTCCCAATGCGCCTCCACTGCTGCCGCCATCGATGCCGCCGCCTTGCCATAGGCGAACACGACGGTGCGACCTTTTGGCTTGGACGGCAGCAAAGCCGGCACGCAGCGTGCGGGATCAACCGCCCCAACCGCGCGGTCGAACAGGGTCTTCAGGAAAGCTTGCGCATCGGTCACGCTTGATGAATATATATGCAAGGAACGCGCGGCAAGCGCGGGCGGGAGAGCCGGTGGACGTCAGTCAACGCATCAGGGCAGAAGACGTCCCCGCCGCGCGACGCGTTGCCGCCTTCGCTTTCTTCATGGTCGCCGATTTCTTTTACGGCTGGTCGTGGAATACCGCCGATGTGCTTCGGCCCGATATTCGCGCCGCGCTCAACCTGACGCTTACCGAAGCCGGGTCGATGTATTCGGCGCAGGGGCTTGGCGCCCTGTTCGGCGCCATTGTCATCGGACAGCTTGCCGATCGATGGGGGCGCCGCAACGCACTGTTCGGAATCATGGTCGGTTACAGCCTGGCGCTCGGCTGGGGAGCGTTCGTCACCGGATATGGCGAGCTGATGGCGCAACGCTTCGTCCTGGGCCTGTTCATGGGCGGCGTCTTCCCCACCGTGGTCGGGCTGTACACCTCGCTGTTCGATCGCAGCATGTGCGGCAAACTGGCGGGCTTTTACAATGGCACGTTCAACGGATCGGTCGTGGTGCTCGGCCTGTTCGCCAATCGCCTGCAGATCGCGGATTGGCACACGCTGATCCTAATGGGGGCGGTGCCCGCGCTGGTGCTGGCGCCGCTTGCCTATGTGATCGTGCCGGATGATCGCAAGCTGATCCCCTGGGGTGCCGCAGATTATCATCCCCAGCCGACGGGCAAACTGCCGATTGTCCAGCTGTTCGCGCCTGACCTGTGGAAAAAGACACTGCTGATCGCGCTGATGATCGGGCTCAACTTCTTTGGCAGTCAAGCCTTTACCGGCTGGCAGACGACCTATCTCGCCGAAGTTCAGGGCGTCGATCCGGCGGCAGCGAAAGAGATGTTCGGCTGGCAATTCGCCGCAGCGATTATCGGGGGATTTGCCTGGGGCGCCATATCGGATCGATTCGGACGGCGGATCAACGCAGTCGGATATCTGATCGGCGCGGTCGTGGTGGTGATGTACCTCACCTTCGCCAATTCGGTGCCACTGCTGTTCGCGCTGGGCTGCGCTTACGGATTGATGATTTCTGCCAGCGTCATCTGGGGGCCATGGATCGCCGAACTTTATCCGCCCCATCTGCGATCCACCGCTGCGTCGATCTTCAATTGGGGCCGGATCATCAGCTTCTTCGCGCCGATCATCACCGCGTCGGTTGCCGAAGCTTATGGGCTGCGATCGGCGATGATGCTGGCGGCAATCGCGCTAGGCGGTGCCGCGATCATCTGGTGGACGTTGCCCGAAACCATTGTGCGCAATCGCCCCGATCCGAATCCGGTCGATGAGAGCGCCACCCTGCCGGTGCCGACCGAAAACTAGCTGACGGGTACCGCGTGGGGCTCGCGGCAGATCGGCCAGGCATCGACCTCGTCGTGATGCATCCGGTACGGCAGCGCGCAATCGATCCGGTTGCGGTCTTCAGCGGTCCAGTTGCTCAGCACCCTGCCGTAATCGCGAGTCAGGTGCGTCTGGATCTCGGGTGGCATCCGGTCATAGGCGGGGTGGTACCAGAGCGTCACCAGGGTCCGGTTCGCATCGCTGCTGTTGGCATGGGCCGCGTGGAGCAGCCGCGCATCACCGATCAGCACGTCCCCCGCGCGCACAGGAACGTCGACTTCGCCCTCGATATCGCCGAACATCGGATGCGACGGATCGGCCCCCGACAGCGCGGCATCCGAATGCGCCGTCAGCAGCTGATCATGCGCGGGCAGGCGCTGCCGATGCGATCCCGGCACGACACGCAGGCAACCATTGCTGACGTCGGTATCGACCAGGTAATACATCGCAAACAGCTGGTGCGGCACCGCGGCGGTGCTGATCGGGTGAGTCCACCACAGCCAGTCCTGATGCCAGAACAGGCGCGGCCCGCCTCCGGGTTTGCTGATCACATAGCCAGCTGACCATGCCAGCTGACCATAACCCAGCGCGCGCAGGATGCCGAGGGTAGGCTGCCAGGCGATGATCTCTGCAAAGGCCGGATCATGCTCCACCCCCAGCATGCTGCCAGTCGTGCGGTTGCGCGCGAGATGATCTGCCGATGCTGCGGCCAGTCGCCGGTCGCACGCAGCGCGGAGGCGATCGAGCGCAGGCGCCTCGACAAGGCCGGGCACGATCGCATAGCCATGATGCTCTATCCGCTGGCGGATATCATCGATTGCGTTCACTGGACGTCTCCCTTCATTGCCTTCCGCGCAAAACTCAACATTCGACCACGTTCACCGCCAGGCCACCCAGCGACGTTTCCTTGTACCGATCGTTCATATCAGCGCCCGTCCGCCGCATCGTCTCGATCACCTCGTCCAGGCTCACCCGGTGGGTGCCATCGCCCAGCATCGCGAGTCGCGCCGCCTCAATCGCCTTGACGGCACCAACGGCGTTACGCTCGATACAGGGAACCTGGACCAACCCGCCAACCGGATCGCAGGTGAGGCCGAGATTGTGCTCCATGCCGATCTCGGCGGCGTTCTCGATCTGCTCGTTGGTGCCACCCATCACGGCTGCCAGTCCGGCGGCAGCCATCGAACAGGCAACGCCGACCTCGCCCTGGCAGCCGACTTCAGCGCCGGAGATCGATGCGTTTTCCTTGAACAGTGACCCGATCAGCCCGGCCACCAGCAGAAACCGCACAACCCCTTCGGGGCCGGCATCAGGGGCAAAGCGCTCATAGTAGCGAAGGACCGCGGGAACAATGCCGGCGGCGCCGTTGGTGGGCGCAGTCACCACCCGGCCACCCGCCGCATTTTCCTCATTCACCGCCAGTGCCCAAAGATTGACCCAGTCGATCACCGACAGCGGATCGCACAGCGCGCGTTCCTGTCGCGCCAGCAGCCGGGCGTGGATAGCAGGCGCACGGCGCTTCACCTTCAGCCCGCCGGGCAGGATTCCACCCGACGCGATCCCGCGATCGATACAGGCAGACATTGCCGCAGCGATCGCGGTCAGCCGCTCACGCACGGCCGTCTCGGGCCGCAACGCGCACTCATTCGCCAGCGCCAATTCGGCAAGGGTCATGTTGCCGCGCGCGGCGATGGCAAGAAGCTCGACCCCGGAATGAAAGGGAAAGGGCATGTCGGCGAGCATGTCAGGCGGTGCATTCGCCGCGACATCCGCCTCGTCGACCACAGCGCCGCCGCCGACCGAATAGTAAATCCCCTGATCAAGGATATCCCCTGCCGCATCGCACGCCGTGAAGCGGATGCCGTTCGAATGGAAGGGCAGTCGTTCGCGCTGATGATAGCGCACGTCGCGAGCTTCATCGAAGCAGATCGCGCTCTGGCCCCTTAGCTGTAGCCGGCCGCTTGCCCGGATCTGCCGGACAAGGGCATCGGCCATATCGGGATCGATCGTATCCGGTCGGCACCCGGCGAGACCCAGGATAATCGCGCGATCAGTCGCATGGCCCTTCCCGGTCAGCGCCAGCGATCCGTAAAGATCCGTGCCGATCCGCCGCGTGTTCGCGAGCATGCCCGTGGCGGCAAGCCGCGTGACGAAACGCTGCGCGGCCACCATCGGCCCCATGGTATGCGAGCTCGAGGGGCCGATGCCGACCTTGAACAGGTCGAACACGCTGCAGGTCATGCGATATCGGCTGTTGCGGTGATCCGGTCGAACCAGTCGATCAGGTAACGCGCAAAGGATCGCCGCACGAGCAGATCGAAGGTGGGCACATCATCATGCTGGAGCAGGATGACGCCGGTTCGTGCCAGCAGCGTCGGGGCGCAGTGGCCGGGCCCGAAAACGCGCGGGTGCAGATCAAGCGCGCACCCGCCCGCAATCAGATCGCGCGCAGCCGGCCCCGCCAACCGGAAGGTCAGGCGGTTTCCGGTAACGTCAGTTACCGCCGCCGCGCTGTCCGCCAGCGTCGTGCCGAGCCGGGTCTCGAGCGTGTCCGCCTCATTGGCCGTGCCGATCACCAACCACTCATCGGGTCCGAGCCAGATTGCGCGCCGCCCGCCTGCGGCGTGAAAGCGATTGGCCTGAAGCGGTAATGGCATGCCGAGCGACCGTTCGGCCGCTGCCAGAAACATGTCTCCGGCACCCCGCAGATTGACCATCGGCAGCACCGGCAGCGCTTCGAGCGGCGCCATCACGGACCGGGCTGTCGGAATGCGCCAGCTTGACGGCGATCCTCGGGTGGCTGGCTCAACCATGCATCCGCTCCCCATCGATATCATAGAAGATCGGCGGACCGACTCGGCACGGAATAACCGCGTCGCCCTGCCGCGCATGCACGATGCGCCCGTGCCACTCGCGCCCGGATTTCAACAGCGCCAGCGCGATCGGACCGTCGGTCACGACACTCCAATAGCTCGATGTGACATGGCCGAGCATCGGTTCTGGTGTGATCCCCGATGCCATCAACGTCAGCTGTGCGCCTTCGTCGGGCCGGGTACGACCGTCGACCGGTGTCAGCCCCACCAGCTGTTTGCGATCGAGCCGCGCGGTATCGGCGCGATTGAAGGATCGGGCGCCGACAAAGTCCTTCTTGGCCTTCGCAATGGCCCAGTCGAGGCCCAGGTCCTGCGGGGTTACCGTGCCATCGCTCTCCTGACCGATGATGATATAGCCCTTTTCCGCGCGCAGCACGTGCATGGTTTCGGTGCCATAGGGGGTGACGCCAAAGGCCCGGCCGGCGTCGTAAAGTCGCTGCCACACCGCTTCGCCATGCTGGGCAGGGACATGGACTTCATAGGATAACTCGCCGGTAAAGCTGATCCGGTATAGCCGCACCCCGATGTCGCCGATTCGGGCCGTGCGATAGGACAGATGCGGGAATGCCGCGTTCGACAGATCGACGTCGCTGGCCACCGCCTGAAGCACGTCGCGCGCACGCGGACCCGTGACGACACACGCGGCCCAGTGATCGGTCACCGAGGTCAGCCTAACGCGCAGATCGGGCCATTCGGTCTGGAGCAGATCCTCGAGATGATCGAGCACGCGAGCCGCATTGCCCGTTGTTGTCGTCATCAGATAGCGCTCGGGCCCGGTGCGGATCGTGACGCCGTCATCCATCAGCATCCCGTCTTCACCGCACATCAGGCCATAGCGCGCACGCCCCACCTCCAGCTTCAGCCAGGCATTGGTATAGACCCGGTTGAGGAACTGCGCAGCATCGGGGCCCTGCAAATCGATCTTGCCGAGTGTGGATGCATCGAACAGCCCGACCGAAGTGCGCACCGCGCGGCATTCGCGTCGGACGGCTGCATCCATGTCTTCACCCGCTTGGGGGTAGAACCAAGGCCGCTTCCACTGGCCGACATCTTCGAAAACTGCGCCGTTCGCCAGATGCCAGTCATGTATCGGCGTGCAGCGCACCGGATCGATCAAATCTCCGCGATCGGCCCCCGCCAGCGCGCCAAAGGTTACTGGGGTATAGGGTGGGCGGAAGGTCGTGGTGCCGACCAGATCGGGCGTGACACCCAGATGCATCGCCATCCGCCCGATCGCTGCAAGGTTCGAAAGCTTGCCCTGATCGGTGGCCATGCCCGTGGTCGTATAGCGCTTCAGATGCTCGACCGAGACGAAGCCTTCGCGGTGGGCCAGATCGATATCGGCCACCGTCACGTCATTCTGGAAATCGACGAAGCTCTTTTTGGCAAAGGGGACGGCAAAGCCGGTGCCGGCGGGCGACCAGCATGACGCGGTGTCGCTAGTCGGGGCAATGCAGCCGCTCGCGCGCCCAACCGCACCGGCGGCACGCAGCCCCGCCGCATGGCCGTCGGCCAGGCAGGCGGCGACATCGAACCGACCCGCACAGCCGCCGACCAGATGAACTCCGGGCAAGAACGCGTCCGCCACGAAACATCCCAGCACCGGATCGTAACGCGTTTTCCCGCCTGCATGGCTGTGGAGATGCAGCGCCGGCTGCCACCCGCCGCTCATCAGCACGGCATCGCAGTCGATGTGCCGTGTGCCGCTGTCGCTGGCGATCTCCACGCCGCGCACCGCCCGCCCGCCGATCGCGCGCTGAACCACCGCACCGGTTACACATTCATAATCCGTCGCCCCCGGCGCGTCGGTTCGGCAGTCCACAGCGGTCACGCTCGCCCCGGAAGCGACCATTGCCCGCGCCGCCGCATGGCCGGAATCGTTATTCATGGCGATCACCACGCGCCGCCCGACCAGCGCGGCATAGTGGCGCGCGTAGAGCTGACCCGCATTGGCGAGCATGATGCCGGGCAGGTCGTTGCCGCCGAACAGCAATGGCTGTTCATGCGCGCCGGTCGCCAGAATGACGGTACCGGCGCGGATCTGCCATAATCGCTCGCGCGGACCATGGCCTGACGCTTCGCCATCCGCGATCCGCTCCACCGCCATCACGCAGTTGTGATCGTACCGGCCGAACGCCGTCGTGCGCAGCAGGAGGCGCGTTTCCGGCTCGGCGGCGATTTCGCTGGCACTGGCTGCCGCCCAATCGGGTGCCGACCGACCGTCAATTGCCCCCGCCGCCCCGAGCAGCGATCCGCCCGGCACTGCGCGCTCGTCGATCAGGATCACGCGCGCCCCTCCAGCCCCCGCCGCACGCGCCGCCGCCAGCCCGGCCGGTCCCGCACCGACCACCAGCACATCGCAATGGGCATGACGCTTGTCATATCGATCCGGGTCGACTGCGGTCGGCGCAGGGCCAAGGCCTGCCGCTCGCCGGATAATCGGCTCGTAATATCGCGTCCATGCGCCCCGTGGGCCGCCCATGAAGGTCTTGTAGTAAAACCCTGCCGGGAAGAACGGCGACAACAGCCCGTTCACAGCGCCTATGTCCAGCCCGAGCGAGGGCCAGGCATTTTGCGACCGCGCGACCAGGCCGTCATGCAGTGCCACCATCGTCGCGCGGCTATTCGGGGTCGCCCGCCCAGCATCGCCGATTGTCACCAAAGCATTGGGCTCTTCGGGCCCGGCGGCGACCAGACCGCGTGGCCGGTGATATTTGAAGCTGCGCCCGATCAGCCGAACATGATTGGCCACCAGTGCCGATGCCAGCGTATCCCCCGGGTGCCCCTCCAGCCATTGGCCGTCGAAACTGAACCTGATCGTGCGCGACCGATCGATCGCGCCGCCCGATGCCAGCCGGTGCGTCTGCGCGCTCATGCGGTTTTCCCTTCGGGATCGGGCCGCTGGCCCTGCGGCGCTGGGCCAGCGGCGGTGATCTCATGCGTCAAGGTGTTGCGCGTCACGTTGAACCATCGGCGGCAGCCGGCGGCGTGATTCCAGCGTTCGACCCGATCGCCCCGTTCATTGCGCCGCATGAACAGGAAATTCGCCCAGTGCCCATCGTCGAGTGCGGCGGGATCAACCGGGCGGGGCCGATTGGCTTCGCCGCCTGCGTGAAATTCGATCTCGTCGCGTGGTCCGCAATAGGGGCAGGTGATCAGCAGCATCGCAATCTTCCCTTCAATGCGCCACGGCGGCTGCGCCGTGCTCATCGATCAGCTTGCCGTCGACAAATCGATCGAGCGCGAAAGGCGCGGCAATCGGATGCGGCTCCCCCGTGGCAATGGTGTGCGCGAACACATGGCCCGAACCGGGCGTCGCCTTGAACCCGCCGGTCCCCCAGCCGCAATTGATGAACAGATTATCGACCGGGGTCTTGCCGATAATCGGGCTGGCATCGGGCGAAACGTCGACGATACCACCCCAGTGGCGCAGCATCCGCAACCGGCTGAACAGCGGAAACAACTCCAGCAGCGCGCCCATCTGATGCTCGATGACAGGAAAGCTGCCGCGCTGCGCATATGACGTATAGCCGTCGACCCCCGCGCCGATCACCAGTTCGCCCTTGTCCGACTGGCTGACATAGACATGCACCGTATTGGACATGACGACGCAATCGATGATCGGTTTGATGGGTTCGGAAACCAGCGCCTGCAGCGGATGGCTTTCGATCGGCAGGCGGAACCCGGCCATGTCGGCCATCATTGTCGAATGCCCGGCGACGGCGATGCCTACCTTGCCCGCGCCGATCGTGCCGCGTGACGTCTGGACGGCAGTCACCTTGCCATCGACCCGCGCAAAGCCCGTCACTTCGCATTTCTGAATGATGTCGACACCAAGCGCCGACGCGGCGCGCGCATAGCCCCAGGCAACCGCATCGTGCCGGGCGGTGCCGCCACGCCGCTGCACCGTGCCACCCACCACCGGATAGCGGGCCATCGGTGAGATATCGACGATGGGGCAAAACGCCTTCACCCCGTCGCGATCGAGCCATTCGCTGTCCACCCCATTCAGTCGCAGCGCGTTTACCCGCCGCTTGGCCTCTCGGATATCGGCCAGATTATGCGCGAGATTGAGCACGCCACGCTGCGAGAACATGACGTTGTAGTTCAAATCCTGCGCCATCGTCTCCCACAGCTTCAGGGAATGTTCGTACAGCGCCGCGCTTTCGTCCCACAGATAGTTGGAGCGGACGACCGTTGTATTGCGCCCGGTATTGCCACCACCGATCCAGCCCTTTTCGAGCACTGCAACATTGGTAATCCCGTGCACCTTGGCCAGATAATAGGCCGTCGCCAGGCCGTGCCCGCCGCCGCCGACGATGATCACGTCGTAATGCGACTTGGGCGTCGCATCACGCCATTGACGTTGCCAGTTGCGGTGGCCGCTCAGGGCACCGTTCAAGAGCGCCATGGCAGAATAGCGTGTCATTGGGCCCGATCCCTCCATATCGGTAAAGTGGAACCTCTGCGCACACGCCGCTTGAACAAAAGCGACACGATTATTGAATAGAAGCGACCATGCGCTAAAGTTCGCTGCGATGGCCGGCCCGATTCCCTCGATCGCTCTGTTGCTGCTACCGCGCTTCACGCTGGCACCATTTGCGCTGGTCCAGGATGTGCTGCGACTGGCCGCCGATGAAGGCGATCGCAGCCGCCCGCTGCGCCTGTCCTGGACGACGATTTCGGCGGGGGGGGCACCCGTGATGTCGAGTGCCGGGGTCGAAGTCGCAGCGCAGGCGGCGCTCGGCCATCCAGCGCGGTTCGATTATGTCGTGGTGTGCGGCGGTCTGCTGGAACGCGGCCACCGCGACGATCCGGTGGTGGAGGCATGGCTCCGCGACGCCCATGCGTCAGGTGTCGTCATCGCCGGTTTGTGCACCGGATCCTTCATGCTGGCACAGGCCGGTCTGCTTGAAGGGCGCCGCGCCTGCATCAACTGGTTTCACGTTGCAGATTTCGAGCAGGAGCATCCGCATATCCTGCCATTGTCGACGCACCGGCTGATCGAGGATGACGGGGTGGTCACTTGTGCAGGCGGTGCCGGTGCCGCCGATCTCGGGGCGTGGATCGTCGGGCGACATCTGGGCGAGGCGGTGGCGCGCAAGGCGCTCGACATTCTGATGATCGATTCGCATGGCGGGCTTCAGCCGCGCCCGGCAATGGCGGATATTGTTCGTGACACCCGGCTGAAACGCATCGTCCTGCTGTTGGAAGAACGGATCGCGCAAAGCCCCAATTTCGCGCATCTCGCGCGCGAAGTCGGCATGTCGCGGCGCCAGCTGGAACGGCTGTTCAAGGCCGATACCGGCCGAGGTCCCGCCGCGTTTCTTGCCGCGATGCGGCTGCGCTATGCCGATTGGATGATGCGCACGTCGACGGTATCGATGACGCATATCGCGATGGCTTGCGGCTTTGCCGATCCCGGCCATCTCTCCCGCCGTTATTCGGCCGCTTTCGGGATGCCGCCATCGCAGGCACGCAGGCTGGGTGGATTTGAGGGCGGCGAACGTCGGCCTTATGGCGACGCGATCCTGCCGAGCGTCGCGCCGCGATAATGGCCCTACCGCATCCGGAAGAGGAGAACATTGTGCCGATTGCCGATTATGAAGCGATCATCGCTGCCCGGGGGATCACCGTTCAGCTGTTCAACCATCCCCCCGTCGCGACGGTGAACGAAGCGCGCGATCATTGGGCTATGATCGACGCTGCACACACCAAAAACCTGCTGCTGAAGGACGAAGGCCGCCAATATTGGCTGGTGGTGATGCCTGCTGATGCCAGGCTCGATCTCAAGGCCCTGCCCGGTGCAATCGGATCGCGGCGGCTGCGATTTGCCGGTGCCGATGATCTGGAACGGTTGCTTGGCGTCCAGACCGGTGCCGTGTCACCGCTTGCCCTGGTCAACGACCGGCAGAACGAGGTCAAACTCGCGATCGACAAAACGCTGATGTCGGCTGATCGCATTGCGTTTCACCCGCTCCGCAACGACGCCACGATTACATTATCACCACAGGATCTCACAACCTATCTTGGCGAGATCGACCATGTGCCTACCTTGTTTATTCTTCCCTGAGGGGGTTCCGGCACCTGCCCGCACCACCGCAACACGGGGCAGGCAGGGTACTGCCGCCATTTTGTAGCGACGTCAGACCCGCATCGGCATGATGACATAGAGCGCCGGTGCCTTGTCATTCTCGCGGATCAGTGTGGGGGCGGCGGCATCGGCGAGATGGACTTCCACCGTGTCGCCGTGCACCTGGCCGAGAATGTCGAGCAGATAACGGCTGTTGAAGCCGATTTCGAACGGAGATGCCGCGTAATCGCCCGACACTTCTTCGGCGGCGGTGCCGTTTTCGGGGCTGGTGACCGACAGTGTGATCTTGTCGCGATCGAGCGCCATCTTAACCGCGCGAGTCTTTTCAGTCGCAATTGTCGAGACGCGGTCGACGCCCTCTTCGAACGCGCGCGGATCGATCTTCAGGATCTTGTCGTTACCTGTCGGGATGACGCGGCTGTAATCGGGGAAGGTGCCGTCGATCAGTTTCGAGGTCAGCAGCGCCTGGCCCAGATCAAAGCGGATCTTGCTCGCCGACAGCGAGACGCCGACCGAGCCGTCGATTTCGTCGAGAAGCTTGCGCAGTTCAGCCACGCATTTGCGGGGCACGATCACGTCGGGCATCCCCTCCGCCCCATCGGGCCTTGTGACGGTGACGCGGGCGAGCCGGTGGCCGTCGGTTGCCGCCGCCTTCAGCACGGGCAACGGATCATCCGACACATGCAGGAAAATGCCGTTCAGATAGTAACGCGTTTCCTCGGTCGAAATCGCAAAGCGCGTCTTGTCGATGATCTGCTTCAGCGTTTCGGCGGGGAGCTCGAAGCTGGTCGGCAGCTCGCCTTCCGCAATCACGGGGAAATCGTCGCGCGGCAGGGTGGAGAGCTGGAACTTGGCGCGCCCGGCCATGATCGTCATGCGACCTTCGGCAGCGCTCAGGCTCACCTGGCTGCCCTCGGGCAGCTTGCGGGCGATATCGAACAAGGTGTGCGCCGAAACTGTCGTCGCGCCGGGGGTTTCGACGCTGGCGGCGATATGTTCGTTGATCTGCAGATCGAGATCGGTCGCCATCAGCTTGATCGTGCCGTCCGCCGTCGCTTCGATCAGCACGTTGGACAGGATGGGGATGGTATTGCGCCGCTCGACCACCGACTGGACGTGGCTCAAGCCCTTCAACAAGGTGGCGCGTTCGATCGTCGCTTTCATTGGTCTCCCCCGGGCCGCCGCCCATGATAATCGCATCGCCGCATCATCTTCACCCAAGCAAGGACTGCACCGGGGACAATTCGCCGTGTCTCTTTCCTTAAACATAAACAGGGCCGGGGCAAGCGCCCCGACCCTGCTCGACTGCACCCATTCGGGGCGATTATGTCGTCAGAAGCGCAAGCCCAGGCCAACCGCTACCTGATGCCGGTCGGTATCGACCGAGAAATTATCGGTAGTGGCGCCGTTGGCGAACTCCAGACGGGCATTGTCATAGTTGGAATAGCGATATTCCAGCTTGGCATAAGTGCGCGGGCTGAGCGCCTTTTCGATACCCGCGCCAACCCGGTAACCGCCCAGATTGAAATTGCGGCCAGTTTCGGTGGTGCCGTCGCTCGCGGTCAGATCGAACCGGGCATTGGTATAGCCGCCCTTGGCATAGACCATTGCGGTTGGGCTGAGCAGCAAGCCGATCCGGCCGCCCGCATAAAGATCACGCCCGGCCTTCACCCGACCAAAGCCGAAACTATTGGGATCGATCGGCGAATTATTCACCCGCGCGGTCGATCCGGTGATTTCACCTTCGATGCCGAAGACGATCCGGCCCGCGGCAAAATCATAGCCGATATCACCGCCGTACAACAGGCCATCGGCGGTCTGATCGTCACCGGCGATGTCGGAATCGACGCTGCTGCCGGGCCGCGTGCCGTCATAGCCCAGGATCGCCCCGACCCGGGGGCCAGTGAAGGGCGCCCGATCGCCATCCTGTGCGGCGGCCGGCGTTGCTAGCGCGGCAACTGCACCCGCGCCGATGACAAGGGAGGAAAGAAGATTACGCATTGTACCGGTTCCATTTTCTACACGCCCCAAAGGGTGGGACGGGGGCGTGAATGCGCAAAGCGCCATCCTGTTTCATGAACGCCAGATAAACGCGGGAAAGCGTTGCTTTTCGGGCACACGCGGTTGAAACAGGCTGCATGAATGCCCAACCGATCCGCCGCGGCCGCGACTTCATCGCCCGTCACGGCGAAACCGTCTTCAACGCCGCGCGACGGTTGCAGGGCACCGCACCGCACACACCGCTGACCCGTGCAGGCTTTGCCCAGGCCGACGAGATGGGAGCAGCGCTCGCCGCCTATCTGGGGCCTAAGCCGCCCCTCGCTCTATGGGCATCGAGCACCGGCCGCGCGCTGCAGACGCTGGCGGTGATCACCGAGCATCTCGGGCTCGACTGGCATGATACGCATGCCGATGACCGGCTGGTCGAAATCGGCATGGGATGCTGGGGCGGGCGCTATTATGCCGATGTAATGGCCGAGTTCGGGACGATCATTGAACCCGGCAGCGGGCTGTTGCTGCCCGCGCCCGACGGCGAAACCTATCCGCAAATTGCCGAGCGCGTCAGCGACTGGCTGGCGCAGACCAATGACGATCCCGGCGACCGGCTTGTCATCATGCACGGTATCTCCAGCCGGGTGCTGCGCGGGGTGATGACCGGGGCTGCGGCACATCCGGTGCTCGGCACGCCGACCTTGCCGGGGCTGCCGCAAGGATCGCTGGTGATGATCGAGAATGGCGTGGAAACGATGATCCATCGCGGCACCGGGCGCGCACCAGCATGAGGCGGATCGCCTTCTTGTTGGTGCTGGTGAGCGCCGCCACCCCGGCAGCGGCACGCGAACCACTCGGTATTTTTGACCGCTGGGGCGCGTTTCGGGATCCCTCCCCCCTCAAATGCTTCGCGATTTCGACACCCGTCGAACGGAGTGCGGGGGGTGGCAACTGGCGCCCCTTTGCCAGCATCGCCACCTGGCCCGGCCAGAACGCCCGCGCGCAACTCCATATCCGCCTCAGCCATGAACGCGATCCGCGCGCGCGCGTGACGATCAGCGTCGGGGAGCGTCGGTTCGAGCTGGTGGCGGGCAATGCCGATGCCTGGGCCCCCGATGCGCGCACCGACGCCGCGATCGTCGCCGCGATCCGTTCCGGCCGCTCGCTGAGCATCGAGGCGCTCGGCAAGGGCGGCCGCCCCTTCGTGGATGTCTATGCGCTGCGCGGTGCCGCAACCGCCATCGACGCGGCCGCTTTGGGGTGCGTGGGGCGCTGAACCGCACCGGGTAGAAAAACGCCGGTTTTTGCCCTATGTGCCCGCGAT
The DNA here is from genome assembly GCA_964631905.1 of uncultured Stakelama sp. Classification (GTDB taxonomy): domain Bacteria; phylum Pseudomonadota; class Alphaproteobacteria; order Sphingomonadales; family Sphingomonadaceae; genus Sphingomonas. Next base: position 19,847 of record CAZWAL010000008.1, read on the forward strand.
GCAGACCAACGAAGCGCTGACCATGCCCATCCCCGGGCACATCGATCCCGTACCCGTGCCGCGCGTGTTCACGCCGCGGGCCGATGGTCGGATCGACCTGATCGGCTTGAGCAAGGCCGATCTGCGGATGGCGCTGGAAACCGCGCAGCTTGAGCCCAAACAGGCGAAGCTGCGTGCCAAGCAACTGTGGCACTGGATGTATAATCGCGGCGCGACCGAATTTTCGGTGATGACCGATATTTCGAAGACGATGCAGCCTTGGCTCGAGCAGCGGTTCGTGATCAGTCGGCCCGAAGTGGTCGAAGCGCAGGTATCGGGCGACGGGACGCGCAAATGGCTGCTCCGCTCCGACGCGGGCGACGGGCAGGGCGCGCAGGATTATGAGATGGTGTTCATCCCCGATGCGGATCGCGGCACGCTCTGCGTCTCGAGCCAGGTCGGCTGCACGCTCAACTGCCGCTTCTGCCACACCGGCACGATGCGGCTGGTGCGCAACCTGACGGCGGGAGAGATCGTTGGCCAGGTGATGCTCGCGCGCGACGGGCTGGGCGAATGGCCGAGCCAGCCCGAAGGGCGGTTGCTGACCAACATCGTCATGATGGGCATGGGCGAGCCGCTATATAATTTCGATGCGGTGCGCGATGCGCTGAAGCTGATCATGGACGGTGACGGTTTGTCGCTCAGCAAGCGGCGGATCACGCTGTCGACGAGCGGTGTGGTGCCGATGATGGCGCGCGCCGGAGAGGAGATCGGCGTCAACCTTGCCGTCTCGCTCCACGGCGTGACGAAGGAAGTGCGCGACGAGATTGTCCCGCTCAACCGCAAATACGGGATCGAGGAGCTGCTGCAGGCCTGCGCTGATTATCCCGGCGCAAACAATGCCCGGCGCATCACCTTCGAATATGTGATGCTGAAGGATAAGAATGACAGCGATGCCGATGCGCGCGAGCTCGTCCGACTGATCAAGCACTATCAGCTGCCCGCCAAGGTGAACCTGATCCCGTTCAACCCCTGGCCGGGTTCGAATTACGAATGCTCGACGCCTGAGCGGATCCGATCCTTTTCGAGCATCGTCTTCAGCGCCGGCATTTCCGCCCCCGTCCGCACCCCGCGCGGGCGGGACATCGATGCGGCCTGCGGCCAGCTGAAAACGGCGAGCGAACGGATGAGCCGCGCCGATCTCGACCGGCTCGCGGACGAAAAACAGGTCGCGCTTGGCTGAACGGGTGCATCGCAAGCGACGCGCGACTGTTATAGCCGTGCCATGCCACTTGCCCCGCATCTGCCGATCCTGCTCCGCTGGCTGCGCCGCGCGGTCATGCTCCTTCTGGTGGCAGCGGCGCTTCTGATTGCCTTTGCTGCACTTCGGCCAGCGCCGCAGGATTTGCCCTGGACACCGCTGAAACTCGACGAGCCGATCGGCCTGTTCACTGGCCGCAAGATCGCCGCGTTGACCGACAATCGTTCCGCGTGCCTGTCGCTGCTGCGCACCAGCGGCATCGACTTCACCCCCGCCCCGGCGCGCGGCGAAGGCCAGTGCGTCGTCGAGGATGCGGTGCAGATTGCCCCGCGCGCGCGATTGCTACCGCTCAGCCCGGCAAGCGTGCGGCCATCCTGCCCGGTCGCCGCCGGGCTGATCGCCTGGGATACCCAGGTGGTGCAACCCGCTGCCCTCGGCATTTTGGGCGTCTGGGTGAAGCGGATCGAGCATCTGGGCAGCTACTCATGTCGGCGGCTTTATGGACGCTCGGACGCCGGGTGGAGCGAGCACGCCACCGCCGACGCCATCGACATCAGCGGCTTCGTGCTGAGCGACGGCACCCGGATATCGGTACTGAAGGACTGGGATGATCCGGGCGAAAAGGGCGCGTTCCTGCGCGCGGTGCGGGACGGCGGCTGCCGGGTTTTCTCAACCGTATTATCGCCTGATTACAACGCGGCCCATGCCGATCACCTGCACATGGATCAGGCGGCGCGAGGTGCATCGGGCTGGCGTTCGTGCCGGTAGCCGCAACCATTCGTTAACGATCGCCGGACCTGTCCAGCGATGGAACGCGCCGGATTGGCGGGTAGCGCGTCGGGCGTTTTTGCTTATGTCGTCAGTGCATGGAACGGACAAAACTCAACGGCCAGATTATCGGGATGATGGTGCTTGCGGGTATATTGGGCGCTGCGTTCCTGTTGCTCGCGAGTGGCGTGCTGTCCGCACATTCTGCGGCACCGGCACCCCGCGCCAATCCATTGCCGGTTTCGCGTCCGGTCGCGTCACCACCACTGGGTGATCCTGTCGACAAACCGAGCGCATCGGTGACACCCCCCGCCGAGCCGACCGGCTATGTTATCAAGCAGATCCTGCCGATCGACGGCCCGCTTCGCATGGGCGATCATTACTGGGACGAGAGTGGTGCGCCCGACGGCCCGCTGCTGATCACGGTCGATCTCGCCGCGCAGACCCTGTCGGTGTTTCGCGGCGGACACGAAATCGGCACCGCGGCGATTCTTTTCGGCGCCGATGACAAGCCGACCCCGCTCGGCACCTTTCCGATCACCCAGAAGGACGCCGATCACGTCTCCAACCTCTATGGCAGCCCGATGCCCTATATGCTGCGGTTGACGAATACCGGCATCAGCATCCACGGCACCTCGGTAGCGGACGGCTATATGACGCATGGCTGCATCGGCGTGCCGACGCCCTTTGCGGAAAAGCTATTCGCGGCCGTGAAGCTGGGCGACAAGGTTGTCGTCACCCGAGGCAAGATGCTGAGCGTCGGTTCCGCGGTCAGCGGCTAACTCAATCCGGTCGGCGCATCCGGAACAGCGCATCCTGGGTTACGGCAAAATAATCCCCCCAGCCGCCGCCGCGCATGACCGGTTCGGCACGGGCGGTCTGGTACACACCATCCTCGAGCATCGCAGGATCGATGTGCACGCCCACCACTTCGCCCAGGATCAGCCAGCTGTCGACCGCGTCGCCGGCAGCGCTGGTGAGCCTGATGGTCTGACTCGTGCGGCATTCGAAACTGACCGGGCTGGCAGCGACTCGGGGCGGTTTGACGACGCGCGAGGGGGCGCTTTCAAGTTCGGCAAGGCTGAACTCATCGACCCCGGCCCCCAATGTTGCCGATGACGTATTCATCGCTTCTGCCAGCGGGCGCGAGACGAGGTTCCACACAAACTCACCCGTCGCAGCCGCATTCTCGGCACTGTCCTTCCACTCGACCGAGGTGAAGCCGATGATCGGCGGTGCATAATTATACATGTTGAAAAAGCTGTATGGTGCCAGATTGCGGACCCCGTCCACACTGACCGTACTGATCCAGCCGATCGGCCGCGGTGCGATAATCGCATTGAGCGGATCGTGCTTCAGGCCGTGTCCGTGCCGAGGCTCGTAAAAATGGTGCTCTATCGTCCCATCGTCCACTATAGCTGTCTCCAATCTCAGCACACATCCGTAAGCTGTTCCGGAACAGGCCGCCACTGCGGCGAATGACCCGTGCATTGAAGGGCGCAAGATGGACGTAACGACCGACCCGAATGCGATGCCTGTGCCTGAATCGGCGTCGCCGCCGCCGGGCAGCGCCGCGGGCCAGTGGCTGTACAAGCACAATCTGTCGACGCGGGTGTGGCACTGGGTGAACGTGATCACAGTGTTCATCATGATCGGCAGCGGGCTCGGCATCCTGAACGCCCACCCGCACCTCTATTGGGGACAGTTCGGCGCGAATCCCGATCCGGCATGGCTGCACCTGCCACGTTGGCCGAGCTGGATGACGATCCCCGGTGGTTATAATCTGGCGCTGTCGCGGCGCTGGCATCTGTTCTTCGCGCTGGTGCTTGGCTTTGCGCTGCTCGGCTTCATGATCTCCAGCCTGATCAACCGGCATTTCCAGAAGCAGCTGGCGATCAAGGCGGCCGAGCTGACGCCATCGCATCTGTGGTACGACATCAAGGAACATGCCGCGCTTCGCTTCCACGATCCCAAGGATCCGACTGCATTCAACGTGCTGCAGAAGATCGCCTATGCCAGCGCGATCTTCATCATGATCCCGGCGATTATCTTTACCGGGCTGGCGATGTCGCCGGGCATGGACGCGGCCTGGCCATGGCTGATCGATCTGTTCGGCGGGCGCTCCTCCGCCCGGTCGATCCATTTCCTCGCGATGATTGCACTGATCGGTTTCATCATCGTCCATCTGGCGCTCGTCATTTTGGCGGGGCCGATCGACGAGGTTCGATCAATGATCACCGGTTATTGGCGCGTGCCGAAGGATGAACACTGATGTCGGGTTTGATTTCACGTCGCGCGCTGGTCGGCGGCGCTGCTGCCGGGGCCGGACTGCTGCTGTCGGGTTGTGACAAGCTGGCGCAGAACGAAAGCTTCCGCGAGGTGCTGTTTTCCGCCGATAACGTCCACCGCTGGACGCAACAGGCACTGTCGAATCGCAATTCGCTCGCCAAGGAATTCCGGCCCGATCAGATGTCGCCGGTGTTCCGCGCCAACGGCACCCTCAATCCCGGCACGCCTGAATATACCGCGATGGTGGCGGACAAGTTCGCCAACTGGAAGCTGAAGGTGACCGGTCTGGTCAACCGACCGCTCGAGCTGTCGCTTGCCCAGCTGCAATCGATGCCGTCACGCACCCAGATCACCCGGCACGATTGTGTCGAGGGGTGGAGCGCAATCGGCAAATGGCACGGGCCGCAACTGGGCACGATCCTGAAGGCAGCCGGGCTGAAGGATAATGCCCGCTGGGTGATCTTCCACTGCGCCGATCTCTACCGGGGCAGCAATTATTATGAGTCGGTCGATCTGTTCGATGCATTCCACCCGCAGACGATCCTCGCTTATCTGATGAACGATAAGCCGATCACTGTACCGCACGGCGCGCCGATCCGCCTGCGTGCCGAACGGCTCCTCGGCTACAAGCAGGCCAAATATGTGATGGGCGTGGAAGCCGTTGCGTCACTCGACGGCATTGGCCTCGGCAAGGGCGGCTATTGGGAAGACCATGTCGATTACGATACCTATGCGGGGATCTGATCGACGCGGCTAAAGGCTCAGCTATCGGGATAGTCGGCCAGCGATGCGGCAAAGCTGGCCGCGATAATCTGTTCGAGCACGGCCATGTCCACATCGGCGAGGCGCTTGATGTACAGGCAGCCTTTGCCTGTCCGATGCTTGCCCAATTGCGCCAACCATTCGGCATTGCGCGGATGGCTGGCACCGACATAGAGGACCTGCTCCGCCTTGCGCGGGCTGAACGCAATGCGCGGCGCATCGCCCTCGCGCCCGCTCTCATAGCGATAATGATAGCTGCCGAAACCGATGATCGACGGCCCCCACATTGTGGCGGGAGCACCCGACTTTTCGGTCATGATCTCAATCAACGTGCGCGCGTCTGCCTGGCGAACCGGATCGGCAATCGCATCGATGAACGCGTCGACACTGATCGCGGTCGGCTTGGTCTTGTTTTCGGCCATCTGCACCCTCCCCGGTTGCACGCGCGTTTCGGCTCGCATAGGTCGCGCTGCGTAATGCCAAAGGATCACCCCGATGACTGACAAAATCAATCGACCAGAGATCAACCGGGTCGTGCTCGCCTATTCAGGCGGTCTGGACACCAGCGTGATCCTGAAATGGCTGCAACAGACCTATCAATGCGAAGTGGTGACGTTCACCGCCGATCTGGGCCAGGGCGAAGAGCTGGAGCCCGCGCGGCGCAAGGCCGAACAGGCCGGCGTGAAGCCCGAACACATCTTCATCGATGATCTACGCGAGGAATTCGTGCGGGATTATGTGTTCCCGATGATGCGGGCGAACGCGCTGTACGAAGGGCTGTATTTGCTTGGCACGAGCATCGCCCGCCCGCTGATCGCCAAGCGCCAGATCGAGATTGCGCGGATGCTGAACGCCGATGCCGTCAGCCATGGTGCGACCGGCAAGGGCAATGATCAGGTCCGCTTCGAGCTCGGCTATTATGCGCTCGCCCCTGACATCAAGGTGATCGCACCGTGGCGCGAATGGGATTTGACGAGCCGTACCAGGCTGATCGAATTCGCCGAAGCGCACCAGATTCCGGTCGCCAAGGACAAGCGCGGCGAAGCGCCGTTCTCGACCGATGCCAACATCCTGCACACCAGTTCGGAAGGCAAGGTGCTCGAGGATCCGTGGGAGGAAGTGCCCGATTACGTCTATTCGCGCACCGTGAACCCGGAGGACGCACCCGATACGCCGGAAATCATCACCATCGATTTCGAACGCGGCGATGGCGTCGCGCTGAACGGCGAGGCGATGTCACCCGCTACCTTGCTGGCCAAACTCAACGATCTCGGTCGCGCGCACGGCATCGGTCGGCTCGATCTGGTCGAAAACCGCTTTGTCGGCATGAAATCACGCGGGATGTATGAGACCCCCGGCGGCACGATCTATTATCAGGCCCACCGTGGCATCGAACAGCTGACGCTTGATCGGGGGGCCGCGCATCTGAAGGACGAGCTCGCCCCGCGCTATGCCGAGCTGGTCTATAACGGCTTCTGGTTCTCGCCCGAGCGCGAGATGCTGCAGGCGGCGATCGACCATAGCCAGGCCAAGGTGACCGGCACCGTCAGGCTGAAGCTGTACAAGGGCGGCGTGTATGTGATCGGCCGCAAATCGCCGCATTCGCTCTATTCGGAAAAGGTCGTGACCTTCGAGGACGACCAGGGCGCCTATGACCAGCGCGACGCGGCAGGATTTATTAAGCTGAACGCGCTGCGGCTACGGCTGCTGGGGCGGCGCGACCAGCCTTAACGCGCAGATTGCCGCCACCGCGCTAAGCGCGCCTTAACGCTGTTCCGGTAATCACCGGCTATGGCGCGGCGCGGATATTGGCGGTCGATCATCGGCGATGGGGCAGTGGCGGTTGCCATTGCGGCGGTGCTGACCCTTGCCTGGGCCTGGCGCGACTGGGCCAATCTCGCGCAGCTTCACCTGCCCGACACCGACGATGCGATGCGATTACAGCAGATCCGCGACTGGTTGGGCGGCCAACCTTTTCGCGACGTGAGCCAGCATCGCTTGGGGATCAATGGCTTGGCAATGCACTGGTCGCGGCTGCCCGATCTGGTGCCCGCCGCGATCATCGCGCAGCTGACGCCGATATTGGGGGCTGCGAAGGCCGAACTGATCGCTGTCATCGCCTGGCCTGCGCTGCTGTTCGCCACCGCGCTGATGCTCACCGGCCGGATCGCGCGCGCGCTCGATCCTGCTATTGCCCGCACCGCAATTATCGTCGCGGCGATCGGCTATCCGGTGACGACACTGTTCATGCCCGGCAGGATCGATCATCACGGCCTCCAGATCGCGCTGCTGCTGGTAATCGTGCGGATGCTGCTGATTTCACCCGGGCGATTTGCCGATCCACTCAGCGCCGCAGTTATCGGCATCGCGTCTTGCGCCAGCCTCGTCATCGGGCTGGAAACCGCGCCCTTCATGCTGGTGGCAGCGCTCATCATCTGGACCCGCTGGGCCAGCGGCGGTCCCGGTGGGCAATTGATGAGCTATGGATTGGCGCTCGGGCTGTCGCTCGCTTTTGCGCGGATCATCCTTGCACCCGATGACTGGGCCTATCCAGCGTGCGACGGCTTCACCCGCATCGCCTGGCAAGCAGCGCAGGTGGCAAGCTTCGCCCCAATCATTCTTGCCCTGTTTGGTTCGGCCACCGGTTCACCGCGCGACCGGGTCGCCGCCAGCGGCCTCACCGCGCTGGCGGCTGCCGCCGTACTCGTGCCAACAGCGCGACCGTGCCTTAATCCCTATGGCGGTGTCGATCCGCTGCTCGCGCGGCTGTGGCTCGACAATGTCGGCGAAGCGCAGTCAATGTTCGCCGCACCGATCAATGTCAGCCTGGGCTATATGGGGCTGCTGGTGATCGGGCTGATCGCCAGCCTTGCCTGTGCGTGGCGGCGGCGCAGCCTGATTTGGGTGGTGATCATCGCGTTCCAGCTGACCGCCCTTCTGCTCTGCCTGGTGCAGCTTCGCGGGGCCTATGGCGGCGCGATCCTCGCCGCGCCGGCGCTGGCGGCGGTCATCACCGCCGCTCGCCGCCGAGGCCCGGCCTGGCTGGCAGGCGCGTGGATCGGCTCGGCCGGCATGGTCTATCCGATTGCAGCCCAAGCGCTCGCGACAACACCCGCCATCCCCGCCCCTGCCACCGATGCCCGCGGATCAGCCGCCTGCACCAGCCCGGCCATGATCGCTGCCCTCGCCAAGCTGCAACCGGGCATGGTGATCGCCCCGATCGATCTGGGCGCCTATGCCATCGCTGGCACGAAACACCGGCTGATCGCTGCCCCCTATCACCGCAACAATGCCGGCAACGTGGCAATGTACAGGTTTTTCCTGAGCAATCCGAATGCCGCCCACGCCATCGCGATCACCGTAAAGGCCGATTACGTCATTCTTTGTGACCCTGCCCCGCCAGTCCGACGCGTCGATACGTTTGTTGGCCAGCTTGTTGTCGGCCACGCTCCGGCATGGCTCGTGCCCGTTGGCCCGTCGATCTGGCGCGTGCGATGACGCGCCCATGGTGGACGACCCGTTGGTTCGCACTGGTCGTTATCCTCGCCACGGCAGTGCCATTGCTGTGGCCAAGCGTGCCGCCACTGACTGACTTGCCAGGGCATATGGGCCGGTTTCGGGTGATGCTGGGTGGTCCGGATACTGGAATATTTGCGGCCTGGTATCACTTTGAATGGAAGGCGATCGGCTATCTGGGCGTTGACCTGCTGGTCTTGGCGCTAGCGCCGCTAGTGGGGCTGGAGCCAGCGGTAAAGATCGTCGTCATCGCCATCCCGATGACGCTGGCAGGCGCCATTCTGTGGATTTCCCACGAAGCTCATGGGAGAGTTGAGCCGCTCGCCCTGCTTGCCTTACCCTTTGCTTATCATTTCGGCTTTCAGCTCGGCTTCCTCAATTACTCGCTATCGGTTTCGCTGGCATTGGCGAGCCTTGCGCTCTGGATGCGATTGGGAGGCACGCAGCACTGGATGCTCCGGGCGGCGATTTTCAGCATTGTGCCGTTCATTGTCTGGACCGCGCATGTCGTCGGATGGGTGATATTATGCCTGGTCGTTTTTGGGGTTGAGACCGGCCGTCAACGTGATGCCGGGTCCGGATGGATTGCCTCTGTGTGGCGCTCGGGTCTCAACTGTATCCCACTCGCGCTCCCGGCGATCATGTTCCTGGCGTGGCGACCCGGCGATGCCAGCACGGGCAGCGACTGGTGGCTGGGACTGCCGTTGAAACCGGGCTGGCTTGTCATGGGCCTGCGCGATCGCTGGCGCTGGTTTGATGTCGCTTCGATGATGCTGATCGCGCTCCTGCTCTACCGCGCGATCCGCAGCCCGCACGGCAAGCCAGCCATCGGCATGGCGATCGCTGCCGTGCTGATGCTCGCGTTCTTCATCGCTATGCCTTTTGGTTCGGCTTATGGCGACGCACGACTAACGGCGGTAATCTGGATCTTGGCGCTGCTCGCGATCGGCGCGCGCGACTCTACCCCAAGGCGCGAACAACATGTGATTGCCCTTATCGGAGTGGCACTGTTTACTGTCCGGATCGCCGCTGGCACGGCCAGCATTGCAATTGAAGATCGCAGCTGGAACGATCACCTTGCAGCGCTTGATCATGTACCGCGTGGCGCGCGGATGATTAGCCTCGTCACGCTAACGTGCGATCAACCTTGGCGGATGGGTCGTACCGCCCATTTGCCGGGAATGGCGATCGTTCGCCGTGGAGCCTTTTCCAACGATCAGTTCGATCTTGGTGGTACCGCCTTGCTAACCGTCAAAACTGGCGAGAACGCAGGATTCGCGAAGGATCCATCGCAGATTGTGACGCCTGCGCGTTGCCCCAAAACCGATGAATTTCGAACGTTCGACGCTGCGATCGCTCAGTTCCCCCGCAGCTATTACGACTATCTCTGGCTCATCGATGCAAGCCCGCTCAATACTCAGCAAGCCCGTGGCCTGCGGCTCGTTTGGCGGCGAGGCAACGATTACTTGTTCCTGATCGATCACCGCCGCTTGTCGCCGGGGCCATCCACCGACTAGAAGCCCGCCATGCAGGAAAACACGGCAACGCTTCATTGGTGGCAGACACGGCTGTTCGTGGCCGTCGCGGCATTTGTCGCGGCAATTCCGCTGTTGTGGCCGGACATTCCGCCGCTGGTCGATTTGCCCGGCCATATGGGGCGTTACCGGGTCCAACTCGATCGCGATGCCTATCCGTGGCTGGCGGAATGGTACCGATTCAGCTGGGCCCTGATCGGCAATCTGGGGCTCGATCTGCTCATCATTCCGCTGACGCCGATCTTCGGATTGGAATTCGCGGTCAAGCTGATCGTGCTGGTCACGCCACCGCTGATCGTCACCGGACTGCTCTGGATCGCGCGTGAAGTGCACGGCCGGATACCGGCAACCGCGCTGTTTGCCCTCCCCCTCGCGTACAGCTTCCCGTTCCATTTCGGCTTCGTCAATTTTGCACTGTCGATGGCGCTTGCACTCAATGCCTTTGCGCTGTGGCTTCGGCTCGCCCGGATGGGTAAGCTACGCACGCGCACGATCGTGTTCGTGCCGATCTCGTGCCTGTTATGGCTGTGCCATACCTATGGCTGGGGTTTTCTGGGCGTGCTCGCCTTCTCGGCAGAGATGGTTCGCCAGCATGATCTGGGGCATCGCTGGCTGAACGCCTGGGTCAGGGCGGGCATCGGCTGCCTGCCGCTCGCGCTGCCGATGGCGCTGATGGTGGCATGGCGCAACGGCGGCGGGGTGAGCGGCCAGACCGGCGACTGGTTCAATTGGCGGGCCAAGACCGGTTGGGTATGGATGGTGCTGCGCGATCGCTGGCAGGCATTCGATATTGCTTCGACGGCGATCCTTTATCTGATCCTGTTCAAGGGCTTTCGTGATCCCAATATCGAATATTCGCGCAACCTGGGGCTGTCGGCGCTGTTTCTGCTCGCCGTATTCCTCGTGGTGCCGCGCGTCGTGTTCGGCTCGGCCTATGCCGATATGCGGCTTGCGCCGTTCATGGTCGCCATCGCGCTGATCGCGCTTCGCCCGAAAAAGGGGCTGTCGATGCGCGGCGCCGCCACACTGGCAGCGATGGGACTGTTGTTCTTCGGCGTCAGGATCGCCGCGACGACGGTGAGCTTCTGGCAATATGACCAGAGCTATGATCGTGAACTGAAGGCGCTTGATCATATTCCGGTGGGCGCCCGGCTGATTAGCTTTGTCGGCGAAACCTGCCATCATGAGTGGCTGATGAGCCGACTCGAGCATTTGCCCGCGCTCGCGCTCGAACGACGGATGGCCTATGCCAATGACCAATGGTCGATGGCCGGCGCGCAGCTGCTGACCACGCAGTACAAGGCAACGCGCGGCTTTCGGCATGATCCGTCGCAGATCGTCAGCGATGTGCAGTGCCCGCGCGAATGGTGGCGGCCAATCGCGCGTTCACTCGCCAAGTTCCCCCGCGATGCCTATGATTATGTCTGGCTGATTCAGCCGCCCGCTTATGACAAAAAACTCGAAGCCGGTCTGATCCCGGTCTGGCGCAACGGAATCAGTGCGGTGTTCCGTATCGATCACAGCAAACCGCCGGTCGAACTGACGCGCGAGGAGCTCACACCGCCGCCGCGCTGATTCGGCAGCGATGCGCCCGCTCGCGCGCCGGCTAGATCAACTGTCGACGAAGCGGAAGGTGACGCGCATCGTCCGCCATTTCTCGAACGGCACGCCGTCACGCGTCGCCGGGCGAAACCGCCACCGGGCAAGCGCGGTCCGCCGGGTGGCCGCGAAGAAATCATCCGATGTCGCAGTAATGGGTTCGATGGCGCGAACCCGTCCGTCGATGCCGATCAGCACCCGCACCGTCACGGTCCCGCTGCGTTCGGCACGCTGTTCGGCGGGCGGATAATCGGGCTGGAAATCGCGCAGGTAGCGCGGGTCAATCTCGGGGTCGATGATCAGTGGTGGGGTGACCGGCGGGTCGATGGCGACACCGGTGCCGGTGCCTTGCGCAACGCCGTTATCGCGCCCGACTGGACCAGGGGTGAAGGGTCGAGTGTCGATATCGACGGTCGTCCGCGGCTTCAGCACATCGACCAGCGGGTCTGGCGCGATGGGTTGCGCCTTGGGCGGCGGGTCGCGCTGCACCACGGGCTGAGGGTCGGGCAGCGGCGGGGGCGGTGGTGGTTTTACGTTGATCAGTTCGAACGGGTCTTTCGACGGTCCGAAAACTTTCATCGGCGGTGCGAGCAGCAATGCGGCCAGCACCCCGCCGTTGATCGCCACCGCTACTGCAAGGCTGCCCGGCTTGATGCTTGGGGCACGGGTATTTCGATCTGCATACATGGCATCTCTCCATCCGTTTCCGGCTCTGATTGGCCGGATAGATGAATGTTATACCATATCATGATGCGCTACAACAACATTGATTGAACCCCGTGACCACCACTTAAGCCCGCAACCGTGCGATCGCCCGGTCTTTCCCGATCAACGTCAGCATTGCCGCCATGTCCGGGCCGTGGTCGCGTGCGGTGAGCGCACGACGCAGCGGCAGGAACAGGGCCTTTCCGGAGCGTCCGGTCTCCGCCTTGAGCGCGGCGGTCAGCTCTTTCCAGGGTTCGCCAGCCCAGTCGAGCGTTTCGGCCAGCACTGCTGCTCGATCAAGGAACGCGCGGTCCTCGGGCACCGCCGATGGCGCGATCGGCCCCTCGACCACTGCCCACCAGTCCTGCGCATCGGCGATTACAGTGAGATTGGGCCGGATCGCTTCCCACGCCGTCTCCTCCATCCCCGATGGCAGCCGATCGGCGACTCGCGCGAACGGCAATTGGTGGATGATCTTCGCATTCAACCCCTGGAGCTCGGCATCGTCGAAGCGCGCCGGCGCGCGCCCGAAATGCGTAAAGTCGAACCGCTCGACCAGCGGTGCGCGATCGACCAGCGGCTCGACCGGATCGCTCGTCCCCAGCCGCGCGAGCAATGCGATGATCGCCTCGGGCTCGATCCCCATCGCCCGGAACTCGGCAACGCCGATCGCGCCAAGCCGCTTCGACAGCTTGCCCTCGCTCCCTACCAGCAACGCCGCATGGCCGAAGCGCGGCGGAGCCATGCCCATCGCGGCGAACATCTGGAGCTGGAGTGCGGTGTTCGACACATGGTCCTCACCGCGCACGACATGGCTAATCCCCAGATCACCGTCATCGATCGCCGACGGCAGCATATAGAGCCATGTTCCATCGGCGCGGCGGATAACGGGATCGCTCATCGTCGCCGGGTCGAATTTCTGCGGGCCACGCACCAGATCATCCCAGGTGATGGGCTCGTCATGGTTCAGCTTGAACCGGTAATGCGGGCGTATGCCCTCGCCTTCGAGCTTCGCGCGATCCGCATCGCTCAGCGCCAGTGCGGCACGGTCATAGACCGGTGGCAGGCCACGGCCGGCGGCAATCTTGCGCTTCAAGTCGAGTTCCTGCGCGGTCTCATACGCCGGATAGATCCGCCCCGCCGCCAGCAACGCGTCGAAATGCCGCTGATAAATATCGAACCGCTGCGACTGGCGCACCTCGCCATCGGCCTCCAGCCCCAGCCAGGCGAGATCGGCGCGGATCGAATCGACGAAGCGCTCTTCGCTGCGCTCGGCATCGGTATCGTCGATCCGCAGCATGAATTTCCCGCCGTTCTTGCGCGCCCACAGCCAGTTGTGGAGCGCCGCGCGGATATTGCCGACATGGAGCGTGCCGGTGGGCGACGGGGCGAAACGGGTGGTGACGGTCATGGTTGCGGCGTACGTAGACTCTGGCGGGTCGGCAAGCTTATCAGCCTGAAGACGGTCCAAAGTCCGTTGCCGTTGCCTCGAGATCAATCGCTTCAGCTTCGGATAGCGACCTTCTTGGCAGGACGTGCATTGATCGATCCGTTTGAAGAAAAACGAATCCATGCGGTCCCGAAAACCAACGATGGAGGTCTGCCCATTTCAGAATAGCAACGCCGTTACTCCCCGTGAAAGTGATGGCAGTGTCGTTCCACGTGCAATTGACCGGCTCCCGCAAGGCACGATTCTGCTGCATCATCAGCCGGATCTGTTTAGGAAACGAACGGGTCGCGATGATCGGATAGATAACGAAAATCACGGCGGCGACGATCATTATCGCCGAGTCTGCAAAGGCACCCAACAACGTCAAGTCATACCACCATAGTTGCGCGGCAATGTTAACAATCGCCAGCACTCCTAACGCAACTGCCAAGGGTACTTGCCACCGCCAAATCCGCTTTCGACGATACAGCGCGAGGTTTGCGGCAAGATAATCAGCTTCCGCGGGTGTGAAAGTGACCGTTCCCGCCATCGCTCACCCGGCCCTTTCCCATCACGCATCGCGACTCTAAGAGACGGACAAAGACCGAACAAGGGATGCGCCATGAAATTGATGACCGGCAATTCGAACCTGCCGCTGGCGCGCGACGTGGCGGGCTATCTCGACATCAACCTCACCGATGCCAGCGTGCGCCGCTTCGCCGACGAGGAAGTGTTCGTCGAAATCCACGAGAATGTCCGCGGCGAGGATGTGTTCGTGCTGCAATCGACCGGCTATCCCGCGAACGACAATCTGATGGAATTGCTGATCTGCATCGATGCGCTGAAGCGGGCGTCGGCGCGGCGGATCACGGCCGTCATCCCCTATTTCGGCTATGCCCGTCAGGATCGCAAACCCGGGCCGCGCACGCCGATTTCCGCCAAGCTGGTCGCCAACCTTATCACTGTGGCAGGCGCCAACCGCGTGCTCTCGATCGATCTTCACGCGGGGCAGATCCAGGGCTTTTTCGATATCCCGACCGATAATCTGTTCGGCGCGCCGGTGATGTCCGCCGATATCGAGGCGCGCTATGGCGGGCAGAATCTGATGGTCGTGTCGCCCGATGTCGGCGGCGTGGTGCGCGCGCGGGCGCTCGCCAAGCGGCTCAACAACGCCCCGCTCGCGATTGTCGACAAGCGCCGCGAACGCGTGGGCGAATCGGAAGTGATGAACATCATCGGCGACGTCGAGGGTCGCGTCTGCATCCTGATCGACGATATCGTCGATTCGGCAGGCACGCTGTGCAATGCGGCGGCGGCGCTGAAAACGGCGGGGGCGAAGGACGTGATTGCCTATTGCACCCACGGCGTATTGTCGGGCGGGGCCGTCGCGCGGGTCGAAAACTCGGCGCTCAGTGAACTGATCATCACTGATTCGATTGGACAGCATGAGGTGATCAAGGATTCCTCCCGAATCCGCCTGCTGACGATCGCGCCGCTGCTGGGCGAGGCGATCAAACGGATCGCTGACGAATCGAGCGTCTCCAGCCTGTTCGATTAAACGCTCGCATCCCAGACCAGTTTGATCCCCACCAATATCATCAGCCAGTAGATCACGGCGTAAAAGCGCGCCGGGGAAATGCGCCGAACCAGCCAGACGCCGGCCAGGGTAGACAGGATCGCCAGCGGCATCAGCAATCCGGCCGTGATTAGATTCGCCGGGGTGAACTGGCCAAGCGCGGCATAGGCGGGCACCTTGATCCAGTTGATCATCCCGAAAAAAATCGCGGTCGTCCCCACCAGCACCTCGCGCTCAAGCCTTCGCGGCAGCACCCATAGCTGAAACGGCGGCTGCCCGGCATGCGCCACCTGGCTGGTGAATCCCGATGCGATGCCGCACAGCGTGCCGACCCATCCGGGTGACGCTGCGGGAGCTGCCACCCGACTGCCGCGATCAGTCCAGAGCCGGTACAGCCCAAACAGGATCGATATCGCCCCCACCATCCCCAGCACGACATCGGCGGACACCTGCGCGGCAAAGACATATCCCAGCGCGATGCCGATCGTCGCGCCCGGCACCATCCAGCCAAGCACATAGCCATCCCAGTTGCGGCGAAACGCCCAGATGCTCACTGCATCCTGGACGATCAGAATCGGTAGCATGATTGCCGCGGCCCGCACGGGGGAAATCACCATGGCCAGCAACGGCAGCGACAGCGCCCCCATCCCCGCAAAGCCGCCCTTGGCCAGCCCGAGCAGGATCACCGCCGGCACAGCCAGCGCATAAAACCAGGGATCGTCGATCAACCGCGCGGCCAGATCAGCTGCGCAGCGGTGCCCGAACGCCCGCCATTTCGCGGCGCTTCAGTTCGGCCTTCAACACCTCGGGCTTGGGCGCATAAATGAAGCCGAAGCTCACCGTGCCATGCTTGGTTTCCACCACATGATGCAGCCGGTGCGCCTGGACGATTCGCTTCATGTAACTCCAGCGCGGGACATAGCCGGTCTCGAGCCGCCGATGGACGATGATGTCGTGAAAGCCGAGATAGATCGCGCCATAGCCCGCAATCCCCGCACCGATCCACGTCGCCCAGTCCCCCGTCGTTCCGCTCGTCCCCAGCACAAGCAGGACGATGGAGGGCGTGGCGAAGATCACGAAATACCAGTCGTTCAGCTCCCAGAATCCGGTGCGCGGGCGGTGGTGGCTTTCGTGCAGGAACCAGCCGAAGCCGTGCATCACCCAGCGGTGGACGACATAGGCGAAAATCTCCATCCCCAGGATGGTCGCAAAGAACAGCGCGAAACCGGCAATAATCGACATGATGCCGATATAACGAACGCTGCCCGGGAAGGCGAGGGCGTGGCGATACATCTTTAAGGGCATATCTGGATTTGGCGGTCGCACTGTGCTTAAGGCGACTGCATTCCCGATCCTTGCAAAGGCGCTGGCCCCCATGAACATCCATGAATATCAAGCCAAGGAGCTGCTCGCGACGTTCGGCGTGCCCGTGCCCGCCGGTTTTGCCGCAATGAGCGTCGACGAAGCCGTCGCCGCTGCCGCCAAGCTCCCCGGGCCGCTTTATGTCGTGAAGGCGCAGATCCACGCCGGTGGGCGCGGTAAGGGCAAGTTCGTCGAGCTGCCCCCCGAAGCCAAGGGCGGCGTCCGCCTCGCCCGCAGCGCCGATGAAGTCCGCGCCGCCGCCACTGACATGCTCGGTAACACGCTCGTCACGATCCAGACCGGCGAGCATGGCAAGCAGGTGAACCGGCTTTACGTCACCGACGGCGTCGATATCGCCAAGGAATTCTACCTCGCCTTGCTCGTCAACCGCGCCAGCGGCCGGATCGGCATGGTCGTCTCCACCGAAGGCGGGATGGACATCGAAACCGTCGCGCATGACACGCCGGAAAAAATCCACACGATCGATGTCGATCCCGCGACCGGCTTCATGCCGCATCACGGCCGCGCCGTCGCCGATGCGCTCGGGCTGAAGGGTGATCTTGCCAAGCAGGCCGCCAATGTCGCGTCAAAGCTCTATGATGCGTTCCTCGGCACCGATGCCGCGCAGATCGAGATCAATCCGCTCGCCGTCACCACGGACAACCGCCTGCTGGTGCTCGACGCCAAGGTCGGGTTCGATGCCAACGCGCTGTTCCGCCACAAGGACCTGATGGAACTTCGCGACGAGACCGAGGAGGACCCCGCCGAACTCGAGGCGAGCAAATATGACCTCGCCTATATCAAGCTCGACGGCGATATCGGGTGCATGGTCAATGGCGCCGGCCTTGCCATGGCGACGATGGACATCATCAAGCTGAACGGCATGTTCCCCGCCAATTTCCTTGACGTCGGCGGCGGCGCCAACAAGGAAAAGGTGACCGCGGCGTTCAAGATCATCCTCGCCGATCCGAACGTGAAGGGCATCCTCGTCAACATCTTCGGCGGCATCATGAAGTGCGATGTCATCGCCGAAGGGATCGTCGCGGCGGCGAAGGAAGTGAACCTGTCGGTGCCTCTGGTCGTTCGGTTGGAAGGCACCAATGTGC
>CAZWAL010000009.1:0-37086 GCA_964631905.1 uncultured Stakelama sp.
ACGGAGGCAACAATGCACTAACAATCAATACGGACCACTCAGTGGGGGCCGGTCACGCGCACAAGCCCTATCGCTGGCGCTCAATACCGGCCTCTCAAGCCTGTTCTCGCTGCTCTATCTCGGCGTGCTGTTCTATTATGACGTTACGCTGGCACTGCTCTCAATGGCGCTAACCGCTGTCTATGCGGTCATCATGATCGGCTCGCGTGTGTTGCAGATGCCATTCCTGCGCCGCAGCATCGCGCAAGAGGGCGAGCTGGCCGAGCGTTCCTACGAAATGTTTGCAGCGATAGCCAAGCTTCGCTCGGCTAGTGCCGAGCCTCGCGCGATTGGCCGGTGGAACGAACTCTACGGCGCTCAGCGCGCGCTGGAACGCGATGCCGGCATCGTGGCTGCTTACTCGGGTGCGATGTCATCAAGCTGGGGCACCTTCATGGAGATCACGCTGTTCGCAGCAATCGCCACCATCGCGAAATCGGCGATCGATCCCGGCTTTTTCATCGCGTTTCTCGTTGCCTTCGGGGCGTTCCAGGGTAGCTTCCTGTCGCTGTCCTCCGAATTGCTGCGGCTTTACGAATCACAGCCTGTAATCGAACGCGCGTTGCCACTCCTGACCGAGCCGCCTGAGATCGGCACGGACAAGGCTGATCCGGGCAAGCTTCGCGACCATATTGAAGTGCGCGGGGTCGACTTTGCCTATCCGGGAAGCGACACCCTGATCCTTTCCAACGTCTCGCTCACCATCCCGGCCAACGCGCATGTGGCGATCGTCGGTGGCTCGGGATCGGGCAAATCGACGCTGCTGCGCCTCCTCCTCGGGTTCGAGACACCGCGGAACGGATCGATCCATTATGACGGCCAGGATGTCGGCGAAATCAACATGCACCAGTTGCGCCGCCAGATCGGCGTGGTGTTGCAGGTCAGTTCGCTGTTTTCAGGATCGATCATCGAAAACATCCGTGGCGGCAGCGAAGCGGGGCTGGAGGCGTGCATGGAGGCCGCCACCGCCGCCGGTTTGGCGCGCGACCTTGAATATTTCCCGATGGGCATACACACCCCGATTACAGAGGGTGCTGCCGTGCTATCGGGCGGCCAGCGCCAGCGCATCCTCATTGCCCGGGCGCTGATCGCAAAGCCGCAAATGCTGTTCTTCGACGAAGCGACGAGTGCACTCGACAATAGGAGCCAGGCACAGGTGTCTGCGACGCTCGACGCCATGCTGGTGACGCGCGTGACGGTCGCGCACCGCCTCTCCACCATCGAAAACGCGGACATCATCTATGTGCTGGAGCGCGGACGGGTGGTCGAACAGGGCGATTATGCGACGCTGATGGCGCTGGACGGGCGTTTCGCCGAACTGACCAAACGACAGATTAATGGGGGATAAAATGCGCAAAGCTTTGTACATTCTTGGCGATCTGGCCGAAGAGGACGTGCTGTTCATGGCCAATGCAGGGCAAGTCATAGAGCTTTCCCGCGGGCAGGCACTGATCAGTATCGGGAAAATTCCGCAGGCGGTCTATTTCGTGACGCAAGGAGGGCTGGCGGTACAGCTGAGCAATGGCCAGACTGTCGCAAATCTCGGCGTTGGCGACGTCGTGGGTGAAATGTCCTTCGTTGAGAAACAAGCCCCGAACGCCAATGTCGTCGCAACGGAAAACAGCCGAATACTCGCCGTGCCGCGCGCTGCGATCGATGCGCAGCTGGCCAATATGCCCGCCTTTGCCGGCCGCTTCTACAAAGCGCTAGCGACGTTCCTGTCAGATCGTCTCCGTACCACGACTGCAACGATGCATGGCGAGACGAATACCGACATCGATGAGCGTCTGCTGGACATGATCCACGTCGCTGGAGATCGCATGGTTCG
Source organism: uncultured Stakelama sp. (assembly GCA_964631905.1). Lineage (GTDB taxonomy): Bacteria > Pseudomonadota > Alphaproteobacteria > Sphingomonadales > Sphingomonadaceae > Sphingomonas. The sequence goes on from CAZWAL010000009.1 coordinate 1,868, forward strand.
TCTCATCGGCCTAATGGACAGCCATGCCACCAAGCCCCGCTGAGTCGCACGGGCGCTGTAAGACCAATGTGTAGTCAGCAACCGGCGGTGTTAGCGGGCGCAAATGAGCTGCAAATCCAGCGCCAAAACCCGTTCCCCATTCCGCCACTTCAACTCATCGCCCGAGGTGATCCGTCTGGTGGTGATGATATATGTGCGGTTCCCGCTGTCACCGCGGAACGTCGAGGACTTGCTATTCGAACGCGGCATAGACCTCGGCCATGAGACTGTGCGGATGTGGTGGAACCGGTTCGGACCGATGTTTGCTGGCGACATTCGCCGGCAACGGGTTTCGCGGATGCGGGGATTTCGTCACTGGCGGTGGCACCTCGATGAGATGTACGTGCCCCGGAGGGCGGCGAAGCCAACCTGAACGGCGAGATGGTCTACCTCTGGCGCGCCGTCGATCACGAAGGCGAGATCCTTGAGAGCTACATCACAAAAGCGCGGGATAAGGACGCAGCGCTCCGCTTCATGAAGAAGGCGCTCAAGCGGCATGGTGCGCCTGAAAAGATTACTACAGACGGCCTGCGTTCGTACCGTGCGGCGATGAACGAGCTAGGAAATGCGGCCAAGCAGGAGGTTGGGCGCTGGGCCAACAACCGGGTGGAGAATAGCCACCTCCCCTTTCGACGACGTCAACGGGCGATGCTGCGCTTCAGGCATATGAAGACATTACATAAGTTCGTCTCGGTCCACGCCAACATCCACAATCAGTTGGCTTTGCCGCCCTTCGGGTCAATCTCGACCGGCATCTCGTCGACCGCCAGACCTTCAAGGAACGCCGCTCAGCCGCCCTGGCTGAGTGGCAACTGGTTATGGGATAACCCTTGGCGCTCAAAGACCGAGCTCCAATCAGCGGAGACCGGTTCGCGTTAGACTGACAGCACCGTTTCAGAGCTTGGTTCACCTTGCTGATCATCAGCCTACTTATTATGTGTGCCGAATGTCGGACAATATAGGTTTTCTCACCAGCGACGTATCGCGCCTGTTGCGCCGCCGGTTCGACGAACGGGCGCGCCAGATCGGCGTCACACGACCACAATGGCGCACGTTGGCGATGCTCAATCGGAACGAGGGTATCAATCAGGGCAAACTCGCCGAATTGCTTGAGGTCGAACCGATAACATTGTGCCGCATGGTTGATCGGCTGGAAGAGGCGGGCCATGTCGAGCGGCGGCGCGATCCGAGTGATCGCCGAGCATGGCAGATTTATATCACGCCCTCGGCGCGGCCGTTGATCGATCGGCTGCACATCATCGCCGATGAACTGTTCGCACAGGCGCTGGCCGGGATCGACCAGGAACGCCAGGCGGCGTTCATTGCCACGCTTAATGATCTGCGCGCCAATTTGGCCGAACCAGACAATTCCCAAGAGGCATGTCATGACTGAAGCCGATCCGGCGAAGAATTTCACGACATCCAGCGCAACGGTGGCGCCGGCCGCCGTTCCGGCGCTGCCGCGCAAATGGCGGCGTACAGCTTCGCTGATCGCGGTGCCGCTGATCATCGCAGGCATAGCCGTCTATTTCTGGCTGATGTCGGGCAGGTTCGTCGAAACCGACAATGCCTATGTTCAACAGGACAAAGTGTCGGTGTCCGCCGATGTTGCTGGACGGATTGTCGAGGTGGCGGTGAAAGAGAACCAGCGCATAGCGGCGGGTGACTTGCTGTTCCGCATCGATCCCGAGCCGTACCGGATCGCCGTCGAACAGGCCGATGCCGCTATTGCCGCCGCGCAGGTGAATGTCGCGACGCTGCAATCGAGCTATCGCGGAACCGCCGCCGATATTCGCGGCGCGCGAGACCAGGTAATTGCAGCGCGCGAGGATCTCGACCGTCAGACCGCGCTGATGGCGCGGGGGTTCACCACACGGGCGCGGTTGCAGCAGGCCGAACACGGCCTGCAGCAGGCCAATGCCATGCTCGCCAACGCCATCGCCAATGCCGACGAAGCGCGCGCAAAGCTTGCCACCGGAGCAGCCGTTCCCGGCGAAAATCCGGCCATTGCCGCTGCGCGCGTGCAACGCGAAAAGGCCCAGCTCGATCTCGCGCGCACCGCTGTTTTCGCGCCTACCAGCGGCACGATCAGCCAGTCGGAGCGGCTTCAGGTTGGCCAGATGATGATCAGCGGGCTGCCCGCAGTCAGCATCGTCGGCGGTGGCGGCAAGGCATGGGTAGAAGCAAATTTCAAGGAAACCGATCTCAATCGGATGCGCGTCGGCCAGCCTGCCAAAGTTAGCTTCGATGCCTATGGCGGATTGAAGCTGAAGGGCCATGTTCAGTCGATCGGTGCGGGCACTGGCTCTGAATTCTCGGTCCTTCCAGCGCAGAACGCGACGGGCAACTGGGTGAAAGTTACCCAGCGCGTCCCGGTGCGGATCGTCATCGACGAAGCGAGCCCGCGCCAGCTGATCGCGGGTCTGAGCGCCAAGGTGAGCGTCGACGTGCGCGGCCATGGCCAGCGCTAACGCAACCGGCGGGGCTGCCGCTTCCCCTGGTCCTGTCATCATTTCTGCCGACGAGCCTGCACTCCACACCCGCAACCGCGCGCTGCTGACGCTCGGCGTGATGGCGGCGACGATCATGCAGATCCTCGATTCGACGATTGCCAATGTGGCATTGCCCAACATGCAGGCGTCGCTCGGGGCGACTGCTGACACGATCACCTGGGTACTCACCAGCTATATTGTCGCCTCTGCGGTCGCGATTCCGATTACCGGCTGGCTCGCGGACCGGATCGGGTCGCGTAACCTGTTTCTTTTTTCGGTGGTCGGCTTCGTTCTTGCGTCGATGCTGTGCGGCCTGGCGCAATCATTGCCTGAAATGGTTGGGTTTCGCATTCTCCAGGGCATCGCCGCGGCCTTCATGAACCCCCTAAGTCAGACGGTGATGATGGATATCAACAAGCCCTCGCGACAGGCGGGTGCGATGGCTGTTTGGGGTATGGGCATCATGGTCGGCCCGGTGCTTGGGCCGGTGATCGGCGGCTATCTGACCGATAATTACGACTGGCGCTGGGTTTTTTACGTGAACGTACCCGTTGGCATTGCCTGTTTTGCCATCCTTTGGGCGCTGCTCCCCTCGCGCTCGATCACGGCGCGGCGTTTCGATATCTTTGGTTTCACGCTGCTCGCCATCGCGATCGCCGCCTTCCAGATCATGTGCGATCGTGGCCAGTCAAACGACTGGTTCCAGTCATGGGAGGTCGTGATCGAGGGATTGGTGTCGCTCTGCGCGGCAATCATGTTCGTGATCCACATCATCACCGCTGATCACCCGATGTTCGATCGCGAATTGCTGCGCAATCGCAACCTGATGACCGGGCTCGGCTTCATGCTCGTGGTGGGCGTGTTGATGATGGCGACGATGGCACTGCTGCCGCCGATGCTTCAATCGCTGTTCGGCTATCCCGTGCTCGATACCGGCATCCTGCTGATGCCGCGCGGCATTGGCATCGTCTTGAGCATGGCGGTCGCGGGACAGGCGATCCAGCGTGGGATTGACCCGCGCATTCTGGTCGGCACCGGACTGATCATCGCGGCATGGTCATTATGGGACATGACCCAGTGGACGCTGGTGATGAGCACGACGCCGTTTATCGTCGTGGGTTTCATCCAGGGGGTCGGGCTGGGGCTGATCTTCATTCCCCTCAACCTTGCCGCCTTCGCAACGCTGCCCCCGCGCTATCGCACCGAAGCATCAAGCCTGATGAATCTTGCGCGCAATATCGGAGCCTCGGTGGGCATCTCGATGGTGACCGCGCTGCTCGGGTATAACATCCAGGCCGGCCACCAGGATATCGGCGCGAACCTGACCAGTTCCAGTCTTAATGCGGTCGACCCGACGTTGAGTTCGGTCCTAGGGCCGACCGGGCAATCGGTCCTGATGCTGATGAATGCAGAGGTCAACCGACAGGCGGCGATGATCGCCTATCTCGATGATTTCCGCTTGATGATGATTCTCACGTTACTGGCGATTCCGCTGGTCATGCTGCTCAAGCGCCCGATAGCCAAGCTGGCTAGGGAGGATACCCCGCATGTCGGGTTTGATTAGATGGTCGGTCACGGGGTACGGCGACAATTCGTGAAAAGGCACGCGCAAAAAACAGATTATGTAATTGAGTATGCAACGAAAGGGCTGGTAGAGCCGAAGGAAATCGCCGTTATCGAGGTTCAGGCCGCCAGTTATTGAAGCCCGAGGCGCAGATCAAATGGTGCCGTCGGTCTGCTCTTGGGGGCAACGTGTCGATAGCTGCCGGCTCGCTTGTTAGGCACCGGCCGTCCGCTGTGGATCGAGATACTGCCGTTCCTTGGTTGCACCCAGATTCCTGAACCCGACCGGCTGCAGTATTCATCGCGGCGGATCGCTTGCTGATTTCCATCTCAGCTTGGCCATGAACGCTTACGCGAACCAAGAGCTTTTCGAGTTGCTTCTGTTGTAACCTTTTGTCACCGGCCTCGTTCCCAGACGTGCACGAAGGCACGCCATTTGACGCGCATTGGTTGCCGTTCGTCGGACATGGTATCCACAAACTCGGCGAGGCGTTGCGATTTAGCGGCAATATAGAAGGTAAAGAACGTCATCGGTATGAGGGCAGCTACGAAATAGAGCGATTTTTGAACGAGCGACACCTGGGTCAAATCAATTAGGTTCATGCCCAGAAAGCCGGTCACCAAAGTGCCAATCAAGCCAAAAAAGGTGACAACCGTCAGTCGAACGACGGTGTTGGCCTGTTTTCGCAAACCGTCGCTGTCGAGATAGCTTATCATATCAAGAACCTCTTCGCGCACCTCGACAAATAGCCGCTCAGTGCCCAGATGATGTGTCCATAGTTTAAACAGGTCCTGCGCAGGACGCTGATTGGAAACCTCTTGGAACCAATATCGGTGCGTAAATCGTAGAAAATTTACATGGCACAGCCGACTTTCGCGCTTGAAGCGCTTTACCGTTGTGGCGGAATAATTTTGCAATTGGCTCATCGCAGTTGCGAGCCGATCTCTTACGATCAGGAGGGCTGCCTTGTGAAAATGGGCGATCAGCCCAAGTAAGAAATATTGGTGTCGGAACTGCGCAAGAATGCCCGTTTCTGCGTTGGTAAAGTGCGCATTATCGGCCTCGCCGACCATAATGAAGGCCCGCCCTGAACAAATTATGCGCGTGGCCGTTTGATCATGTCCGCGTTGCCCATCCCAGAACCGATCGTAGCAATACCGCGCTTCGAACCCTTCAAGAAATCCGGTCGCAAAGGGGGTAAGTCCCTTTGGTCCTGACCGTGCCGCCAGCCCGAGCCGCATCCAGTCATCCCGACCTATACGATAAGGATCATCGACGGCCAGATAAGCAAGTATGGGGATACGATGGTGCTCCAACTGCCGATATCTTATCGGCCCATTTTCGCTGCCATGGTGCGGCGCCAGCGGTTGGAGCAGGAACGACCAATGGTCGGCCAATCGCGGCGACAAATGATTGCTGACGAAATCGAGATAGCGCTCCTTTTGGTTATAATCCGATGTCGCAATGACGGCACCCTCATGGGAGCGTAGCTGGACACTGGCGCAACAACAGGCGCCATCGCCGTTCGCATCCCATGCGTTTGGAAACGCGCGTCCAAAGCGGAAAATTGTTTCTTGGACTTGCTCGAGTGACATGTCGCTGCCAGCGATTTCAACCGCCAGAACCGCAAGATCGACATCATAAAAGAAATAGAGTTCGACGCGCTCGACATTCAGCGTCAGGGTTGGATCACCTTTGCGAAGAACGATATCGATCGTCGCGACGTCACGCCGCCGAAAGGTGCGTATCGGACAGTCCCACGGTGCCTTTGCTCGATCCGCCGTATGGCCTTCGCCATAAAGGAAGTGCTGCACGTCAGGGGTGAAGGCAACGAACTCGGCGTACCGCCGCTCTCGAAGGTCGACAGTACTTTCATCATCGTCGATGACCTCCTGCCACGCCGAATTCAGTGACGACAGGCGCTCCCAATAAGCTGTGGCGGTAATTTTGCCTTCTTGCGGCGTCAACTGCAATGGCCAGACAAGGATTTGCCGAAACTGCCGGACCAGAATCTCGGAGGCGCAATCACCCTGCCCCTGGCCTTGCTGATTGATCATCTCTTGCCCCCCCCAGGTCAGATCACGTCACAATCACACGACCATTTTGATAGAGCAACACCGGGCGTATGCCTGTTTTGACCGGCAATTCAGCGGCCACACCCGAGCGAGAGTTTATTAGCTTGCACTGTGCGGGCGAATCCATGTTGATGCAGAGAGAAACGAAGGGGGCTTCGTTGGGTATGCCAACAGAATCGACATTGAAGGAGCGTCTAGCCGAGCTTGCGGCTCATCCTCGCCTCGAGCGTCCTTTGGTATTGGTCGGTATCGCCGTTATGGTTCTGGGAACATTACCTGAAATGTCGGCGACCTACGCGCTGGTTCTTACAGGCGCTTGTCTTTCGATTGCCGTCGCTTTCGCCATTCTTTACGGGATACGCATCTGGAGCGCGGAACACCGAGCACTGGCAGCCCGCTCGCCAGCCGCTATCATCGATCTGCTTGCGGCTGCCCCCGTCCCGCTGGCATTGGCGGTCGGGGCATCAGCCGCCGATGCCCGGCTTTTGGGGATTATTTGGGCGCTAAAGTTGATCCGGCAAAACCCCGCTTTCGCCCTTGTTTTGCGGGTGTTGCGCAGTGAGCGCCAGCCGTTGTTGAGTGTCGCGACCGCCTTTTTGGTGATTACGCTGTTCGCATCCACGCTTGCCTATGTCGCTGAGCGTAATTCCCAGCCTGAAGCGTTTGGCAGCATCCCTGCTGCGCTGTGGTGGACGGTGACCACGATCACCACGACCGGCTATGGCGACAAAACCCCCATCTCCTTCTTCGGTCGTGTGGTCGGCGGATCGGTCATGATCGCCGGTATCGGCTTGTTCGCGTTGTGGGCAGGCATATTGGCAAGCAGCTTTTCGGCGGAATTGAAGCGCCGCGATTTTCTTGAAAGCTGGGATGTTGTCGTTCGGTTACCGCTGTTTCGCGGATTGGGATCAGCGGCCCTTGCTGAGATTGCACGGCTTTTAAAGGTTGAGAATTTTGCTCCAGAAACGCCAATTGTCCGGGCTGGCCAACCGGGCGACAGCATGTACTTCATCGCCGAAGGAGAGGTAGCCGTGCTGGTCGGTGATCAGCGAATCATCCTGAAGGCAGGACAATTTTTTGGCGAAGCGGCGCTTATCGCCAGTGCGCCGCGGAATGCGACTGTGGTTGCCGCCGGGCGTGCTCGGCTCTTGCGCCTTGATGTCGTGGAGTTTCGCGACCTTGCATCACGACTCCCGGAATTGCTGGCAATTATCCATTCAGAAGATTCGCGCCGCAAACCCGGTGAGGGCTGAAGAGAACGAGCCTGATCCGACCATCTCCGTTTCCGTGCACGCTTCAAGTGAGGCGCATGCCGACTGTTCACGGTGGCACTATTAGACCAACGGGGCAGCTAATAGCGGGTGAATATGAGCCGCAAATCGAGAGTCATGCCCCTTCCGTCGCTTCAATTCGTCGCCAGAGGTGATCCGCCCGGTGGTTATGATGTACGCGCGGTTCCCGCTCAGTTTGCGGAACGTGGAAGACCTGCTGTTCGAGCGCGGGCTGGCAAAAGCACCGCAGGCCCTGCTGATCGCTGCGTTCGGCATTGCCAGCTTTGGACCGATCGGCGTTGATCGCACGCGCGTCGATTTCGGACGTCTGCTCAATACACCGAAACCGGGATGATCAAACGTCGTCGTCGGAACCAGAAATGACTGTTTTCCACCTGGGGTCATCCAAGCCACGCTTGATCGCCGTCAATGATGAGATGGGAGGGCGGTGCAGGAGTCCCGCCGAAATGCCGGCGGGCGAGTTGTGGGTCGCTCGGCTCTTCTGACAAACCGGGGCGATCGACAAAGCTCAGGATACTGAGGTCGCTCAAGACCAGCCAGCTATAGGCCTGGATCGGCGCCTCGGCAGGGTTCGCCGCCACCAGCCCCGTACCGTTCAGAGGGCGCCAGGGACCCATCAGCTGCTCGGCAACCATGCCGTACAAACCATTCGGTCCGGCGGGAACATCCGGGGCGAAGACCTTGCGTTGCGTCGACCAGAAGCAGTAATAGCGACCCTGATGGACAATGACATGTGGCCGTTCGAGCTCGTTGTTGACACCATCGGCGCTGATTAGCGGCGCACCCAGCACCCATTGATCGTCATCCCGGTGTGCAATTCCGATGGCGCCGTTCCAGGCAGAGCGCGAACCGGCAAGCGATGCCGTGAACAGCAGGTGGTCTTGACCATTGACAGGATCGCGAAACCAAGCCGGATCCCGGAAGGCCTTAATCGTTCCAATCTCGCCCCCGCCCGTCATGTCGGCAGTGAAGACGATACCGTCGGCCACCACTGACTCCACGGGTTTCGACCAGTTCCCGATAAAGGGTTTACCATCGACAACCGATATCGGCGCGCCGGTTTCGAACAGTCGTTGATCAAAGCTCAGCACCGTCTCCCCGCATTGCCCGGCAGCGGTGAAATAGAGCGTGATCCAATCGTGCTGAGGCGAAATAATCGCCGACCCCGCCCATTCGCGGCTTCCCGGCGACAGGCCACCGGGAAGCAGAGCGCCAAGATCGCGCCAGCCCGAATCGGTGCGGTGCATCAATCGAATATGCGCCACGGCATGCCGTGCATCAGGATCGGGCAGGCAGGGCGCTGCGAGCATCATCATCAGCGCACCGCCGGCCAGCTTGGCTACACGACCATCGATTTCCTGAACGGGCCAATGATCCCATAGATCGATACCGGGAAGAACCGGCGCAATGTCGGCCAACGCAATGACAGGGAAAGTCGCGATCGGTGCATCGGCAATTGCAGCGACCGCATCGCGGGTCCAAAGGCTCGGTGAATTCATCAGCGGGTGCTCGGCACGGCTATCGGGAAAACAACGCCCGGGCACAACATCGGTGCGCCCGGGCGACAGATGCCGGTCAGAAATCGAACTTGAGCGATGCCGAAACCGTTCGTCCATTGATCGATCGGGCGCGGACGATGCCGTTGGCCGGGATTGCGCCCTCTTCCGCCTCGGTAAAGCCAAAGGTATCGAACAGGTTGTTGGCATTGACCGAGAATTGTACCCGATCGATCGGCCGCACGCTGACAAAGGCGTTCACCTGGGTGAATCCTGGCAGCTTCAACAGGTTGTTATCCTGCGCAAAACTGTCCGTCGTACCGATCGCACTGAGGCCCAGGGTGAAGCGCTCGGTCGAGTATTGCGGGGTGATGCGGTAGACAAAGTCAGCCTGGCGGCGGGGGCGATTACCAACGACGGCAGGAGTGACGCTGTCGCTCTGGATCCGCGAATCGGTCCAGGTACCGGTGGCGGCAATGCTGAAATTGCCGATCTGGTAACTGCCCTCCAGTTCGATCCCGAAGGCGCGATAGGTCCGGTCGAAAAAGCGCTGAGTGGTGGCTTCGAAATTCTGCTCGGCGGTTTCAGCCCAGAAGCCCGTTCCGTACAGGCCTAGTCCGCTTTTGCGATACTTTACGCCCACTTCGGCCTGGCGCACGAAATCGACCGGTCGTGCGCCGGGCTGGAGCGCGCCCGATCGCGGGCTGACATTGTTGGGGTTGAATAGGAACCGATCAGCATTGGCACGCCCGCCGCGGCTGTAGCGGCCGAATATGGCAAGGTTGCTGCCAAAGCGGTAATTGGCGCCGAACGAATATGATACGTAGCGATAGTTATAGCTGACGGGTTGGGTCACCGCCGGGATAATCGTCGTCTGGCGTTCGGGCACCGATATCGCGCCGTTGCCGTCGACATCGAAGCTCACCGCAGGGCCATCCCCCGCCACAAAACCGCGCGCGCTACCCAAGTCATAGCGGACGCTGCCGTCCAGCGTCAGCCCGCCACCATTATAGCTGAGCGACAGGAATGGGGCGTTGGTATCGTAATCGACATCGTAGCTACGGCGGCAGCAGTTGCCGAAGAATGAAGCACCATAGCCCACGACGCCATTGTCAGTCTGCAATTGCCCAGCCGCATTGCGAACATTGAGCAACGCGGCATTGTTGCCGCTGGCCTCCAGCAGATAGGATGTCCAGGTCCAGTCAATATCGATCGTCTGGCGCGATTTGTAAAAGCCGAGCGAAAAATCAACAGTGCCGCTACCCGCTTCAACGCTGGTGTTTAGCCGTACATCATTGGTGATGTTGTTCAGACTGTTGAGCTCGGTGTTGAACAGCACGATGCCGATCGCCTGGCCGTTGCCGTTGAGCGCAGATGGATTGGTAATCGCCTGGCCTGTATTGGGGCCGGTGGCGAACGACAATGTCGACCCCGCACCACCGATCGAATTCGCAAGTGCCTGCGCGCTATCGACGGTGGCGGGAAACGGAGAAACAAAGCGACCGCTGATATCGGCGTAACGGAACTTGTCGGTAATGGTCCAGCCGCTGGCGATCTCGAATTGGGTTTCGAAGCCAATCGACGCCACAATCGGCCGCTGACCATCCCGGATATCGTCGATATCGCGATTATTGTCGCCGTCGAGCGTCTGCACCCGTGTGAAGTTGATGCTGTGGATCGTATCGTTGTTGGGGCTCAAACCGGGCAGCGCCTGGAAATCGGGGTTGGCGTTGGTGCCGGTCACCCGCACCGGGCTGGGAAGATAGGCGATCGCGCGATCGTCAAGATATTTGAAATTCACGCGGAAATAACCGCCATCGAATTTCTTGGTGATGTTGCCGCGAATCTGCCCGCCCTTGTTGCCGGCATAGCCCGCGCGGCGTGGCCCTTCGCCGGACCGGTAGAAACCGCCGACATGATAGTTGATCGTATCGCTCAGCTTGCCGCCATAATCGGCGTCGATCCTGTACTCGCCGTAATCAAGACCGACCGTCCCCTGGATCGAGCCGCCTTCGACCTCGCCCGTTTTGGTGATGAAGTTGATGACGCCGCCTGGGGAGTTCGAGGCGAAGGTCGATGCCGAGCCACCGCGAACCGATTCGACGCGCGCCAGATTGATGTCGGTGCGAAGGAAAATATCGGCATTGCCGAACGCGATGTCGCCGAATTCGAGGATCGGTAGCCCATCCTCCTGTAGCTGCAGGAACTTGGCGCCGCCCGATGCGACCGGCAGGCCGCGCACGGCAATATTGGCATTGCCCTCACCGCCCGACGATTCCGAGCGGATGCCAGGCAGGCTACGAAGCAATTCCGCCGCCGATCGCGGCGCTGCATTGGCGATCGTGTCGCTGTTCAGCGAGCTGACCGAAACCGAACTGTCGAGCTGGTTTTGGCCGCGGGCAACCGCCGTCACGACGAGATCGTCATCGGAATCTTGCGACTCGGCAGTCGTCGGCGCACCCGTCGGTGTGTCTTGCGCAAAAGCCGGTGATGCAAAAATCAGTGCAGTTGTCGCCAACAGGAAGCTACGCCCTCTCATCATCTCTCTCCCACGAGTTTTGCCGAATTTTTCGGCTTATGGACAACGATAATCGGACTCCGCAAACGATTGCAAGAAAAATTTGCAATCGTTTGCAATTTAACATATCCATGCGCTTCACGCTGGCATCAGCACAGCGGTTCAGGAGGGTGACACGTGGACGAGGTAGCGTTGGGCAAGCCGCATCTGTCGTTCGCGCGCATCCTGCAGATGAATATCGGCTTTCTGGGGCTGCAATTCAGCTTCGGGCTCCAGCAAAGCAATATGGGGCCGATCTACAGTTATCTTGGCGCCGATGAAGGCTCGATGCCCTTGCTGTGGCTCGCCGGGCCGATGACCGGGCTGATCATCCAGCCGCTGATCGGGTCGATGAGCGATCGCACCCGTTCCCGCCTCGGTCGGCGAACGCCGTATTTCCTGGTCGGCGCAATTCTTTGCAGCATCTGCCTGTTCGCCATGCCGTATAGCCGCGAACTCTGGATGGCAGCGAGCCTGTTATGGGTGCTCGATGCCGCCAACAACGTCACGATGGAGCCCTATCGCGCTTATGTGAGCGACCGGTTGGACGAGGATCAGCGGCCGCTTGGCTATCTGACCCAGAGCGCCTTTACCGGGCTGGCGCAGACCTTGTCCTATCTTTCACCGTCGCTGCTGGTCTGGTGGGGGATCAACAAGGATGCAATTGACGCGAACGGCATTCCGGAGATCACCCGGATCAGTTTTCTGATCGGTGCCTTCCTGTCGATCGCGACGATTGCCTGGTCGATCTGGCGCGTGCCCGAATTGCCGCTGACCGCAAAGGAAGAGGCGGCCATTGCTGCGGATCGATTGTCGCTGCGGTCCACACTGACGGGCCTGTGCCATGCCGTACGCGATATGCCGCCGACGATGCGCCAACTGGCACCGGCGATGTTGTTTCAATGGTTCGGGATGTTCTGTTACTGGCAGTATATCGTGCTGGCGATCGCCCGGAGCGTGTTCGATACCAGCGATCCCCGCAGCACAGGTTTTCGCGATGCAAGCCTGCTCAATGGGCAACTCGGTGCGTTTTACAACTTCATTGCCTGTGTGTCGGCATTTGCAATGGTGCCCTTTGCCCGCAGATTTGGGGCAAAGCCGGTGCATGCGGCTGCGATGGTCGGATCGGGCATCGCCATGCTGTCGATCGCTACGACTGGATCAGTCCCGCTGCTGGCGATCGCGATGCTGGGTATCGGGATTGGCTGGGGAAGCCTGATGGGTAATCCCTATCTGATGCTGGCGAACGCGATTCCGCCCGAGCGGACTGGCGTTTATATGGGCATTTTCAACATGTTCATCGTGATTCCGATGATGATCCAGATCCTGGTCGTCTGGTTGAGTTATGATTCGCTGCTGGGCGGTGATCCGCGCAATGTGGTGATGCTGGGTGGCGTGATGATGCTCGCGGCGGCAGCAGCTACGCTGCGGGTACAAACCGCCAGGCCCCTTCAATCGGCTGTCCCGGTCTGATCAGGCTGATCCCCGCAGGATCAATTCGGGCGGCATCGTTATCGACGAAACATCGTCGCCTTCCATGCGGCGGAAGAGCAGGTCGACCATTGCCGCGGCGCCCCTGCCGACATCCTGACGGATCGTGGTGAGTGGCGGCGTGGTATGCATGGCGATCTGGACATCGTCATAACCGATCACGCCAACATCCTGCGGCACGCGCTTGCCGTGCCCGGCAAGCGCCCGCATCGCGCTCATCGCGATCACATCGGAGGCAGCGACGATGCCGTCAGGCGATGGATGCCCGGCAAGAAAATCCTCAATGGCGCTGTACGAGGATTCGCTGGTGACGTGGAGAGGCAGCAAAGTCGCCCGCCCGGTGCCCGCCGCGTGCAGTGCCTGCTCGAAACCGGCATAGCGCGCGGCGAATTCGGGGACTTCGACATTGCCGAAAAAAGCGAGCCGGCTGCGTCCCTGCGCAAGGAGATGTTCGGCCGCCATCCGGCCGCCGGCGACATTGTCCGAGCCGACCGTGATCTGCGCCTTGCCGGGAATGTCGGCACCCCAGATGATCATCGGTCGATAGCGCTGCGCGACGCGCTCGATCGTGTCCAGTTGGTTCGACTGGCCGATCACGATGACGCCGTCGACCCGGCCTGCGTCAACAATCGCGTCGAGCCAGCGATCATCGGTAGGAATAACGCGGGACAACAGCAGATCATGGCCACGATCAGCGATGGCATCAGCCAAGGGGCCGAGCAGACTCATGAAGAATGGATCAGAAAGATGCTGCTCGGCCTCGTGTCCGAGCGGCAGGACGACACCGATCGCCCCGGTGCGCTTTAGCCGCAGGTTGCGGGCGGCCTGGTTGACCTGAAAGCCATGTTCACGCGCCAAAGCGGCGATCCGCGTTCGTGTCGCCACGGCGATCACGGTGTTGCCAGCCAGCGCGCGCGACACCGTCGACACCGAAACCCCCGCCAGATCGGCAAGTTCGGCCAGCGTGGATGCGGTCGGTGTTTTTGGCATCATGTCCTTCTGCCAGTTGCCCGCGCCCGCGCCAACCGGTGATGTTGGGGCGTTGTCAGAGCAAATGCACTGATCGATAGAAGCTGACGGATAGCGTGTTGGGTTGCCTCGCCCGCGCAAGCCCGCCCGTCCCTTTCGCTACTTCAACTCGTCGCCCGAGGTGATCCGGCTGGTGGTGATGATGGATGTGCGGTTCCCAGTCTCGCTGCCGAACGTAGAGGACCTGCTGTTTGAGCGCGGGATCGACATCTGCCATGAGACAGTACGGCACTGGTGGAACAGGTTCGGACCGATGTTTACCGGCGACATTCGCCAGCAACGCGCGTCGCGGATGCGGGGGTTCCGTCACTGGCGGTGGCACCTCGACGAGAGGGACGTGACCTGGACGGCGGCGAAACCAATCTGAATGGCGAGATGGTGTACCAATGGCGCGCGGTCGATCATAAGGGCGAGATCCTCGAAAGCTACGTCACGAGGACACGCGACAAGGATGCGGCACGACGCGTCATGAAGAAGGCGCTGAAGCGCCATGGGCAGCCCGAAAAGATAACCACCGATGGCCTGCGCTCGTACCGCGCGGCGATGACCGATCTTGGCAACGAGGATAAGCAGGAGATCGGCCGCTGGACGAACAATCGCGTGGAGAACAGCTACCTGCCCTTCCGACGACGAGCGCGGGCGATGCTCAGATTCAGGCGAATGAAGACGCTACAGAAGTTCGCCAGTGTCCACGCCAACGTCCACAATCAGTTGGCGTCGCCGCCCTTCGGGTCGATCTCGAACGCCGTCTAGTTGATCGTCAGACCTTCAAGGAACGCCGCTCGGCCGCACTGGCCGAGTGGCCATCCCTTGCGCACTGAGCAGCGCTTCCAAATTCAGAATTGCATCGTCCAGAGGCGAGTTCGCTTTGGACTGACAGCACCCTGCGTCGCTCTCAACCGCGACTCCTATGCCTCCACGCTGTCGCACTGCTCGCCAGCGAAGACGAACGATTTGTCCGGAGGACAGCGCATTCCCGGGCGGTCCCGTCAAACTCAACGGCGGTACGGTTCATGCTAGCTTTCCAGCGCTTTGCCCACTTCGATTAACCGGTTGATGAACCGGCGGATTGGCGCCAGCATCACCCCGCGACGGCGATAAGTTACCCCGACGGTCACCGGCAACCAGATAGGCTCGCGCATCTTCAGCGCCCGCAGGTGCCCATAGTCAGGATCCATGTTGATCAACGCCGCAGGCAGATAGCTCAGATAATCGCTGTCCTTGAGCACCGATGCCATGAACACCGATGACGATGTTTTGACGACGCATAACGGCGCGGGCAGACCGGCGGCGCGAAAGGCATAGACTAATCGTTCCCGCTCAGCCTCGCCGCCGTCGGGCAACACCCAGCGATAGGGTGCGAGGCTGGCGAGTGTGAGATCATCCTGGTCCGCCAGGGCATGGGTTGCGGTGGCAACAATTGCGATTGCGTCCTTGAGGATGAGTTCGTTGCGAAGATCATCATCAACATGCTCGGGGTTGATCGAACCGACCACGACATCGATTTCGCCGCGGCGCAGTTGCGCGATCAGGTCGTCCCGAAGACCCTGCCGAAATGATACGCTGCCCATTGCATCGCCCTCGACAAAAGCGCGGACGGCTTGCGGCATCAGATACTGCATCATCGTGGCCCCCGCCCCGACCCGGACGACGCCCTTGCCGCGCCCACGCAGCTCATTGATCTCATCGACGGCGCGTTCGAGCTCGGTCGTAACGAGCGTGGCGTAATCGAGGAACAGAGTGCCGTAATCAGTGGGTGTCACGCCGCTCGGGTGGCGCTCCAGCAATTGCACGCCGAGCGTGCGTTCAAGATTGCGGATGCTTTTCGACAGCGCGGGCTGGGTGATGTGCAGCCGCTCCGCGGCCTGCCCGAAGCTGGAGGCGCGGACGATTTCGATGAAATGGCGCAGCTGCCTGAGTTCCATCCACCAGTGGTATCGCTGCCCGCACGACGATGCAACGAATATGTTTTAGGGTTAAAGCATCTCACGCTGCAGGAATGCCCCACCCTGCACAATCGCCCACCGCCCTTCCTCGATCATCGCGGCGAACAACGGCCAGACATGGATCATGCCGACCCATTCCTGGAACACGCAGTTGGGTAGCCGACCGGCGAAGCGATACGCATCATCGAACAGCACTTCATCACTGCCGACCTGGATCAATGTGGGCGGGAACCCGTTCGTGGTGCCGAATAGTGGCGATGCGCGGGGATCGGCCGGATCATAGGCACCGAGATAGGTTGCCGCCGTGCCCGGCATCGTTGCTGGATCGATGAACGGATCGAGGTGGGCCCGGATCGGTATGCTTGCGCCGCTATGCGTGAGGTCCAGATAAGGCGAGATTAGCCACGCTGCTGACGGGGCCACCTGCCCCGCATCGAGCCGCGCCTGTACCGCCGCAACGGCAAGGTTGGCGCCGCAGGAATCGCCGCCGATCGCGACCTGCCTACATTGCGTCATCAGCCAGTCGAGCGCCGCAACGCTGGCATCGACTGCGGCAGGGAATGGGTGCTCGGGTGCCAGCGGGTAATCAAGCAGAAGCACCCTGCAACCACTCGCGCGCGCGAGATCGGCGCCCATTCTTCGGTAGCTCGTCGCCGATCCGAGCACGAATGCACCACCGTGCAGCCAGAGGAGCACGCGATCCGCGTGACCGCCCGGCGCATCAACCCAAATCCCGCCAATCTCTGCCGGCGAAAAGCGGACATCGTCTGGCAAGGGGGTCGCCGCCATTTGGGCCTCGAACCCGGCGCGGCGCTCAGCCAGCGTTAGGGTCGCTCCACGTCTCGCGAGCAGCATCGCGCGCAATCGATCGACTTGATCAAGCGACATGCGATGCCTCCCGTTGTGCAGCAATCAACCGCAGCGCAACCTTGTCGACCTTGCCCACGCTGGTCAGCGGCAGCGCGTCGACGACGCGGATGGCGGCGGGTAATTTGTAGCGCACGAGATTGGCAGTACAGTGCGCCAGCAATGTATCAGGCGTCGGTGCGCACCCGTCAACCGGGACCGCAAAGGCGATGATCACCTCACCGCGATACGCGTCCGGCGTGCCAACTGCAGCAGCAAGGGCGATATCGGGATGGGTCATCAGCACTTCATCGATCTCGCGCGGATAGACATTGAAACCACCGACGATGGCCATGTCTTTCTTGCGGTCCTCGATGAACAGGTCGCCATCGCCGTCGATCCGGCCAATATCGCCGGTGTGGAGCCAACCGTCCTTGAGCGCCTCGGCGGTAGCGATCGGATTGCCGCGATATCCGCGCATGATCTGCGGGCCACGTGCGATGACCTCGCCATCATGAGCGATGCGCAAATCAGTTCCCGGCAAGGCGCGACCGACTGAGCCGAGCTTGGCGGGTATTGCCGGCCCCTGATAGGTCAGCACCGGTCCCGCCTCGCTTTGGCCATAGCCTTCGTAAATCGGCACCCCTGTCGCTTCGTGCCAGCGCGCCAGCGTATCGCGCGACAGCGGCGCCGATCCGGACCAGGCACAACGCAGTGTCGAAACCGCTCCGGTCGTCAGGCCGTCATAACCGAGCAGCCCGTTGAACACCGTCGGCCCGGCGGGGAGCCGGGTGATCCGGTGCCGCGAGAGCGCCGCCACTACCCAATCGGGCCGGTAGCGCGGCAGGATGACGAGCGTGCCGGCAGCATAGGCGCTGAGATGGACGCACATCGCCGCAGCAAAGCTGTGGAACATCGGCATGAAGCACAGGATGCGCTCATCGCCGAATGCGGTCGGTAGCACGGCCTCACGCTGGGCGACATTGATGGCGACGGCGCGTTGCGTAAGCTCGACCCCCTTGGCACGACCCGTGGTGCCGCCGGTGAACTGAAGCACCGCGACGGCATCGGGATCGGGGTGCGGCCGGTCGACTGCTTCAGGATCGGCGAGCAGATCATCGATCAGGCTGCGATCATTTGTCACCGTGTAGAGCGAGACATGATCGGGCAGCAGATCGCCAATGCCCGCGATCAGATCCTCATGCGCGATGATCCAGGCGGGTGCGGCGCAATCGATCATCGGCGCGAGTTCGCGCGGGGTATAATCGGGGTTGAGCGCCGCCGAGATCGCCCCCGCACGGTGCACGGCAAACATGGCGATCGCCATCGCGATCGAATTGCGCAGCAGCAGTACGACCGTCTGCCCCGGCGCGAAATAGCGGGCGAGCGCAGCGACGCAGCGGGCATAGGCACGGTAATCGAGCGTCACCTCGCCACAGAGCAGCGCCGTCGAATCGGGGCGCGCCGCCGCCGCTCGATCAAGCATTCCAGGGATCGTTGGTGGCACCCAGATGTCAGACGGCAGCGGGAGCATCAGCGGACCTCGATCACGATCGCCAGCGCGCTGTCGCCGGCCGCACACCCCTGAAACAGCCCACGCCCGCCGCCGCGCATCGCAAGTTCCTCGATCAGCTCGATCAGCGCGCGCATTCCCGTCGGCGCTTGCGGATGGCCCCAGACCAGCGAGCAGCCGAAATTGTTCATCGCCGCCAGCTCGAACCCAGTCTCCCGCGCAAAGACGATGTCGTTCACCGCGAACGGATTATGCGATTTCACTGCATCGATATCGCCGATCGCCAGCCCTGCCTGCTCGAGCGCGCGCTTGCTGGCGGGCACGGGGGCGGCGGGCATGAAGGCGGGCTCGACCCGCGCCTGCCCCACGCCGAGAATCGCAATGACCGGGCCATCGGGCGACATTTCCCGCGTACGCTCGCGGCTGGCGACGATCATCCCGGCATTGCCGTCCGCCGGGTGAGTCTGCCCGCCAAAGGTAACTGTGCCGCCCGCCACCATCGGCTTCAGCGCGCGCAGTTTATCTGGGTTGGCGGGCTGGATGCCCTCGTCCCCCGCAATTTGCCTGGCGATCTTGGCTAACCGCGGATCGGGCACGTCGAACGGCAGGTCCATGAAGCGCCGGTGAAAGGCGCGGTCATCGGCGAGTGCTGCATCATATTGCCCGCGCCGCATCAACGTGACGTCGTCCTGTTCGTCGCGCGTGATCGACCACCGCGTGGCGCAATTCTCCGCCGTCGTCACCATCGCCACGCCCGCAAACGGATCACGCGCGAAATTGTCGAGCACCCAGTTCTCGGTCGCCCCGGTGCCACCCAGCGCCGATGGCGCGGGGTAATAAATGTTCGGGCCGTTCGAGACGCGGTCCGCCGTCACCACCAACGCCGCGTGCGCTGCGCCGCCGCGCACCTCCTGCGCTGCCATCGAAATGCATCGCGCCGATGTGGCGCACGCCTGCATGATCGTTGGCCCGGCGATATGCGGTGCGCCCATCATTCCGGTCAGCCACGGCAGCCCGTAGAAACTGCCCCGCTGCGGCACCGTCATCCCCAGCACGCCGAAATCCAGCAAAGCCGTTTCGATGCCGCGTTTCGCTAACGCTCGCTTCGCCGTCCAGCTGGCAAATTCAACGCTGTGCAGTTCGGCAAACGCACCCTGCCAGCGCACAAACGGGGTTGACCAATAGCCGCCATAAGGGATCCACGCGGTCGGATCAGCCATCAAATCGGCGCTGCCATCGCGTTGAACGGTCCCTCGGCATTGACGAGATCGATCCGTTTCACAACGATTCGAAAGTCATCGCCCCCGCGGCGCAGGTGATGCGTCACCCGTCCGCCGAACACCCTGCTGTCCGCCTCGAAGCCGTCGCGGTTGCGATATTCGAGCATGATCTGGCTGGATCCGGCGATGATCATGTCACCATCCTCCTCCACCGTGATGCCGGAGATGATATGCGCGGTGCGCGGCGGCGGCTCAGCCCCGAAGGCACGGGGGTTGGCGAGCCGGTGGGTGCGCACCCGCAGCACCTGGATATCGTCGTGAAAATGGCTCGGCCCTTCGCGCGGGGATTGCATCGCGGGGCTCACCGGCACCCAATAGCGCGCATCCTCGGCGAACAGCGCGACCCAGTCGTCATAGCGCCGCTCATCGAGCAGCCGCGCTTCGTGATGGATCAGCGCCGTCACCGCCTCGGCCAAGCTCATGGCCGCGCCATATAGGCCGACCATGCAGCGAACTGGTTGCGGATATAGCCTTCGGACGTAGCTGGCATCCGGGTGCGGTCATTGGCGACCTCGCGGTCCTCGGTCAGCCCGCGCGCAACCGGCACCCATTCGCGGCCGCCTTGCGCATTGCCCAGCTTCACGCGTTCATAGATCTCCAGATCATCCGCAATCACCGGCGACGCCGCCGAGTTCGCGCCCGTGCAATATTCGACCGCGTTGACATATGTCTCCTCCGGCGCACCGACGAGGCGGAACGTAAAGCCGATCATCTCGGTCAAGTCATGCCGCACCGGGCGGATGATCCGGATCGTCTGATAGCGGGCGTGCCAGAAGGACGAGGGATAAAGCAGCATCAGATGCCGATCGACCGACATGATCTCGCGCGCCTTATCCGCCCCGTGATGCGCGATCAGCGACGCGGTATAGGCGTCTGCCGTGTCGGGCCTGTAGCTCGCCCCCATATGCCCGCCGATATAGCTGTGCCCGCCCGGCGCGGTAACCATGTCGAGATCCTGAAAAAACTGGATCGGCTTGCCATTGGCCATCATCATGCCGAGCGTCGGCACGACATCGGCCATGTCCATCTTGCTCGCCACGCTGCGCGCCGAAATGACCGATGCGGCATGCGCAAAGCCTGGGTGCACGGTGTCGTTCAAATTCTCGAAGGTCAGCTTCCAGTTGGCGCGGTAGTAATGCCGCAGCACATAGGGGCCGACCTCGATCTGCCCGGTGGGTGAGCGATCGACCAGATCGTCGATCGTGGTGCGCATGTGGCCGAGAAAATCGCTCAACGGTCCCGCCGCCGCGCCACTCAGATTGCCGAACCAGAAGCCGCGATAGGACTCCAGCCGTACCGTCTCGATCGCATAATCGGCGCGGTCGATGACGCCGTCATAGCCCGATTTGTGCGGGATGAACTTCAGGTGGCCGTCGCCGCCGAACATCCAGCCGTGATAGGGGCATTGATGGCCGTGCGGCGCCGATCCCTTGTCGAACGCGCAGAGTGTCGTACCGCGGTGGGTGCAGCGGTTGAAAATCGCATCGACGCCGCCATCGGCATTCCGCGTCAGGATCACCGCCTGCGTCCCCATATGCCGCACGACATAATCGCCCGGCGCCTTCAGCTCGCTGTCATGCGCCAGATACAGCCAGGCGCGGCCGAACACGCGCGTCATTTCCAGATCGAAAATTGCCGGATCGGTATAAACCGCGCGGTGCACCGCATCGGGGCGGACCAGATCAGCGGGGGAAGGGTCAACATCGGCCATCGGGGTAATCATAAGCGCGCCGCCGCCCACGCCTATCGCCGCTTGGGTTCGGGGTCATGAAAGCTGGTTATGGGTGCAGCGGTTGCGCGCCGTGGCACCCAGACATGATTGCTGCATAAGATGCGCACGAGAGGAAAGCCGATGCCCCCCAGCCTGACCGACCTGAGGCCAATTCCCGACGACGTCTTCGTCATCGATCCCGTCGTGCACGCGCTTAACCTGGATCACGGCAATGTCGCGTCGAAATATGGCGAGCAGCTGTACCAGATGTCGTACGGGCTGCACGGCATGCTCAGCCCGCCGCACGCGCTGGCACCGCACGATGTCTACATGGCCGACATGGCACCCGAAACGCTGGTGCGCACGATGTTCGAGGAAAGCCGCACAAACCTGATCGCGACCCATACGCTGCGGCTCGACAGCTGGTTCAAGGATGGTTTTGCCGCGGAATGGAAGACGGTGGCGATGTGCCGCGATTTCCCCACCCGGGTGCTGGGCTATGTCGGACTCGATCCGACGATGGAAAAGGCGGCGGTGCTCGACGATCTGGAGCGGCAGGTGGCTGACCTGCCCGGGGCGGTCGGCGTGAAGCTCTATCCGCACCAGATGGACCCCTATCGCCGCTGGCTTGCCAATGACGATACCGTAATGGCGCTGATCGAGCGTGCACAGGCGCTCGGGCTGAGGACAATTGCGATCCACAAGGCGCTGCCCAACGGCTCGGTCCCGCTGGCGCCGTACCGGATCGGCGAGGATTTCGAGCAGGCGGCCGATGCCTTCCCCGGCATGGCGTTCGAGATCGTCCATTCGGGCATGGCTTTCATCGAGGAAACCGCGATGGCGATCGGGCGGTTTCCCAACGTCTATGCCAATCTGGAGACGACCACCGCCATGCTGTGGCAGGCACCCGGCCGGTTCGAAGCGGCCCTTGCACTGCTGATGCAATGGGGCGGGCCGGAAAAGATACTGTGGTCGACCGGGTGCACCGTGGTGCATCCGCAGCACCTGATCGAGCTGATGTGGGATTTCCAGTTCAGCGAGGAAACGATGGCGCGCCACGGCATCCCGCCATGCGAGGACGCGATCAAGCGTCTGATCCTGGGCGGCAATTATGCGCGGATGATCGGGCTTGATATCGACGATTGCCGCGCCCGCCAGCGCGACGATGCCTTCGACGGGGTGGAACGGAAAGCGCCGTGGACGATCTGGTCGGGGCGATAAGCGCAGCTCTCGCCGGGGTGTACGACCCATGCAGCATCGCGGCGGGGCGCCCGATGTCGCTGGTCGACATGCGGCTGGTGACGGGCTGGTCGCTGGACGACGGCGTGCTGACCGTGACGTTCTGCGTGACCTTTGCCGGGTGCACGATGGCCCCGCATTTCACCGAAGCCGCGCGGGTGGAACTGGCGAAGCTACCGGGTGTGCGTGACGTGGTGACGGTGGTCGACACGGCGCATGTTTGGACACCACGCGGAGCGGTCTCCATGCGCGGGGTGCCGCAAGCGTGGCGCGAGAGAGGTTGAGGGCGTGCGAAATGGCGTCGCTATTTCGGCTCGCCGTCAGCGTACGAAGAATGCGTCCCACTTCTCGGGCTCAAGGCACATGTGCCAGCATTCCTTCAGCTTGCCGCCTTCGACGCGCCACGTCATGGCTTCCTTCGTCGCGAGCGTGCGGTCATCTTTGCGCGCGCGGACTTCCGCGATCAGCACGACATGATCGTCGCTGCCGAAATAATCGAGCGGGTGGGCCCAATAAGCGTCGACCGCCGCCTGCAGCATCCCGAAGTTGCGCAAAATCTCGTCGCGCCCGCGATAGGTGCCCGCTAGCGAATTATCGCCGGGCATGTGCCACACGACATCATCGGCCATGTCGGCGAACAGCGCGTCGATATCGCCCGCCTTGAATGCAGTATGCGCTTTGTAGAGCATGTGCGCATGAGGATGATCATGATCGCCGAGCGGGCGCATGGGCGGCGCTTCGTGCTCGGCGGCGAGTGCTGCTGAATAACCGGTCATGCGTTTCCTCCCGTCACGTCGAATTCAACCGCGATGTTGCCACGCGTTGCATTGGAATAGGGGCAGACAGCGTGCGCATCATGCACCAGCTTTTCCGCCGCCGCCTGGTCGAGCTTGGGCAGCGTCACGACGTGCTTCACCGCCAGCATGAAACCGGGCCCGGATTCATTCGGACCGATCGAGACATGCCCGGTAACGGTCGATTCGCTGGCATCGATCTGCTGCTGACCTGCAACGAACTGCATCGCACTCTGGAAGCAGGCGGCATAACCAGCGGCGAACAGCTGTTCGGGGTTGGTGCCCGAACCACCTGGACCGCCCATCGATTTGGGGGTTGCGGTTGCCAGATCGAGCGCGCCGTCATCGCTTGATACATGGCCCTGGCGGCCGCCCTTGGCGGTCGCGATCGCGGTGTACATGGCTTTCATGCAGCTTGTCCTTCGATAAGAGCGGAGACGAATTCACGATAGCGGCGAAGCGGCCGTCCGACGATCGCTTCGCTGGCGGCGATATCGGCTGGGGTGGCGGGGCAGCCATGATCCTGGGTGACGCGCATCATCACCGCGAAATCATTGGCCTCCCACGGGCCGAAGCCAGGAATGATCTGAGACAGCATCTCCACAAACTGCGCGATATCGTCGCCGCCATAAGCCACGGGGCGACCGAGCGCCTCACGCCACACCTGCGCCATCACCGGCCCGGTCAGCCGGTCAGGCCCGCAAAGCGGCACCGCCTGCCTCATCCAATCGTCCATCGTCAACGCGCGGGCGGCAGCATGGCCGATATCGCCGGTGTCGACGCTCCACACGCCCGCCGATCCGACCGGCATCGGATAGACACCTTTGTGGAGCATCGCCGGCAGCATCATCGCATCATTCTGGAAGAAGAAATTGGCCTCCACCACCGTCCCGCCCGTTGCCAGCACCGCTGTGCGCACCGGAATCTTGGTCTCGAAATGCGGAATTTCGCGCATTGCCTCCAGGTTCATGATGCCGAGATAGACGATTCGCGCCACGCCCGCCGCGCACAAGGCAGCGACGATGGCAATGCCCACCTCGCTCTCGTCAGGCCCCAGCGGCGTCGCGAAAAACGCTGCGTCGAACCCCGCTGCCGCCCGCTCGACCGCCGCTGGATTACGCATGTCGAGCGCGATACCCCCCGCCCCCGGCTGACGGGCGGCCGTGACTGCATCATGGCCCATTGCCCGCAGGCTCGCCACGACACTGCCACCAACCTTGCCCGTCCCGCCGATTACCAGAATGCGCATCGTCAATTCCCGCACTGGACCTCAGAACTTGACCCCCGCCGTCACGCCGAACTCACGGGGACGCCCGATATAGCTATAGGCAACGCCCTGAGCGGCAAGCGCATTCTGGCCGAAAGTAAAATACTGCTCGTCGGTCAGGTTCTCACCATACACTGCAAGCGAGAAGCGGTCGTCGACCGTCGCGAGCGTCAGCCGCGCCGACAGCAAACCATAGGGTGCCTGCTGCTCGAACGGCAGGTTGAACGGCGAGAAGAAGGTGCGGCTCTGATAGCGATAGTCGATTCGCGGGGTCAGCTTCGCTCGGCTGCCGACCGGGATCATATAGTCGGCCCCCACCGCCACGGTCCATTCCGGGCTGAACGGCAAGCGGTTGCCATTAATCGGCCCAACAGCGGCGGGCACGTTCTGGAAGCTGCTGCTGGTATAGCCGATGCCCGCGTTGATATTCATCCCGCGCACCGGTGCCGCTGCAACTTCAAGCTCAAAGCCGTACAGTTCAGCGTCTCCGGCATTGGCGACGCGGAACTGCACCGCCGGATCGGAGATCGTCTGCTGAATACCCCGATATTTGGAGTAAAACAGGCTGGCGTTGACGCGCAGCATCCGCCCGAGATCGGTCTTCACGCCAAGCTCGAAAGATTCGTTCGTATCCGGCGCATAGGTCGGCACGTTCGGCTGCGGCGCGATCAGACGTCCATTGAAACCGCCCGAACGGAACCCCTGTGCATAGCTGGCATAGACCAGCACATCGTCCGATGCCTTGAACTCCACGCCAACCTTGGGTGTGAAGCGCTGGAAGGAAACGCTGTCCGCCAGGTTGGTGACGATCGGCGCGACGATGAACAAACCTGGCGGCGGGCTCCCAGGCATCGGATTGAACGCCGTGCCCACCGGACGGAAATCGAAGAACTGGTTCGACAGGATCGATTTGTCTTCCCAGGTGTATCGGCCACCGAAGGTCAGCGAGAATTGCTCCGTGAAGCTATAAGTCGCCTGCCCGAAAAGCGCATAGCTGTTGGTGGTCTGATCGTTCCCCTGGGTCCAGGTGTTGCAAGCATTGAAGCGTCTGGCCGGTACTGGCGTGATCGGCGCGAAACACAGCGCCAGGGTCTGATCGGCGCGTTCCGTGAAGAAATAGCCGCCAATCAAATAGTCAAGCGCGCCGCCAAAGCCAGTACCTGACAATTGCAATTCCTGGCTGATCTGGTCCTGCCGCGTGGTCACGTCCTGATCATAGAGCCGATAGCCGGTCCCATCGGGATCCGACGTCGAAAAACCATCAAGGTTACGATAGGCAGTAATCGACTTTACGGTTACGTCGCCGAAATCATAGGCGATCGTACCCGAAAAACCATAAGTCCGGTTGCGCGCTTCGGGATCATTCGATGCGAAGACGGTATAGAAATTAGTCGAGCGATCCGCGCCAGCATCGGCTGGAAAAAAGGGCGCCGGGGCAATGGCGAGATTGACCGCCGGCGCCGGATTCGAGCGGTCGAGCGCATAATCGGCAGACAATGTGATCGATAGCGCGTCGGTTGGCTGGAACAGCAACTGGGCACGGCCGCCAATTCGATCGGTTTTGCCAAATAGCGCACCATCGGCCGCGCGGCGGGCAAAACCGTCCTGATCGCGAGTGAAGCCCGATAATCGGAGTGCAGCGTTGTCGCCGATGGGCGCGTTAATGCTGCCGTCGAACTCGACCCGGTTGCGGCTGCCCCCGGTGCCCCGCAAGGTCGCGCCGAACTGCCCTAACTCGGGTGCTTTTGACGTAACACTGACCGCGCCGCCCAGCGTGTTGCGGCCGAACAAGGTGCCCTGCGGTCCGCGCAGCACTTCAACCCGGGCAACATCGCTCGAATCGAGCATCGCGCCGACGGTACGGCCAAGATAGACTCCGTCAACGTACACGCCGACCCCGGGGTCGTTTGTGACGATCACGTCGAACTGGCCGACGCCACGGACGAAGAAATTGGCATCACTTGAGCCTTGCGGACCAGTGGTGGAGGTAAGGTTGGGTACAGTCGCGGCCAGATCGTTGATCGAGCGGACACCCTGCGCCTCGATCGAGCGGGCGGTGAGCGCGGTCACGCTTATCGGCGTGTCCTGCAAATTGGTTTCGCGGCGCTGTGCGGTGACGACGATATCCTCGATCCCGTCGGACTGCACCGCTGGAGGTGCCTCCGCCTGGGCAAGGGCCGGACTGGCATAAATCGCTGCGCTCAACAGCAACACGGTACGAAGCTTTACGTACGCCATTATCGGTGTCCCTCCCATCGACCTATCGTTCCGGCAAGTATTTCAGGCCTGAAACATATCTGCGTAATGAAAATCAGGCTTGCGAGCATGACTTTAAGCTATCGGGAGCTGCCGGACGGGCGGCAGTGGCCTC
Organism: uncultured Stakelama sp.; assembly: GCA_964631905.1. Lineage (GTDB taxonomy): Bacteria > Pseudomonadota > Alphaproteobacteria > Sphingomonadales > Sphingomonadaceae > Sphingomonas. The sequence continues at coordinate 28,870 of CAZWAL010000009.1, forward strand.
ATATTGGCATCGCCATCCCTTGCTGCGCCCGATGGCCATCCTCTCGGTTATCGCCTGCGGCTCGACAGTCATGACTTGTCGGGCAAACGCTGATATTTTAGGCCTGAAGTATATTCGAAAGCATCCACCGGGAGAGACCGATGCGCATCGCCTGTCTGGGCGGCGGACCCGCCGGCCTCTATTTCGCAATTTCGATGAAGCTGGCAAACCCGGCGCACGTCATCGACGTGTTCGAGCGCAATAAGGCGGGGGACACTTTTGGCTGGGGGGTTGTATTCTCCGACCAGACGCTCGCCAATCTGCGCGCCAATGATCCCGTCAGTGCCGAAACGATCATCGCCGAATTCGCGCATTGGGACGATATCGATGTCCGCCTGCGCGGCACGTCGATCCGGTCATCGGGGCACGGTTTTATCGGTATCGGGCGTAAGCGGATGCTGCAGATTTTGCAGGATCGTGCCCGCGATCTGGGCGTGGCGCTTCATTTCGAGCATGAATTCGAAGCCGATCTGGCCGCCTATGCCGATTACGACCTCGTGATCGGGGCCGACGGGGTGAATTCGAAATTGCGCGATGCCTATGCGCCGCATTTCGGCGTCGACATCCAGACGCGCGCCAATCGCTTTATCTGGCTCGGCACGACCAAGGTGTTCGATGCCTTCACCTTCGCGTTCGAGGAATTGCCCGAAGGCTGGGTATGGGCCCATGCCTATCGCTTCGATGACGGGCGATCGACCTTCATCGTCGAATGCGCCCCCGAAACCCATGCAGCGCTCGGCCTAGCCGACCTCGACCAGGATGCGACGTGCCGCTGGGCCGAACGGGTGTTCGCCGCGCATCTCGACGGGCATCGGCTGATGTCGAACGCAGCGCATCTGACCGGATCGGCGACCTGGCTGCAGTTCCGCCGCGTGCTTTGCGAGCGCTGGGCCTATGACAAGCTGATCCTGCTGGGTGACAGCGCGCACACGGCCCATTTTTCGATTGGCTCGGGAACCAAGCTCGCGCTGGAGGATGCGATCAAGCTGTCGGCGGTGCTCAACCGGCCCGGTTTGTCGCGCGAGGCGGCGCTTGCCGAATATCAGGCCGAACGCACGGTCGAAGTTCTCAAGCTGCAGAACAGTGCGCGCAATTCAACCGAATGGTTCGAAACGCTCGATCGCTATCTTGATTTCGAGCCCCTGCAGTTCGCCTATTCGCTGCTGACCCGCAGCCAGCGGATCAGCCATGAGAATCTGCGGGAGCGCGATCCCGACTGGCTTACCGGGGTTGAACGCTGGTTCCAGTCAACGGCACCGCGACCAGCTGGTACCGTGCCCGCCAACGACGTCGCACCACCTTTGTTTGCGCCGTACCGGTTGCGGGAAATGCCCCTTACGAACCGCATCGTCGTATCGCCGATGGCGACCTATTCGGCGGTAGACGGCGTGCCGGGCGATTTCCACCTGGTGCACTATGGCGCACGCGCGCAGGGCGGCGCGGCTTTGGTGTTTACCGAAATGACGTGTATCGCCCCCGACGCGCGGATTACGCCCGGATGCACCGGCATGTGGAACGATGCCCAGGTGGAAGCCTGGCGGCGCGTGACCGATTTCGTCCACGCCAACAGCGCAGCCAAGATATGCCTTCAGCTGGGCCATGCCGGCGCGAAGGGATCGACCCAGCTCGGCTGGGAAGCAATGGATGCCCCGCTGCCGCACGGCAATTGGCCACTGATTGCACCCTCCGACGTGGCCTGGTCGACCATCAATCAGATACCACGACCGATGACTCGCGCGGACATGGATATGGTCCGCGATCAGTTCGTCGCCGCAACGCGCCGCGCGGTCGAGGCTGGGTTCGACATGGTCGAACTGCACGCGGCGCACGGCTATTTATTGTCGGCATTCATCACCCCGCTGCAGAACAAGCGCACCGATGCTTATGGCGGCAGCCTCGACAATCGGCTTCGCTTCCCGCTTGAGGTGTTCGCGGCGATGCGCGCCACCTGGCCTGCCGACCGACCGATGTCGGTGCGGATTTCGGCGAGCGACTGGACGGGGGATGACGGCGTGACCCCCGAAGAAGCGGTACTGATCGCGCGCGCCTTTGCCGAAGCCGGGGCCGACCTGATCGACGTTTCGGCGGGACAGACCTCGACCGCGGCAAAGCCGGTTTATGGTCGGATGTTCCAGACGCCGTTTTCGGACAGGATCCGCAACGAAGCACACACTGCAACGATGGCGGTCGGCAATATTTTCGATGCCGATCAGGCCAATTCAATCCTTGCCGCTGGGCGCGCCGATCTGGTCGCGTTGGGCCGACCGCATTTGATCGACCCGACGTGGACGCTCCGGGCTGCAGCCGGTGCCGGGTACCGCGGCATTGCCGTACCACGCCCCTATGAGGCGGGCATGGCCCAACTCGTGCGCAATCTGGCCCGCGAGGCCGAGATGGCACAGGCTCTGCGCGCCTGATGCGGCTCGCCGAGCAGCATGCGGTGGTGACGGGCGGCGGCACCGGCATCGGTGCTGCAATTGCCCGCGCGCTGGCGGCTGAGGGGGCTAGGCTGACTCTGGTCGGGCGACGACCCGAGCCGTTGGCCGAGGTTGCGGCGGAAACGGGCGCGACCGCCGTGACCGCTGATCTGCGTGATCGGGTAGCAGTGGAACGCGCGTTCGACGATGCCCGCGCAGCGAATGGCCCTGTCTCGATCCTTATCGCCAACGCAGGTGCAGCGGCAACCAGCCCGGTCGCGTCGACCGATGATGCGCTGTGGCAAGGCATGATCGCCGCCAATCTCGATACCACCTTTTACTGCATTCGCGCCGCGCTACCCGATCTGCGCACAGCCGATAACGGCCGGATCGTCGCGGTTGCGAGCACGGCAGCTTTAAAGGGCTATGCCTATTCGAGCGCCTATGCTGCCGCCAAGCACGGTGTACTCGGCCTGATCCGCAGTCTGGCGCTCGAGCTGAGCGACACCCGCGTTACTGCCAATGCGCTGTGCCCCGGCTTTACCGATACCGACATCTTGGCGCGCGCGATTGACACGATCAGCACGACGACGGGGCGGGATGAAGCCAGCGCCCGCGCCGCGCTGACGCGGTTTAACCCGCAGCGGCGACTGGTGGATCCGCAGGAGGTGGCGGATGCGGCGGTATGGCTATGCCTGTCCGGCTCGTCGAGCATCACGGGGCAGGCGATTTCAATTTCCGGTGGAGAAACGATGTGAGAGCGGCGGCACTTCGCGAGAAACATGATGGCGCGCTGGCGGGCCAACAAAGCCTGCGGTTATGGCTACGGCTGCTGTCATGCACGATGGTGATCGAAAAGCGGGTGCAGCGCCGCCTGGCGGAGCAATTTGCGACCACCCTGCCCCGCTTCGACATATTGGCAGCGCTTGACCGTGCCGAGGGCGGAATGATGATGAGCGAATTGTCGCGCGCGCTGCTCGTCTCGAACGGTAATGTCACCGCGCTCGTCAAGACATTGGCGGCGGATGGGCATGTCGCGCTCAGCAGCTCACCGACCGACCGGCGCGCGTCGATCGTTACGCTGACAGAGGCCGGGCGCGCCCATTTCGCTATCCTGGCCGAGGCGCATCACGGCTGGATAGAGGATATGCTGGGGGGCGTCAGTTTCGCGCAACGCGACTTGCTATTCGACCTGCTCGGCAGCCTGAAAGTATCGATCGCCGCTGATGAACCGGTGACCCCCGCATGATCGACCCCGCATCATATGCACCGGCCCAGTTCCGCTGGTCGTTCGATGCAGGCGTTGCGGTGATAACGCTCGATCGGCCGGCGCTCAAGAATCCGCTCACGTTCGAAAGCTATGCTGAACTGCGCGATTTGTTCCGCGCGCTCGCCTGTACGACAGCGGTGCGGGCAGTGGTGATCACCGGCGCGGGCGGTAATTTCTGTTCGGGCGGCGATGTGCATGAGATTATCGGCCCGCTGACCAAAATGGCGATGCCCGAATTGCTCGCCTTTACCCGCATGACCGGCGATCTCGTCAAGGCGATCCGTGCCTGCCCGCAGCCCGTGATTGCCGCCATCGACGGCGTCTGCGTTGGGGCCGGCGCGATTATCGCGATGGCGAGCGACCTGCGCATTGCGACCCCGCGCGCAAAGACGGCGTTCCTGTTCACACGCGTCGGGCTGGCCGGCTGCGACATGGGGGCCTGCGCGATCCTGCCCCGTCTGATCGGCCAGGGCCGCGCGGCCGACCTGCTCTACACCGGCCGGGTGATGACTGCCGAGGAAGGCGAACGCTGGGGCTTTCATAACCGGCTGGTGGACGACGCGGCGCTCATCGACGAGGCGGTGGCCCTCGCCCGTTCGCTGGCGGAAGGGCCGGGCTTTGCGCACGGTATGACCAAGACCCAGCTCAATATCGAATGGGCGGTCAGCCTGGACGTCGCAATCGAGATGGAAGCGCAAGCACAGGCGATCTGCATGCAAACCAAGGATTTCGTCCGCGCCTTCGATGCATTTGCCGCCAAGACCAAACCCGTGTTCGAGGGCGATTGATGGCCGACAAGACCTATCTCGACTGGCCCTTTTTGGAAGACCACCACCGCGCACTTGCCCATGATCTGGAGGCGTGGTGCTTGGCCGAACGGCTGGCGGACCTGCACGATGACAGCGACATCGATGATCAATGTCGCGCGCTCGTCCGTCTGCTCGGCACGGGCGGGTGGCTCCGCTTTTGTGTGCCGAAACCCTGGGGCGTTTTCGACACGCTCGATGTCCGCGCTTTGAGCGTGATCCGAGAGACGCTGGCACGGCATAACGGCCTCGCAGATTTCGCCTTTGCGATGCAGGGGCTGGGATCGGGCACGATCAGCCTGTTCGGTAGCGCAGCGCAAAAGGAACATTATTTGCCTGGCGTGGCCGATGGCAGTCGGATCGCTGCCTTTGCGCTGACCGAGCTCGACAGCGGATCGGATGCCGCGGCGATGACCACTACGGCCCAGGCCGCGGGCAATGGTTACCGGATCGACGGGGCGAAGACCTATATCTCCAACGGCGGCATCGCCGATCATTACATTCTGTTCGCGCGCACGGACGAAGCGCCCGGGGCCAAGGGCATTTCGGCGTTCATCGTCGATGCCGATACGTCCGGGCTGATCATCGCCGAGCGGATTCGCGTTACCGCACCGCACCCCCTGGCGACGCTGCGCTTCGATGCGATGATGCTGGCGGGCGATGCGCTGATCGGCGAGGCCGGGCGCGGTTTTGCGCAGGCGATGGCGACGCTTGATGTGTTTCGCACCACCGTCGGCGCTGCCGCGCTTGGCTTTGCCCGCCGCGCGCTCGACGAGGCGACCGCGCGTGCCGCCAGCCGGGTACTGTTCGGCGCACCCCTCGCAAAGAACGCCGTTGTCGAGAGCCAGCTGGGCGAGATGGCGCTGGCGATCGATGCCGCCGCGCTGCTCATCTACCGCGCCGGCTGGACCCGCGACGTCCAGCAACACCGCCCGACGCGCGAGGCCGCGATGGCCAAATTGTTCGCCACCGAGATGGCGCAGGACGTGGTCGACAAGGCGGTGCAGATTCACGGCGGCCTGGGCGTTGTCCACGGCCATATCGTCGAAAGCCTGTACCGCGAGGTGCGCGCGCTGCGCATTTACGAAGGCGCCTCGGAAGTGCAGCGCATGATCATCGCGCGCCAGCATCTGGCGGCGGCATGAGCTTCGTCAGTCAACAGCGCATCCGCTTCGGGCACTGCGACCTGGCAGGTATCGCCTATTATCCCCGGTTGATCGAATTGATCGACGTTGCGATTGAGGCGTGGACACCGCACGGAACCGGCGTTTCACGCCGCACCATGCATATGGAGATGGCGCTGGGGCTCCCGACCGTCGCGATCGACACATCGTTCGAACGGCCATGCCGACTCGACGAAATGCTCGATCTCGCCGTTGATGTGACAGCGGTCGGGACAACGTCGGTTCGGCTGAACGTGCGCGCGACCTGCGCCGGTGCCCCGCGCTATGCCGCCAAACTGACTCAGGTCCTGATCGATCTGGGCACAGGCAAATCGCGCCGCTGGCCGTCCGCTTGGCGCGCGCAATTAGCAGCCGATATCGCTGAGGCAAGTGCATGACGCATCAGATGCTGGTGCCCCCCGGTTGGCCGCGCCCGCGCGGCTATGCGCACGGGGTTCTTGCCAAGGGCACGATGGTGTTCACAGGCGGCATCATTGGCTGGGATGAACATGAGCGTTTTGCAGGGTCCGATTTACCGGGTCAGTTCGCGCGTGTGCTCGAGAATACCGTTGCCATATTGGCCGCAGGCGGCGCTCGGCCCGAGCACATTGTGCGGATGACGTGGTACGTTACCGACATCACCGAATATCGTGCCCGCCTGACCGAAATCGGCGTCGCCTATCGCGCGCATATCGGCCGACACTATCCTGCGATGGCGGTGGTGCAGGTCGCCGCTCTGGTCGAACCTCAGGCGCTAATCGAAATCGAGACAACCGCTGTTATTCCATATTTGAAGCTTCAACACGAAACTAAGCCTTGAATCCTGAATTGGGCGCTGGTTGAGCGGCTCTGTCAGACCAACGAGGCAGGTGCTGGCGGGCACAAATGAGCCGCAAATCGAGAGCCAAACCCCCTTCCCGATTCCGCCGCTTCAACTCGTCGCCCGAGGTGAACCGGCTGGTGGTGCTGATGTATGTGCGGTTCCCAGTCTCACTGCACAACGTCGACGACTTGCAGTTCGAGCGCGGGATCGACATTTGCCATGAGACCGTACGCATGTGGTGGTACAGGTTCGGGCCGAAGTTTGCCGCCGGCAGCGCGTGTCGCGGATTCGGGGGTTCTGCCATTGGCGATGGCACCTCGACCAGATGTACGTGACTTGGAGGGCGGCGAAGCCAACCTCAATGGCGAGATGGTCTATCTGTGGCGCGCGGTCGATCATGAGGGCGAGATCCTCGAAAGCTACGTCACCTGCATCCGCGACAATGACGCAGCGCTCCGCTTCATGAAGACGGCACTGAAGCGCCATGGGTCACCGGAAGCGCTCACCACCGACGGACTGCGCTCCTACAAGGCTGCGATGAACGAACTCGGTAACGCAGCAAAGCACGAGGTCGGACGCTGGGCCAACAACCGGGTGGAGAATAGCCACCTGCCCTTCCGACGACGGGAGCGGTCGATGATCAGGTTCAGGCGAATGAAGATCTTGCAAAAGTTCGCCTCGGTCCATGCCAACGTCCACAATCAGTTGGTGTCGCCGCCCTTCGGGTCAATCTCGAACGCTATTTGGTTGATCGCCAAACGTTCAAAGAGCGACGTTCGGCCGCACCGGCCAACGGGCAATCCCTTGCGCACTGAGCCTTGAGCCCAAAGCCCAAGCCACATCAACCAGAAACGAGTTCGCTTAAGACAGACAAGACCGTCATTTACCCCTTGTTTCGCGGATGATTTGCCCGGAAACGGCCATTCCCCGGATGTTTGCGACGGGTGGACCAGATTGCTTCGCATTCAGCGTCGCAAACGTACATAAAGTTCGCGTTGATGGTAGATGATGTAATTAAATTCCAATAAATGCGTTGACAGACGAATCTTACATCTTTAGCAGCCGCCCTCGCACGAACGGCTTGTGCGTTGTATAGCGCCGGAAATCGCAGGAACGGACCATGGGTGAAAAATCGGGCGCAGATATTCTAGTCGAGGCGTTTTGCGATCTCGGCGTGGAAGTCGTGTTCGGCTATCCTGGTGGCGCGGTGCTGCCGATATATGACGCGCTGTTCCGTCACAACGCGAATGGCGGCAAGATCAAGCATATACTGGTCCGGCACGAACAGGCGGCTACGCATGCAGCGGAAGGCTATGCCCGATCCACCGGCAAACCAGGCGTCGTGCTTGTCACCTCGGGCCCCGGCGCAACCAATGCAGTGACGGGCATCACCGATGCACTGATGGATTCGATCCCGATGGTGGTGATCACCGGCCAGGTGCCGACATCGCTGATCGGCACCGATGCCTTTCAGGAGGCCGATACGGTGGGCATCACCCGCCACTGTACCAAGCACAACTATCTGGTGAAGGATCCGGCCAGGCTTGGCGCCGTGGTGCATGAGGCATTCCATATCGCCACATCGGGCCGCCCGGGCCCGGTCGTCGTCGATATCCCCAAGGACGTTCAGGTCGCCCAGGCGCGCTATACCAAGCTAGGCCCGATCAAGCACAAGACCTATCGCCCGCAGATCAAGCCC
>CAZWAL010000010.1:0-35411 GCA_964631905.1 uncultured Stakelama sp.
CTTTTAGACGCCGATCACCCCGCTAACGGGGTCCTTTTTGCACGCCGATCCACAGCATCGCCTGGCACCTGCAACAATCTGTCCATGGCGGACTGACCCCGGCAACAATGCGGGAAATCAGGCGGCTGGCCAAAGACCTTGAAGAAGGCGGCAAGGCCCGTGTGACCGACGGGCGAATAAAGGCGGGTACCAGGCTAATGCGCGAGTGGGGCGGATCAACGCATCATGTTCTCGTCCTCGAGAACGGCTATCTCTATCGGGATCGCCACTATCATTCGCTTTCGCAGATCGCGCGGGGAATCAGTGGTGTCCATTGTTCGGGACCAAGATTTTTCGGCCTCCTATATCCGGGCAAAGCACGTGGCTGATGTTTCCACTGCTGCGCGCTGTGCGATCTATACGCGCAAGTCTACGGAAGAGGGGCTCGAGCAGGACTTCAACAGCCTGGACGCCCAGCGAGAAGCCTGTGCAGCCTATATTGTGAGCCAGCGCCATGAGGGATGGAGTGCCCTGCCGGATACCTATGAAGACGGCGGATACTCCGGGGGCAGTATGGATCGTCCAGGGCTGAAGGCACTGCTCGCGGACATTGCTGCCGGGAAGGTCGACATCATCGTGGTTTACAAGGTCGATCGCCTGACGCGCAGCCTCGCAGATTTCGCCAAGATTGTGGAGATCCTTGATGCGAAAAATGCGAGCTTCGTATCAGTTACGCAAGCCCTTAACACCACATCGAGCATGGGACGGCTTACGCTCAACATCCTGCTGAGCTTTGCGCAATTTGAGCGCGAGATGACCGGCGAGCGGATCAGGGACAAGGTAGCAGCATCCAAGGCCAGGGGAATGTGGATGGGCGGACCAGTCCCGCTCGGCTATGATCTCGAGGAGCGGAAGTTGATTATAAACCCGGCCGAAGCCGCCATCGTAAGGCACATTTTCGCCCGCTACCTGGCGATCGGCTCGGGACGCGAAGTCGTAGCGGAGCTCGATGCAGACGGCCATCGCAGCAAGTCACGCACCGATCGCAATGGACGTGCTCATGGAGGAGCCCGGATCAGCCGCGGCGCACTTTACGCGATACTCCAAAACCGCCTCTACGCTGGCGAAGTGGTGCATGGCGACAAGCGCTATCCAGGACAACACGAAGCGATCATCCGAGCCTCCCAGTTCGAGCAGGTGCAAGCGCTTCTGGCAACACGTCGCACAAAGCGTCGCAGCGCAAACAATGCCGACGCACCCGCGCTGCTTGCAGGCTTGCTCTGGGATGGTCACCGAAGGCGAATGTCCCCGACCCACACGCTCCGTGGAGGCAAATGCTACCGCTATTATGTGTCGCAAAACGACGGCTCCGCAGAGAGAGCAAAGCCGGTATGGCGCGTCAGCGCCGGAGAAATGGAGGAACGCGTCATCGACCTCGTCGAGGCGCTGTTCGCAAAACGCTGCGACGAGCTGATCCGTGGAAAGAGGCTTTCGCCGGAAATTCTGATGCGTTTGAAGGAAAACGGCAAAGCTGCCGAAGGCCGCTTTGCAGACGCGCGACAGCGCGGCGAACTTGGGCTGATCCATTCGCTGCTTCGCCGGGTGGAACTCACTTCCGACGAACTGCGGGTAACAGCGATCCTATCGCCGGTCGACCCGGCTTTCGGGACGCGCGCAGTAACTGCCGCAACCCCAGTGGAGTGTACAACTGCAGGGCGGCAAACCAAGATCGTGATCGCATCGAACAATGCGGATAGCCGGCGGCCTGACCCCGCACTGGCGAAGCTCGTGGTCCAGGCAATCAGCACGCGCACGGCGATGCAATCCGGCGCTTGCGATACCTTCAAGGAGCTGGCCCTGCGGCTCGGCTATAGCCGCGAGCACGCCGCGGACCTGATCCGGATCAGCTATTTGGCGCCTGACATCGTCGCAGCCATTCTCGAGGGCCGGCAACCGCCCGGCCTTACAAGGACTAAGCTAATCCGGACGCGTCCGCTTCCCCCGGCTTGGTCCGACCAACGCCGTCTTTTTGGGTTTGCGCATCCCTTAGGGACGTGAACTGCAATCTCAGAGCACGCTCAAACAACTGTCGGTCTCTAGTAGCCGCTGGATAAAGTGCAACGAACACCTCGCCGATGATCATCGACCGGAAGCTTTTGTTTGCCGTCGACGTGAAAGAGCTCCTTGAGCGCGAAAGCACTCCTTTGCCGCGCGGAAACGACTATCGATCGCGGATATGTGCATCATCTCACGGCAGGGACCGCAGATACCGGGTGTCGCTAATCGTCCTTCATAAGGGCAAGCAGCTTTTTCACTTCCTGCGATCGGCTGCGCGGGACGATCAGCACATCATTGCCGCTCGCGACCACAATCGTGTCCTCGACGCCAAGCATGGCGATACGAATGCCATCGCTGCGGACAAAGCAGTTTTGAGAATAAAGCACCGACACATCGCCCTTGCACACATTGCCGTGACTATCGCGATCGCTGAGTGCGTGGAGCGCACCCCAGCTGCCGACATCACTCCACCCCATATTAACGGGGACGACAGCCACGCGTTCGGCCTTTTCCATGACGGCATAATCGATTGATGCGGCCGGTGAGGCGGCAAAGGCATCGGCATCGGGGATTATCCGGCCGCTCTCGCGCTTTGCCAGTGCCATTGCCCGTGCGGTGGCGGCGTGCATGGCTGGTTCAAATTCTGCCAGTGCTGCAAGATATACATCGGCCCGAAACAGAAAAATCCCGCCGTTCCAGAAATAATCGCCCGCCGACAACATCGCTTCGGCACGATCAAGCGGTGGCTTTTCGACGAAATGCGCGACTTGGTGGACTCCAGAGACAATCTCGCTCCCTGATTTGATCCAGCCATAGCCAGTTTCGGGGGAGTCCGGATCGATCCCGAAAGTCACCAGCCAGCCATCACGAACCACCGGCTCGGCGCGTGCAATCGCGTCATGAAAAGCGTCGACGTCGTTGATGACATGGTCAGACGGCATGACCAGTAGTGGGGAATTGCCCGATCCCGTCGCAATCGCAGCCAAAGCAATGGCCGGAGCGGTGTTGCGGCCGATCGTCTCCAGAATAATCGCCTGCGGGACAATGTCCACACCGCGCAATTGAGCCGCAACAATGTCACCGTGCTGCGCATTTGTGACGATGATCGGGGCAGCAAACCGACCCGTTTTGTGGGTCCGCTTAGCAGTGAGTTGTAGCATCGTCTGATCCGCCGTCAGCGGCAGCATCTGTTTAGGCATTTCCGGCCGCGACATGGGCCATAGTCGCGATCCCGCGCCACCCGACAGAATGACGGGGACGATTGGCACTCGATCAGACATTACTTTGTCCTTTGGGATAACCGATAACTCGATCGGTGCCAGAACCAAACAAACGGGGGTACGTCAACGTATCATTAGGTAGCGCGCTGCGATCCAGTGATCCGCACTGCGGAAAGTCGAGCGCTTCCGCGTGTCTCGTGTTAGGCTTAATTACAGTTATTCCGGCAGGTACCCGCAATTACTGCTTCCAGCCTTCTTCCCCTTGTCCACCCACTAGCCAGTGGCAAACTCAGCCTACTAGATTTATTTGTCCAAGATAGGTCTAAGCAACTTAACGTCGGACCAAACCTTCCACATGAAAACAAGAAACACCATCGACCACATGGTGAAGATCGTCACATCAATCACCAGCATTCCCATGAAATTGGCGTCGATGAGTGAAGGGCCATACCAAATCGCGAACAACGCCCACACGATCACCAGAATGCGTAACTCGGTCGCGCCCATCCCGTAATAAGAAAGATGGTGCATCTTGAGGACCAGCACCTTCAAATAGGTAAAGCTCGTCATGAGCAGATACATAGAAAGTGCAAGCTGCGCGGAAAACAAGGTAAAATAAGGGGAAAGCCCCAGTCCCACGAATATGAAAGTTTGCGACACGAGGTCGCAGGAGTGATCTAAGAAATACCCGAAGTCTGGCCGTTCGATCTTGCGGTAACGGGCGAGTGTGCCGTCAAGCGAATCGCCGAGCCAGTTCAGAAAAAGCCCCAGGATTGCGAGGGTGACGAACCAGGGCGAGGTACGAGTGGCGGCGAATCCCACCAGAACAAGAATGGCACCTACTAGCCCAAGCAGCGTCAACCGATCGGGCGTCACTACGGGAGGCATACGAGCGGCCAAATATAGCAAGATGTTGCGTTCATGGGTCGCCAGGAAGCTATTGTTCACCCGCAAGTGGTGAAACGGCTCAACCGGTTCATCAAAAGCTCTGGCTTCCACGGCTGCCCCTGACTCAAGATCTGATCCGCTGCCATCTTTGGGACCCATCGCCCCTGGTGAGCGTGAATTTACCAACGCCGGGTCTCGGTCAGTGCGGGGATGTCCGTGCTCAGTCCTATCACTTTGAGAAGGCTTCAACAATTTATCCCCCACGCATAATTCATCGAGCTGATCGTACGGCGTTGCCCGATCGGGTTCAATGTCACGAATTGTTGTATTATAATTCGAATTGTCGCCTTTGCGACAACTGTAATGATCGATAGGCGGATGCCGCTTCAGCAGCAAGCCCTGGATTATTTGTGTCGTGTCTTATTCCGTGCAAACTGATTACGTTACCACCCCATCATATGTCTGAACCGACAATAGTTTAGCTTTCCACAGCGTTACGGCAGAAAAAATGCCTTATCTATGCCGCCATAGATGTATAGATGAATATTATAATACAAATGTCGACACGAAAGATTATTCATGCCTCCCGTTATAGCTTACGATGTGATGAGATTATTTATTGGTCCAGCATTTTTAACACCACGGGGAATTGATAGAATAGAACTAGCACTTGCTCGCCACCTTTTTCACGAGGCATCGGGTCGCAACGTGGGAGTATTGCCCACGCCTATCGGCGTATATGCGTTCTCGTCGGCACAAGTGAGAGATCTATTAGTTTACATTCAGGAGTTATGGGCAGAAGATCTCGGTCCAATTGGCGATATCCAGTTGGAAGTTTTGTTGAACAGAATTGTGCGTCGGAAGTTTGACGCTCCGCCAATGGCGGATGTACCTTCCCTTCTGTTTCGGGACAAGGTTTGGCGCATGCTACGCATGCTATACAAGACTGGCTTGTTTCCTCGTGGCTTCGCGAGCCGCGTGGTGCCGGCCAACGCCGTCTATCTCAACATCGGGCAGTTGGGTCTGGCGATACCGTCGTTCTTTGACTGGCTCGCGAATCGTCCTGACATCATCCGCGCCATAATGGTGCACGATGCCATCCCGATTGATTATCCTCATTTGGTCGGGAAGAAGGCACCGTTATACCATCGGCAGATGATCCGCACCGCGGCTGAGCATGCCGATTGCTTGATCTTCAATTCGAGCTATACGCGCGCCACTGTGAGCGCCGTGATGCAGGAGGATGGCAGATCCTTGCCTCCAGATCTGGTGCGTTCGCTGCCGTTGTCGGCTGCCTTCATTGATGTGGAAGTCGCCATACCGGAGCTCCACGGCAGGCGTTATTTCTTGGCTGTCTCGACCATCGAACCGCGCAAGAATTACGATTTGCTCCTGCGCGTTTGGCGGCGTTTCGTCGCAACCATGGGGCCTGCTACACCGCATCTCATCATCGTTGGATCATTGGGTAACAACGCTGAAAATATTCTGGCACCGTTAAAAACCGATTCTGCGCTGGCTGAACGCGTTCACCATGTGGCCGGCCTTTCAAGCCCCGCGCTAGCGTCGCTCTTGCGAGGGGCAGCAGGCATGTTGTGCCCGTCACTAGCAGAAGGCTTCGGGCTGCCTCTCCTGGAGGCGCAGGCATTATGCGTCCCAACAATTGCTTCCGATATTCCGGCACACCGAGAAGTGGCGAATGCCACGACGGTGTTGCTAACGACGGATGACGAAGCGGGTTGGGCACAGGCGATCACGGCGTTACCGGACGTGGCGGAGCGCCGCCGCCCGCACGTTACTCAGGCGATGACTGAGGTCGCCTATTGCCACGACATCATTGAATTTGTTGCTGGCATTTCGGCCAGGACACCTTAGGCATTCGCGCCAACAATCAGAAAAAAAACAGCAGGAAAACCAGCCCAATGATCCCCAAGAATTTCAACGACTCGATCGTCGTGGCGCCGGGTAAGGTCAATCTATGCTCTACGGCTACTTACTTATTACCAAATCGTATTGCCGTTGTGATCGAGCCATCGATTCCATTTCTAGATGATTGAGAACGCGCGCTGAACCGTCGTTAACGAGTTCAGCAACCGTGAATCCGTAAGACTTAAAATCAACCAGCAAAGTAAGTGGATCATAACCCATGTCTCTGTAGCTGACTGGAGAGTATTCGATCATGATGATCAGATTATTTCGGCCATGTGTCCATTCTCGCATGCCTAGCCAGACATCATATTCAAATCCTTCGACGTCAATTTTGATAATGCTGGGTTCGATGGGTCGCTGAATTTCGTTCGCAATCTGGGATAATACACTTGGCAGAGGCGCAACCGGGACGGCTTCGTGAGCTATGATCTGGGAGTTGGCGGTCATAGTTGCAGATCCCGTCAAGTGGGCAAACGTTCCGAGGTTCGCGACGCCTTCCGACGCGCCTATCGCCATCCGGCGAATGTGGATCCGGTCGCCAAGCAGGTTGGCACAGGTACTCCGATGGAGAAGGTCATAAAGGCGCTGCTGCGGCTCAAATGCAATCACCATGCCTTTTGTCCCGACTTGACGGGCCGCACGCAAGGCATGGATTCCATTATTGGCACCGATATCGACGAAACAATCACTGGTCCGCAGGTTGCGTTTCAGGAAAGCGAAGAGCGCGGGTTCCCATGTCCCATCACGAAGCAGGCAAGGAGTCAGGCTTGCATCGCGACCGTCAAGGTAGACAAAGACTTCATCTCTTCCATAGGTCAGGATCGTATCGTCACCGACATACTGCATAAGCTGCGGCATGGTATCGCGATATCGTGCCCGGCGATGCCCAAACCTACGGAGAAAATTCGGCATTAGAGTTCTTGCCCAGTGATTAGAGGGAGCCAATGATATGCGTCGATCAGGTCCGCAGGGCCGCTTCCTTCAGAAGATCACGGCAAGGAGCGATGCCAGAGGCCAGACTTCATACATGGGCAAAGTCGCGCAAAGTGCCCTATCCGACATGGATCCGCTTTTCGACACCACGAAGCGACAGGAGGGCCCAGTAAGTGAGAACCGCACAGACTGCCGTGACGTATCCGGGATAGAGAAATTTACCACTAGCTGCCTCGAACTGTCCGTATCGGGCGATCTCGAAGATCGCAAGCAGCGGGTTCCACTGCATGACACTACGGGCTCCCTCCGGTAGGAAGCTCATGGTGAAAAATGCCCCACTGAGCGGCACCATAAAATAAGAAAAGGGGTGAACAAAACGGCTCAAAAGATGGCTTTCGTAAGTATAGACAGCAACTAAGATTGACAGTGCAGTCCCAATCCAACTCATCAAACCCAACGACATCAAAAGATAGAGTGGCCGAACAGGAGTGTTAGCAATTCCCAATGTAATTCCAACAATTGTCAATATAATTAGTGAGCAGATTGCACCGATAATTTCGACAATTGCTTTAGATACAATGATATCTACTGGCTTTATGATACGATGAAGCAAAAGATGGCTCGAAGCATCAAGAAGGTGATCACCTTTGTTGAACACGTTACGAAATATAATGAATATATTGTACCCGAGAAGCGTGAATGCGTATGGATGAACACCCTTTAATGATTCACCGTAATGAGCCAACTCGTGAATGGCGCCAATTACGGATGCAAGCAGCATGGGTTCGCCAATGATCCATAGATAGCCAATATTATGACGACCAAATCGACTTTGCATCTCCCGAATGATCAATGCGCCCATCACTTGGGATTGCACAGCAAAGCCGCGTGCGAACCTCTGCCATTCGCCGCTTTTCACCGGAATAGGCTCATGCAACGCCATGCAAATAATCCCTAATAAGTGAAAGCGCCCTCCTGGTTAGCCGGTAACCGCACGCGGTTCCGCCGGATCAAGCGGGATCACATCAGATCGAATGCTCTTTGACGCCCGCAATCAACAACCACCCAATAGCATAGGCCATCAGTAGCGCGAAGAAAACCGTAGCGATCGCCTTGCCCCGCTCAGGGTATAGCGATTTGACCGGCATTGCCGGCTCCACAACCCGTGTCACATAAATCTGTTGTTTAATCGCTTCCATGCGGGCCTGTTCGGCCGAAGCAGCCGCCAACGTGAAACGCTGCGCTGCGAACTCCTTTCGCACCAACAAATCTTCATACGCCCCAAGATCCGCCGCAATGGATGTTGTAGACCCCGCGAGGCGGAGATTCTCCTGGGCAGCTTGGGCTTCAAGTGACTGGACTTCGGCCGCCAATGCGAGATACTGGGGGCTGATTTGCGACACCGCCCGACCGACGTTCTGCAACCGGGCCCGCGCTGATACCAGTTGCGCCGCGACACCTGAAACCAAGCCAATCTGCGCTCTGCCCGACGACGCAGGGTCAATATCACCATGCTCCTTTCGGAAAGCCGTCAGTTTTGTCTGTGCCTCGGCCAGCGCTCTTTCGGCTGCGGCTAACTGGCGGGCCGACGACGCAATTTCGTCTCTGAAATTACGTTCGTTCAGCCGGTTGACGTGCCCTTCGCCCAATGAAAGGAGGCGACGTACGATTGTGTATGAATCTTCAGGGGAAAAGGCACGAACCCGCAAGTGCGTAATGCCCGAATCACCGTCCTGTTCGATGGCAACGTGCTTCCGATAATATTTCAGCAGCGTTTCGGGTGTTGGATTGGTCGTCCACATTCCGCTCAGGAAATCAATGCTCGGACGCGTGAATCGCTCGACAATCCTGTCTCTTTCACGAAGTACACGCACCGCATCGTGGGAAAGCAAATATTCCTCGACGATATAGGCTTCGCTCTGGCTTTGCGTCACACCCAGACTGAACCCTAACACCTGCCCAATGCCGAGACCGCCTTTTGCGCTTGTTTCGGAACGGCGCACTACGAAATCTGCGCTTGCCTCATACTGGTTCGAGGCAAAGCCGTAATAATATACCGTAGCCAACAAGGTGGGAGCACCCACGAATAACAAAAACCAACGTATAGGGCGGACTATATGCCAGATTTTTGCCCAAGCGCCTGCTTGCTTTAAAGCATCAAACTCTGCTGACCGGATAACTCCGTGCATCTTATCCCCGTTCGTGCCGTCCGCTACCCAGCTCGACGGCGTGGAAGCCCCCGTCGATTTGTGCCTGTCGCAAAGCGCGTGCCGATATGCAAGCACTTACCGATTCAAGCCCGGTGCCTTAGCCAGATTCCCCTCGGCGTACGATGAGCCCGAAGGAGGTCGTCACGTAGCCGGCGACTTCCAGTTTGAGATGCGGCAGCGCGTCGGGCAAGTGAGATTGGCTGTAGGGGGGTAGATCGATATGCTCATCGACAGGCGACGTCCCCGGATAGAAATTGAGAGGGGCGACCGTATGCCCCCGGCTGACCAAGCGCTCGACTAGCCGCTCAATGTCGTGACGCCGATAGAGCGCGAGATGATGCTGGTCGAACGTCTCGGTATTGGAGGAGAGGTTGAGTTCGGTCGTATGGACCGCCACACCGCCTGGTCGAAGGGTCTCGAGGCTGTTTTCGATAAAATCGAGGCCGTGGTCGATGCTGCCTAGGTGCTCGAGTGCGCATGACGACCAGCATCCATCATAGCCCGCCAGGTCCGGCGGGATCGCATTCATGTTGACGGTGCGAAACCGAACCTGCCGATCGAAATCTTCCAAAGATATCAGCGCTGGCCAGTGCAGTGCGTGCAGGTCCTCCACATGCTGGCCGGTCGAAGACCAGCCGAGGCTTTCGCCGATCTCAGGCGGCGCGTCCGTGGCCGTCACCTCAAGACCGCGAGATGCAAATGCCGAAGCGAGCGATTCCTTCCCCACGCCGAAACCTAGGACGCGGGTTCCTTCACGAAGCACGCCATAATGAAGAAACGCCCCCCAGATATAAGTGTATTCCCAGAGCTTTCGGTGGAAATGGGGCCAGTTGCCGACATCCCGGCAAAATTGCTCGTAAACCTCGCCCTGCATCTGTTCGCTTGTGCACATTTGCGACACCGGCTGATCCAGTCGCGGCAACGCCCATGTCCAGGGTATGGCAGACGAAACCGGCGGTGCGATCAGCCAGAGCGGCGCCATAAAAGGATGCGGTAGCGCTGGTTGTGCCTCAGAAATGTCGGCTCCGGATGCCTCTGCGCCTCGGACGCGCGACCAGAGCCTGCCCGCATTGTGTAACATCGAATTGATCAAGATAGTCTCGCGTTGTTCGGGCAGTCGTGTGGCCAGCGCCTTGCTATCAAATTGCGCACCTGTCCAGTTCTGCAGAAATCTGTAATGTACGCCTGATCCGGGTCCGATCGTGTGCCCGGGTTTCAGCGTTTCCCGCTTCAGGCAATCAAGGAAATGCTATACCGGCCAGCCCTTTGCGATGCGAAACCAGCTACTGAAATCGATATAACGCTTTTCGCGGACTAGCGCGTCGTGCAACCAACCGAGCCGTGGCATCGTCGTTCCCTCGGTCGAAACCGCATAGTCGCGTAGCACCAGATAATGATCATGTCGGATAAAGCTGCTGCATTGAAACTCGGCCAGCGCATCGATGAGGACGTCGTCGTTCAACCCTGCCTGCTGACAGAACCCCAGTAACGCCTGACGTTTGAATCGGAATTTGCGAGGGTCCCATTGCGTACTGTTTCCGCGAATGCGGTAGCGGATCGAACTTTGATCAAGATTGGCGCAGGTGATTTGCGGGATCAGTCGACCCCAGAGCTCATAATCCTCTTCGAAAAAATGGGCTTCGTTGTAGTGCAGCAAGCTCCGATCGACGACCGACCGGCGAAACATTACGGTCGGGTGAAAAAACGGATTGTTGACGAGGAATTCGTTGCGGATATCGAGATGGGTGAGCGGGTTTCGGAAAACCCCCTCGTGGTCGCCAAAAGCGTCGACCCCTGTACCGACCATCTCAACGTCCGGGTTCGCAAGAAGGTAGTTGACCTGATCATTGAGTCGCCACTGATACATCAGGTCGTCGGCATCCATGCGGGCAATAAAGCTGCCTTCGGCGGCGGCGATGCCCACATTCAACGCCTTGGCAATACCGAGACCCGGCGCGAGTTGAATAACCCGAATATTGCCGTCGTTGAAATCGTCGACGATCTCAAGCGTCCTATCGGTTGACCCCCCGTCTAAGACGATGAGCTCGAACGGGCGGTACAATTGATCGACCAGCGTATAGAGTGTCTCGCCAATGAATTCGGCCGAATTCATCGTCGGCATGATCAGCGAAACGAGCGGAAACTTCATCGTGGAACCTCATCGGTCTGCGGCGGCATGATCGGGGAGGCAGAAATGCCTTCAACCTCTCTTGCGATCTTGGCGTAAATCGACTTCGATGTACGGACGTAGGCCGGATCGATGCCGTCCAGCCATTCGCCGGTGGCGCCGTTCCACAGATGAAAACAGTATGCCGACTTGAAATCGTCGGCGTAGATCGCGCTGCCTTCGGAGAACAACGCCTTTTTGATGTTCCCCCACAACGGATAGAAAAAGGCGCGATAGTCCAAAACGGTAATCTCGTCATGGAAGCGGGCGGCTAAGCGCACGGGCATCTTTACCGAGTGATAATCCCAGAGATCGTCACGCCCCTTCGACCGAAAATAATCATATTCGGCAAGCCAACGCGTCGAAAACGCGGCGCCGGCTTGACCGAACATAATCGCGTTGCATAAGCCTGAAGACGAATCGGGACCCGCGGCCTGCACGCCCATCACGAAATCGTGCTCGCGAAGGTCCTCAAACGATCGTTGGGTAATCGAGTCGATATCCAGATAGGCACCGCCTACATGATTCAGCACCAGCAGGCGGATGATGTCTGCCTTGTGGGCGTAATGATGGAGCTTCGCGTTGCCAAAGTGCGTGAAATCCTTAAGCAGAATAATCTCGACACGACCCTTTATTGAATCCCAGTTCGGTCCCTCCGGCTCGTGCATCGTATAGTAGTACGCCTTCCAGCCAGGGTTGAAATGCAGCGCGGATTTGATCGCCATGCAGCCATAATAGGGAAGATCCCCACGGGCCTTGAAGCCATACACGAAATGCAACATCTGAGGGATCTTGCCTGACTCAGGGTCGTCCGATGAACTTGGCAGTCGGCTAACAAAATCGGCAAGGACGGCTGCGGACGCTGCGACCTTACGCGGATCGAGCGCAGCATCCTTCAGGTTGAGTTGCCGGTCGCGGTCGGGGTTGACGAGCAGTCGCCCCATCGCGCTGCCCCCCATGCTCTCCAAGCCTGCCTTGGCGTCCTCCGAGCTAGGGTCAATTTCTAACGCAGCCGAATAGGACTCAATTGCATCATGATGGCGATTGTCTAATTTTGCGAGATGGCCCAACTGCACATGAAGGTCTACATTTCGGTGCAGCAGTGTAGCGGCCTGCCGATAGGCAGCCAAAGCCGCCTCATATTGCAAGGCCTCCTTCAGACAGTTGCCCAATTGCACCCAAATGGCCCCATGCCGGGGACGCGCGACAACATAGGCCTGATAGTCTTTAGCTGCGCCCGCCCAATCACGCCGATCGCGCGCAGCGTTGGCTCGACGCAGCTGTATCCAGGGAGTCAAGAACGCCTTGGTCATGACGATGCCCCGCAATTCAAATGGTCTGAAATTGGAATGCACCCAAATACAGATCGGGACGTAGTGGATTGTTAGGAGCATCAAGACGCGTAGGAAACAGTTCTCGCGTCGGCTCGAACTCGTATCGCGCTTTGTTGGCGAACGAAACCTCCAGAGTACTCGGAAAATAAACATTCCCAATCACGGCCATTGGCGACCAGTTGTTCGCGTGTACGTGATATACCCCGAAGTGGCTTCTCAGTTTTTTCAATACTCTAGCGGCACGCATGAGCCAATATGGGTCGATCGCGCGATCGAAATCATGGAACTCTACCAGGATCTGCGAAAAACGGGCGAGGTCGCTGGACGGACAAGCATCGAACACATCCCACTCCGCGCTTTCAATGTCGATCTTGAGCAGCACCGAAGCATCACGATGGACACGTGCATCCGCCAGAATTCGAGGTATAGAGTTACTGTCTTCATCATCGCCCCGAGCAGTAATCATTTGCTTAAAAAACGAGACTTTCGGGTGATCCGTTGGAGATTGCGGTACCGAATGATCATATTGTTGAACAGCGATACCGCGGTCTGCTACGTCAATATCCCAGTCTGCATTGATATCGACGCCAAAGGATAGGGCCAAATCTACATTTGCAAAGTCATCAAGCATGACATAACCGCCGTCGATTTCGCTACCGACACGCACCTTGTCATATCCGACCACCTTTTCTGGACTGAACAGGGTTGCCAGCTGCAGGAAAGGCTTCTGCCGCGCATAGTCACGAGCAAGATTGACGAAATCGTTATGGTCCATACTCATTCTCCGGAGATTACTTAATCAATCGCCTTGGCCGGACAAGCAGTAGTTACTCATCCGGCTAAACATTGGCCTATTCGATAACTTCCCAACGCCGCATCAGATGATCGGGAAGATGCTGCGCGTGCGCGACATTCAGGCTGATGTCGTTGAAGTCTTCGGGGTTAGCTAGCATTTTTTCCAAGACGAAAAAGGCGTTCACACCGTTGGCATAGACCAGCTTATAGCCTTTATCATGTGCAAGGTGGGAAAGCGCTCCAAGGCTGGCGCCATAGTAATTGGTGGCATCCCAGCGAAACCTCTCGTTGAAAGGAACGGTCATCTTCTGGTGCGTTTGCAGAAAATTGGGATTGTACTCGACGATCATCAACGTGGGCCGATAGTCTAGCGCCATCATTATCCAGAAATCCTGCCCGTCGATGTCGATGGAAACGATATCGACGTTGTCCGGGACATTATACTTCCGAAACAGGCCGTTGATATTCGTGGGCTTGATGAATTCGCGCTTTACGTCGTATTTTTCAGGATGGGTACCGCCGTCCATCAAAAGGCCGCTCCAGCCCTTCTCGTCGCGAAGGCGATTGCAATTGCCTTCAAGCCCGTTGACGTAATCGTGATCCAGCCAATTTGGCCCGATGCCAAATTCGACAAAATACCTCGACCGGGGCGGGATGTGGTTAAAGATGGCCTCAATGATGCCATCCTCATCCGTCTGAGATGAATATTTTGCCCCGAAATCCTTGAGGTTGCCGGGTAAATAATAGGACATTGTTGTGCCACCAATTCTTCGAGAAAAGGCCGTCTTTCGCCTCACATAATATCGCGATATTATGGAAATAAACCGTTCCGTAATATTACTAAAACTGGACCTATTCCACAATATTCATTCTAACCTGTTATAAAATACCAAGTCTATTCAGAACGTTGTTGGTAATTACGTGACCAGCTATTCCTTAGGGAACATCGTGACGGTGCCCCAATAGGTTACTAATAGAGGCGGCATTGTAAAGCGGCGAACGGGGGTATCCCACCCTTCCAAAAGATAGGCGGGATAATAGCGATCAAGGTCGGCGATTGCAAAGCCCTTGCCGCGCTTGTGCATTTCGGGCCACTCGGTCGTAATGTCGCCAGACCAGACGGAATCGTGGAAAAAAAGGAAGCCGCCGGATTTTACCAACGGAAAGTATAGGCTGAATTCGGTCATGGTATGTTCGTAGGTGTAGTGACTATCGCAGAAAATCAAATCGGCTTGCCGACCTGCAAGAATATCGCGGACTTGCGTCAGGATTTCTTCCGACAGGCAATCGCCGCGTAGCGGATGATAATCAAAGCCGGCTGCGGTAAGTTCGGCCTGAATTTTCGCGTCGTTCTCCGGATATGTCTCGAAGTCGATGTCGATGACCGTGGCGCCGGGTTTCAGCTTGGTTCGGGCAAGCCATGCGATGTTTCCTTTGTCTTGCGTGCCGACCTCAATGTAAACTGCGGCATTCTTGGCAAGGCGAAACGCGCGTGAAACGTCGACCATGTAAGGGTTCGGCGCGATATCCAGAAAGTACTCTTTGCGAATTGCATGCGCCTCCTCAACATCTGCCTCGTCCGCTCGCGCGTTCGTGATCTCAAGTGATCGGGGAATGTCAGTCATTCTGGCCGGATATTTGATCATTACGTCAACTCTCCTTTAAGGCTCGACGAGCATTTCGCCGCGTTCCTGCGTTAATCCGCGAAGATGATACGGCTGCCGGTATCGGCAAATTCGAACGGGATCCGGCGCATCGGATGGAGCGCCTGTTCAATCGCATCGTGCCGTTCCTCCGGCGCGTAAAAGATGAAGAAGCCGCCCGCGCCCGCGCCGAGGATCTTCCCGCCCAGCGCGCCAGCGGCGCGGGCAGCGGCATAAGCCGAATCGATATCGGGATTGCTGATGCCTTTCGCCATCGTCTTCTTGAGCTCCCAATTCTCGTGC
Organism: uncultured Stakelama sp.; assembly: GCA_964631905.1. Lineage (GTDB taxonomy): Bacteria > Pseudomonadota > Alphaproteobacteria > Sphingomonadales > Sphingomonadaceae > Sphingomonas. The sequence goes on from CAZWAL010000010.1 coordinate 15,457, forward strand.
AGGAGCGCGCCGACATCGTCAATCTGTCCGTCCTGCAGGGCATCCCGCAGAATGTAGGTCAGATCAACCATGCGTTTCATGTTCTGAATCTTGTCTTGATCGGTGCTGATCGCCTGGGACTGATGCGTGAGTACGCCGGACGCGGAGCGCGTGATTCCGGTGTAGAACATCACGATTCGGCGCGCCATTTGGGCCTTTTTGTCGCGCGCCATAATGACGGGTGACACCGTCACGCTGTCGTCGTGATTGAATTCATAGAGCGAGAAGCCGCCGAACGCCGCGGCATATTGATCCTGCTTGCCGATCGGCTCTTTCAGCCGGTCAATTTCGATATGGCTGGCTTGCTCGGCCAAGATCCGCGCCGAGGCGAAGCGTTCCTGAAACGCGTGAAGCACATTCAGCAACCCTACCGCGAAAGAACTCGACGATCCAAGCCCAGTGCCTTTCGAGGGAATATCTGCGACCGTCGTGATTTCTATGCCGCCTGGTAGATGCAGGAATTGCATAATTTCGCGCGCCAACGGGTGGCGGATCAGATCGACGCCGTCGACTTCCTCGGTAATGGAATAGGCCAACCGCACGCCGGAGTCGAATTTTCGATTGGCTGTTACGAAGATGTATTTGTCGATCGCCGTGCTGAGCACCGCGCCGCCATGTTCACGGTAGAATTGCGGCAAGTCACTGCCTCCTCCCACGAAGCTCATGCGCAGCGGCGTCCGGCTGATGATCATAACGCAATCCGATCGGGCATGGCGCGGGTTGGGAACGACAGTATATGATCGGCGCTGATGCGCTGCGCTTCGACAGCGGGAAATTCCTCGGCGTGTCGAGCGCTGTAAAGTGCTTCTGCTTCTTCAGGCGCGAGCCCACGCCGGCGATACTCGGCGAGGAACCGGGCTGCGCGCGATGGCTCGTCGCCGTCGACGAAGAGTTTAATCCCGGGTCGAGCGGCTTCCGGGGCCACGTCGAAAGCGAAAGTGCCGTCGGCAATCAGGATCCCGTCGTGCGGCAGACGGAGTAGCGCGCCACTGCAACGCGACAGCCCCGCGGCGTCGTAGCACGGCATTTCGGTCTCTAGACTGCCGCCTGCAAACCACGGCTCGAGCTGATCGGTCAAGCGTGCCCAATCGAAGTTATCCTTCGGCGCGGCACCGGGCTGGCGCCGATCGGGCGGCAGCAACCATCGGTCAAGCCGGACGTGCGCAGTTGCCTGCCCGGAGGCCACCAGCATTTCGCGCAGCACACTCGCGATCAGGGACTTGCCCTGGCGGGATTGGCCGGCAACGCGCACCACCATACCGGCGCTAAGTGCGCCGGTGATCGGCTGCAACACACCCTGCAACGCTTGATGCTGGTCGAGAATGAGGCTTACGGCGGCAGGAAGGTCCGCGACTTCATAATCGGGTTCGACCGGCAGCATGGTTGCGACCGCATTGCCGGTACGCACGAGGACCGATCGCACACCCGCCGCCCGCGCCGCGCCAATGTCTGCCGTACTGTCCCCCACCAACCAGGATTGCGCGAGGTCGATTCCCAGATCCGCTTGCGCCCGGAGCACCATGCCCGGAGCAGGCTTGCGGCAATCGCAAACCTTTTTCAGTTCGGCAACTTCGCCGGGAAACCCTGTATCGGGATGATGCGGGCACACATAGCTAGCGTCGAGAAAGGCGCCGTGCTGCCCCAGGATCGTTTCGAGTTTCGCATGAATACGATTGAGGCCGGCTACGTCGCAATCACCGCGCGCCAAGACTGGCTGATTGGTAACCATCACACAGCGATACTCGGCGCGATTCAGCCGCGAGATCGCCTCCCCTACGCCGTCGATCAGCTCGAGCGCGTCTGGGGCGGCAATATGACCGGCCGGACGGTTCAATGTGCCATCCCGATCCAGAAAGACGGCCTTTTGCGGCAGCCCGAGTCGACTTCGCGCAACCTTGCCGGAGCGTAAATCGGCTTCCGCGCGGTCCAGCCGCTCCGGCGTCCCGACGTCCTTGATATACTCGAACGTGGCATAACCGTGCAGCGGAATGCCCTCGGTCAATGCCGCCGGGAACAGGTCCCTGCCGAAATCGACGATGCCGCGTCCAACGGCCACACCAGCCAACAAGTCCCGCTCCAGAATGTATAACGCCGCGTTGACAAGGTTGCGGTGCCATTGGCCTGCGCGATGCGGCTTTGGATGGAATGCCTGGATCACGCCGTTGTGATCGACATCGACCAGGTCGGAATCGTGCGGATGATCATTGGGATGCAGAAACAGGGAACCAAGGGCGCCGAAGTTGCGATTCGCGTCGAGATGCGACCGCCAGAAGCGGTGGAGATCGATATCGAGAAGCGTATCACCATACAGGACCAGGAAGGTTGGTGCCAACAGATGGGCTGCGTCATAAACGGCACCGGCCGTCCCGCGCGGGCCGCCGCTGTCCGGAACGATGTCGATTTGCATGGCCGAGAACCGAAGCGTCGCGCAGTATTCCGCAAGTGCATCGGTCCGATAATTTGCCATCACGAGAACATGGTCGATGTCATGTTGAGCCAACATCGCCAGCTGGCGCTCGAGTAATGGTGTCCCGTCGATCTTCACCAAGGGCTTCGGCGCGCCGTTTAGCCGAGAAGCAAGCCGCGTCCCTTGTCCGCCCGCCAGTATCAGGGCCTGTCGCACGCAGCCGCCCCCATGTCGCCGCGCGCAGTACTGCCGCCATGCTCCTGGGCCACGATTTCGTCGATTGCGCGGATGATCGCTTCGCGCGAGCTCAATGAGGGCGACCAGCCGGAGCGAGCGAGTTTTCCAACATCATAGCTGAACCGGGGAACGTCTCCGACCCAACCCCGGTCTTCAGTGCCGTAACAGGCAGTCGCCCCCGGCGACGCTCGAAAGCATGTTAGCTCGGCAATATCCCTGACCGTAACGCCCTCGTCCGGTGGACCGATATTGTAGAGATGCATACCGTTTCCCGGCCGGTCCGCGATCCATAGCATCGCCGCCACCAAGTCACTGACGTGCAGATAAGCTTTGCGCTGAGTGCCATTCCCCAACACGTCGAGCTGACCCGGCGTTCGCCGCAGCTTGTTCACGAAATCGAGGATTACGCCGTGGGTCGCGGGGACACCAACAACGTTCGGAAAACGAAAGATATCAACGCGTTTCAGAAAGAACTCGGCCGCTGCGTAGATCGCCGCCTCGGAAGCAAGCTTCATGGCGCCGTAGTTCGAAATCGGCTGACAAAAAGTGTCTTCCGTCAACCGCCTAACACCGTGGTCTCCGTAAACCGCAGAAGTCGAGGCGAAATGAAGATGCGTCCAGCCGCGCCCGCGCATGGCAGCCAAAATCGAATGCGTGACCAGAAAGGTATCTTTCAGATCAACTTCGGGATCATGTACGCCCGCCGGGATGTCGGAATTAGCGCAAAGGTGCCAGACCTCAACCGGCCCATCCCCAACATCGGCCAATGCCGCATCCAGATCGCTGGCCGAAGAAACATCCGCCTGCCGAAAAGATATGAGGTCGCGCGGCTCCAACTCGTCAACAAACGCCTTTTTCCCACGAGACAGATTGTCGATCGCCAGAACCCGGTTGCCACGCGCCAAAAGGTTTTTTGCTAAATTGACTGCAATAAACCCCGCGCCACCGGTAATGACATGCGTCACCGCCCCCGTAATCACGATACCGCCTGACTCAGTGCAAGCAATTGCACAAGGATTGCATCACGATATGTCCGAACATTGCGTGAATGTCTTCGCATAGCTGCATGTCATTCCGCTCAACCCAAATGCTGTGCTGCGCCTTCTCTTTTAGCTTGCCGCCGGAATATCCGCACAAACCCAGCGTGACGCCGCCATTTGCATTTGCATAATCAACAGCACGTATGACGTTTTCCGAGTTTCCACTGCCGGAAATGGCAATGACCAAATCACCCGGCTGGAGTAAATTCTTCAGCTGTTCTGAAAAGATGTCCGCGAAGGAGATGTCGTTCCCATAGGCCATCACAAGACCCATATTGTCGACCAAACTACGGCCGCGAAAAGGTATGCCGCTGCTAAGATAAACCATCTTGTTCCAGTCGGTAATAAAGTGAAGCGCGGTCATCGAGCTCCCTCCATTCCCGAGTGTCAATATCTGCGCCCCTCGGAGCCAAGCCTCACGGACAAGGTTAACGCCCTTGTCGACGCTTGCCCGATCTAAAGTCGAAAGCGTCTCGGTCAATTTTGTCACATAAGTTTCACACGGAGCATCGATTGTCTCGGTCAATGGCTGAATCCCTGCTAAAATCTATTGCCCTCTATAACCCGAATTTTAGGATCGTCGGAATTGCGAGTCAAGCTTAGCGCAAGCGCGCGAGTTAAAGATTTGGGCCTCGAACGCACTTCTGGGCAAAATCTTGCGCGGATGCGAGAAAAAACCTAATGGCTGTGCAGAAAGGATCTCTATGCAGGGGCCACTAATCTCAATAATAATGCCTGCTTACAACTGCGAAAAAACGATCGCGGCCTCGCTGCTTAGTGTTGTAAATCAGATCTACAGTAATTGGGAACTTATCATAATTGATGACGGATCCACAGAAGATTTAAGTAAGGAAATTGAACTATTTAAGGATCCACGTATACAGGTTGTGCGGCCCTCACGGAATGGTGGAGTCGCGAATGCCCTGAATCTCGGCCTTGATCTTGCGGTCGGGCGTTACATCGCCCGCATGGACGCTGACGATTATATGGAGGAATGGCGCCTTGGCGAACAGCTCCGATTCCTTCTGCTGGAAGGCTTGGATTTTTGCGGGACGGCGGCCGAAAAGTTCGGCGATGAATGGGGACTTATCTCGAATTGTCGGTACGGTAGCGAAATTATCAACACACTTTTGGTGGGTAATCCCTTCGTCCACCCCACGGTAATGTTCGACCGCGCCAGGCTGGGCGCCAATTTGCGATATGATGGACTTTTCCGGTGCGAGGAGGATTATGAACTGTGGGCGCGGCTGGCGACGGCAGAAAATTGCGGGAACTTTCGCAAAGTTACAATTCAATACCGCGTGAGGGCCGGCGGAAATGCCAACCACCCGAGTAAGCCAAAGTTCAATCGCCTCGCGCTCGACCGATTTGCTGCGCGAATGGGGCTGGCGGAGATCGCACCCGTTGCAGCACTGAACGAATATCAGATGAGCGGATTTGTTGATGAGCCGAACTATCGTGCGTTGGTGGACTATGCTCAGCGCGCTGATGCGCATGCGCTGCCACGGCTCGGCCATCTCCAAGGTGCCTTGTTGGCGCATGGCGGGTATGTAGGCTTTATCGATTGGCTGGATCGGCACCAATGCAGCATTGACGCGGCCAGTTCGGGGAAGCCAAACTGGTCCGATCATGCTTGATCTGGGATGGCCTCGGGGATTTTCGAACAAAGCGCGGCTCGATCCTGCACTTGCCGATTTATTGGCGCAGCTCGACGCCGAGGCAGTTCGCGACCACCCGGTTCAGCGGGCGTATATTGAAACCGTTTCCTTCGGCCATATCGTACAAGATTGTGAGCCATTTCCTTTTGATGCGGCCATCGCGATTCTTTGTGCAGCGCGACTTCACCCACGCGCGCGAGTGCTGCTGTTTGCAGACGACGTGCCCGTGGGCGATTTTTGGGAACTCGTGTCTGGGGCGGTCAAGCTAATCCTTGTTCCACCTTTCGAACGATTCGGGCGGGCCAGGGTGTGCGGTAGGCAATTGCGCATGGATATCGTGCGCTTGCTTGCGCTGTCACGGCTGGGTGGCGTATTTGCGTTTACGGACATGATACTTTTGAAAACCATGGACGCGTTGGCTGAATATCCCATGGTTCTGGGCTCACAGGCCAGCGTTCCGACCGGCCGACCGGCGTTTGGATCGCGTCTTGCCGTCGCCTCAAGCGACAACGCCTTTTGTAGCAAATGGCTCGAAGCCTATGGTTTGGCTGACGTTGCCGCGAGGGAGGATGACCGCAACCGGCTGGCAACGTTGTTCCCCGTTCGACTCTATGCCGAAAATCCTGGTCTTGTCCATGTTTTGCGGCACGATGTTTGGTTTGCCCCATCGGTGCCCCGTGCGCGCCACTTCCTGTTCGACGTGAAACGCGCAGATGACCACATGGCATTGCTTGCCGATCGGCTTGCGATCCCGCTTTGGAGCGATGCGCTGGCCGACGATTTGGCGGGTTGGACGCCGCAACGGGCCATGGTGGAAGACTGTGTGTTTGCCCGGCTTTGCCGAGAGGTCTTACCGGGATCGGTCAATGGCGATGTTTGAATCGTTCGCAAAGACTTCCAAGGCGATCCTGGCCCTTGGCAAGGGGGTGCCCTTGGCGCTCAAGCCTCTCGATGTACTGATTTCACCTGGCGCACAGCAAGAATCGCGGCGCTTCCAAAACTTTCGCGCGCGCCTTGCCCAAGTTCCGGAAGATCGGGTTCGCCGCGTTTTGACGCTGTTGCTAGGACGCGCAGTAATCGCCGCGCGACGAGGGAACCCGTCGCTCCTGCGCAGCTTGCCAGACCTTGCGCCGACGCGTGCCGTGGCGGTGTGGATTTCGGAGCAAGCTGCAGGCCATGATCCCGATTTTAAGGAGCGGGCCGCGCAAGGAGACCGTGCGCGGGATGCCGGAAACTGGACCCATGGCGTCGACGCCTATGTCGCGGCGCTGAACCTGTATCGACGGCATGCTGGATACCGGGTGCAATTGAGCCATTGCCTGAAGGAATCTGGCATGACCGTCGACGCCGAAATCGGGTATCGCGATGCCCTTGCGCTCGGTGCGCCCATCGACCACGTTTGGCTGCATCTTGAGTTCGTGGCGCGCCGCAATGGCGGGGGTGTTCGACTATATTCGCCACAGGTCTCGGAGACGGTGTTCGAACCGCTGGGCGGCGCGGAGGTTCGGTCCAAGCTGGTAACATCCTGCGAAGTCCGCGCGCTGGCCTGGCTGCTGCATGGTGTATCGTCACCTGCCAATCCTTGGCTCCTGCAAATTCTTCGTGCAGCACCGCTCCGCGAGCAGGTGAAGCAACTCCTGATCGCCGATCCGGCCTTCATCAACGCCAACGGCAGCCTGATTGCACTTGCCGGTGCGGGTTCGCGCGGCTGACCATGAGCAATCTCTCGGTCTCGGTCGTCGTCAACACACTCGGACGGGCAGAGTTGTTGGGCGATACGCTGCGCGGCCTGTCGGCACTGCGCTGGCCAGATTTCGAGATCGTCGTGGTCAACGGGCCTTCCCAAGATACAACCGAATCGGTGCTCGAGGAATGGGCTGGAGCGTTGAAGATCGGTCGCTGCGCTGAGGCCAATCTAGCGATGTCGCGCAACGTGGGACTTTCGCTATCTGGCGGCGACATTGTTGCGTTTATCGACGACGATGCCATCCCACATCCAGCCTGGCTGGAGCACCTGACTACACCCTATGCCGACCCTCGGGTCGGCGGAGCCGGGGGCCACACGATCGGGCGCCTAGGTACACGCTACCAGGCGCGGACTACGCTGTGCGACCGATTTGGCGATCCGTATTTCGTCAGCGATGATCTCGACCTATCCAGCCTCTGTCAACCGGGGAGTTGGGTTTATCCCTCGCTGCTCGGCACCAACGCATCGTTTCGGCGGGAAGCGTTGCGGGGCGTGGGCGGGTTTGACGAGACCTTCAGCTATTATCTGGAAGAGACCGATTTATGTCTCCGGCTGATCGATGCCGGATGGCATATCGCAAGCGTGCCCGACGCGTTAGTATGGCATCAATTTGCGTCTAGCGCCCTGCGCTCCGGTAACATGACCCGGCGCTCCATCCGAGCAGTGATGAAGAGTCAGTCCTATTTCATCAATCGCCATGGCATGGAACCGTGGTCGCCAGCCGCGGCACAGGCGGCAGCGGCGCGGCTGATGAAACTGCGCGACGATTGGCTTCAGGGAAACCGGGCGGCACATAGCGCCGGCGCCATCACAGCACGACATGCCGCTAGACTTGATCGGGAATTGGTTGAAGGCATGGCTACGGGATTTGACGTTTCAAGGCAACGCTCGGGCTACGCCATGGGCCATTGGACCGCAAATGATCCGCCGCCGCGTCAGCCCTTCGTCCCGTTGCGCGCGGATCGCCTTACAATCGGTTTCATCTGCCGCGAATATAAGGGCGATCGGGAATCCGGGATCCCGCGCTGGACACATTTGCTCGCCCGCGAACTCGCACGGTGCGGCCATACCATCCACATTATATGCGAAACCAAAGACCTTGAACCCAGCATCCGCTTCTCAGGCGGCATTTGGACTCACGAAATCGCATCGGACGCAGCGGACTATCAGTGGATTTGCGAGCGATTCGGCTTGCCGAATGATCAGGCACAGTGGGCCGCCAGCGTACGAGCGCAGGTCGACCTCATCCTGTCCTTCGGTTTGAACGTGCTCAGCTTTCCGATCTGGAACTTGGAAGGAGTCGGGTGTCTCGATTTGACCGGTGTTACGATCTGCATGAGCTTGCACACCACCTACGGGATCGCGGAACGATTTCGGCCGGACTGGGCGGCACAACCGATCGTGCGAGCCCGTCTTGTAACGCCGATGAAGGCGGCAGAGCGCATGGCGCTCGCACGGACAAAGCATCTGCTTGCCAATAGCGTCTCGATTATCGACGAACTGGAGATGCTTACGGGGCTGGATTTGGCTGCCAAAACGGCCTTAGCCGTGCATGGAGTGCCGTCATTCGCCACCGCGCTCTCGGCCAAACAGGGGCGCAGGATCCTGTTCGTCGGCCGGTTCGAGCCGCGCAAGGGGATCGACCTTGCCCTGTCGGCGTTCGTATCCGCTGCCAAATCCAATCCCGCGTTAACCGCCGTTTTTGTAGGTGGTGGGAGTTTTCGCGACGTGGTTGCGCCCGAAATCGCCGAACAGGTGGAAGCGCTGCGGCTGTCGGGGCGTCTCGAGCTGGGCGGCGCAGTGACGCGCGAGACGCTGGACAGCCTTTATTTGGCTGCGGATGTTGCTCTTCTACCCAGTCGATACGAATCGTTTGGCCTTGTGGCGGCGGAGGCACTGGCGCACGGCTGCATGGTAGTCGGACTGAACTGTGGCGGGATCGCCGAAGTGGTACAGGATGGTTGCACTGGCGTTCTGGTCCCACTCGATGATTCCGCGCCAGCAGCGCTTGCCAGCGCTCTGCATGATCTCTTTGCCGACCCGACAAGATTGCGCGCCGGCCAAGCCGCCGCCCTGAGCGCAGCGCGGGAAGACTTCAGCGTCACGCGCATGGCGCAAGGCGTCGAAGCCGCCTTTGCGACTTTTCAAAGCCGCGAGAATCGCGAGGCCACATGACTGCTAAGCTGGATATTGAGCGCGTTCTCGTAGCGCTTCATGCTTTGACTGGGTCGTGGTTGTCGGGGGACGAGGCCGCCCAACTGGTGCGCGAGGCCGGCTCGCGCGACGAACTGGTTGCACATGGGATCATCGATCTGGGGTGGCTTAACGGTTCGCCCGCCGCCCGGGCACAATTCGGCGCCTTGGCCTCGGCTGCAGCGCTCGGTCTGGAAGCCGACGAGGAGGATGAGACGGTGCCGCTGCCCGCCCTGGCGACAAACTGCATCTCGCGATACGATGGACTCGAGCTCGTCGCGCGGTTTGCGCAAGATCCGACCGCCACGGACCCCAAAGTGTCGCTGCGACGCCTGGCGGCATCCGCGCCAGGTCGGCGGCGATGACGAACGTGCCATTGCCACTTGACGCGGGTCTTGCGTGTGTGAAGGGCAAGCTGACGCCGGACACTCTTTCTGGATGATATGCGATGGTCAGGTTCGAACATGTCAGCAAAGTCTATTTCGGGCACAAGCTGCGCAAAGTTGTCCACAATGACCTCAATTTCGAGATCCGCAAGGGCGACAGCATCGGCATATGCGGCGCGAACGGTGCGGGAAAATCTACGCTCCTGCGCATGATCGCCGGCATTGAATTTCCGACCACGGGCAGAATCACGCGCAACATGACGATTTCATGGCCAATCGGATTTGCCAGCTGCTTTCAGCCCAGCATGACCGGGGCGGACAATGTTCGCTTTGTCGCTCGGCTCTATAATCAGGACATTCATCAACTTCTGGATTTTGTCGAAGATTTCGCCCAACTCGGACCCTATATGCACCAACCGGTTTCCACCTATTCATCAGGTATGGTGGCGCGCCTTGCGTTCGGGACGTCGCTCGCGATCAATTTCGAATGTTATATTGTCGATGAAGTGACCGGCGCGGGCGACGCCCGCTTCCGACGTCGCTGCGACGATGAATTATTAAATCGGCGCAACAACGGAACCTTGATCATGACCTCGCATGATCCGTTCATGTTGCAGCATTACTGTCGCCAAGGAGCGGTGCTCTACAACGGTGCCCTGACTTTTTATGATACCATCGAGGAGGCCTGCGATGTCCATCAGGCATTGCAAATGCGGGCGGCTTAGCGCCGGACGATCAGACCAAAGGGGGTCGGATTCAGGATTGCCGGTCCGTCGCGGTCGAGTGGCCACGCGATCTGCGCGATATCGCTACCATGCCCGATAATCTTGAGGGCAATGCGATGAATGTCCTGCTCGCTCGGAACATAGGGATCTTGCGAAATAGGTGCCAACGGTACGGGCAGGCCACCGAGATTGGCATCAAACACGAAGACGCCGATCCCACCCCGCAACAGGGAGGTCATACTGGTCAAGATATGCTGGATTAGCGCGGCACTGTCGAGGACGGGGGCAAAGCGATAGATTTGGGCGAGAAAATCATACTTGACCGCCGTCGCGCCTGATGCCTCCTCGATTACCAAGGCACCAGTCCTTTGCAATAGGGTCGCCAACGGATTGTCGAATGCGGCGCGGATGTGGCCATTTGCGCCAGCCGCAGCGACGCCATATCCGATAAGCGCTTGCCAAACATAGGCGATACGCCACCGATCTCGTGAGTCAGCGATATCACAAAGCTCCTGCGGCGCTTTGCGCCAAAAGTTCGAATCGGCGAGTTGCGTTTGAGTGAGGGGCTGCGAAAGGGGCGCTCTCAAGCTTGGCTCGTTTAGGAGCGTAAGGTGACTGGGTTGTCGAAGCGCAGACGCATGAAACGCCGTGGCGGGCAAATCCTGGGTTGCGTAGGTATCGGTGTCCTCGTCAGCACGTTCTTCGACGGTGAGGATCAAATCGTCGATGCGCAGATCCGACGGTTCAGTGTACCGCGCAAAAAAAGCATATAGTACGCCTGGTAGTGACGCGACGCGGACAGCGAATTCGGGGTCGCCGTCCATTTCGTCGAGCGGTATTCGCATACCTCCGACCAGTACCGCATCCATACTGCCATCGGCGCGCCAACCATGGACCCGAAGGGCCAGTTCACCGCAGGTTGCGCGCGCGCCCATCAACTTGGCCCGAAACAAAAGGCTCCCCGGCGTGAACTCGCTATAGGGAGTATGAAAGCAGTAATAGGGATCAGGACTGCTGTCATCGCCACCATATCCCTGCAGAGCGCTAGAATATTTAGGCCAGAATCCAAAAGGTTCGAGGACGCGCAGCGGGCGAGCGGTGGTCATATCACAGGCGTTTCTCGGTCATGGAGTGGCGAAGTGGACTCTGGTCCATCCCTATAATGAAGGCCTTGACCCCAGCAATGCTGGGCTGCTCGGCCATATCGATTTTCGAGACCGCTTTTGCGAAAACGTGTGAAGCCAAACGAGATCCTTCCCTTTTTTCGTAAAGCTAGGATCAGCGCAGAGACAAACCCATCTTTGCATAAAGCTGGTCCAGCCGCTCAGCAAACGCCGCATTGCTGAACTTACGGGATTGCACAATCCCGGCAGCCGACAAACGCGATACGAGCGCATCATCCAGATCGATTTGGCGGATCGCTCCGGCAATTGCGGTGACGTCGTACGGATCGACCAAGATGCCGCCGCCTCCCACAACTTCGGGCAAGGCACTGATGTTGGAGCTGATGACGGGTGTCCCCAATTGTATTGCTTCAAGCACCGGAAGCCCGAAGCCTTCGTACAGCGAAGGGAACAGGACCGCCCTTGCGGATCGAATTAAGCGGAGCAACATATCACGCGGCAAGTAGCGCAGCTGCACGATCGGCCTATCCACCTTGCGGCCATAGATGGTTCCATCCGCGCCAAGCCCGCCTTGCGCGCCCTCCATCCCCCAATCACGCGACGACACCACCACCAGTGGGCGGGCGCTGCGACTCGCAAGATACGCGTCTACAATCCGGCCGATGTTCTTCTTGGGATCGCTGGCCCCGAAAAATAGATAAAATCCACGGGGCGGCAAGCCAAAGATGCTCTCGATCAGGGCGTGGTCGTCGGCCTCGCAGGTCTCGGCCACCGCCTTTGAGACAGGGCTTGATTGGTAGGTATTAGTCACGCGGTCCGACGATGCTCCAAACATCGCGATTATATCTGTGCGACTTGCCTCCGAAACGGTCGCAACATGATCCGCGTCACGCAAAATACGAGATATCAGTCGCTCATAATAAGATTTGTCATCGAGCGTGGTCTGCGGAAGCTTCAATGGTACAAGATCGTGCAATGTATAGACGTTGCGGCTCCCGGCCATGCGCAGCGGCACCGGATAGGTCCAGTGCATCACTGCGGGCGGATCGGGAACGCTGACGGTGGTGAACCGACGAAATGCCCGGAAGCGTGCATGGGCGGCCTCAAACAGTATAGGGCTCGTCCATAGCGCAGAGAAATCCGGCCATCGCGACCCAAAGCCAAGCTTGTCGACGTGGCTGGTCAGAGGCACTTGAATGAGGTTGCGCCTAAAGTGATTGACGATGGTCGAACGCGCCACAAGCCGGACGAGATCACCGCGATTATGTCCGCGACCGAATCGTTCAAAGAACAACGCCTCGCGGGTCTGTAGCTTCGGCCCCGGATCGATCCCGAAAACCCCCTCAACCGTATGCCCCATCTCCGCCAGCACCGTGGCGAGCGATGCACCATAAGTGGCGACCCCGGTTCCGTTGGGAATCGCCAGATTGTACCCATCGATGCCGATCCGCACGGGGCGGCTTAACGCACAGCGAAGAGCACGGACAAAGCCGGGCTAGACAGCTGATTGATAAGACCGAAAAATTTCTGGATTGCGTTGCCGGGGGAGTTCGCGAACAGAATTACATCTTTGTCCTGCATCGGGAACATTTGCGCCAGAAAGTACGTCTGAGGCGACATCATATCGAGCTGGTAGACGGTCGCCGTCATGGCCCCGTCTTTGTCCTTTTCCAGTCTAAAGATGAAAACTCCCCGAGGATTGGCTCTGCTATCGGAAGGCCCCGACACGCGCGCGACTGCTTCCGCCAAGCTAACGGTTTTCGCTTCGAACGGCACTTGGCTGACTTTGTCGGTCGCGCCGAACACCGTGTAACTTTGGCGGACCCGAACCAGTTCGATCCGATCGCCGGCCATCAACGGGATATTGGCCGGATCTCGTGCGCTGATCTGGTTCAGCGGCACCGTGATCGCGCGATCGCCACGCACTAGGTTGAGTTGAAGCTCGTTGATGTCGATTGGACTCCCGCCCGCCAGCGACAGGACGTCGAGCAGGCGTTCGTGCGCCGATGTCAGCCGGTAACGTCCCGACTTTGAAATCACCCCACCAACATAGACGACGTTTTCGACAGAATCCACTAGGTTGATTAGGACCGCCGGGCTCTCAGAAACACGCCGAAGCCGCTGCTTGATCGTATCAGCAAGAATCTCGGGATAGCTTCCTGCGGCATTTACCGCCCCGATATAGGGCAGGATAACCTGACCATCTTCGCTTACCTGGATTGTAAAGGTCTGAGTTACCGCGCTGGGCGTTCGTATCGGTTCGGCGACAAGTCCGGCTGGACCAGCACCGAACAGGCTCACCCCGACTTCGAAAACACTGATGCTGAGGGTATCGCCGCGACGAATTAGGTCGGCGCGCGCTGGGGGTTGTTCCATCGCAAGCGCCTCCAACGCAGCAATGCCAACGCCATCCGACCGACGCAGTTGCGGCACTGTATTCGCATTGATCGGCACGATCGTGTAGGGCAAGGCAGCCGCCGCCGATTTGGCGACACCTTTACGGACCTGCATGGCGGTGGGGCCGTTGCTGGGCAGCGACACACAAGCAGACAAGGCAAGCGCCGTCATAACTATGCCAAGCAGCTTAAGCACCCGGGTGCTCCACGCTTGGGTTGTCTCGGTCGGACTTATCTGCGGCGTCGTTTGTCTTTTGGGCATGGGGAGTCTGATGCCAATCAGAGTTATCAAGGGCAAGCCCATTCGTAGCAAGGTGTCGACAGATTGGATCGGCTCCGCTCTAATAAGTCAATTGTATTGCGGATTTGGGCATAGCCTCTCGCAAAAACAGCATTTCCGCCCCCGTGCGGCCATCCACGAAAATCGGGCCGAAACTGTTCCACCACGTTCACACCGTCTCGTGACAGAGATCGACGCCGCCCTCGAAAGGTGCATCTTTCACGTTTCGTAGCGATACTAGAAACCGGATGTACATCATCACCACAAGCCGGATCACATTAGGCGACGAGTTGAAACAGCGGAATGGGGACGGAGGTTTCGCTCTGGATTTGCGGGTGATCCGCGCTCGAAATCATTAACCTCGAGCACCAGCCAGATTGCGCTGACAATGCCTTTTTTAGGTATCCCGCCCGATCACTGCCACCGCCTAAACCAACGCAATAACATCTTGGGTCGCCTGCCGAACACTGGCCACGCGCTGGTCCACCGATCCACCGACACGCAACACCGCTGCGGCGCTGGCATCTTCCATGAGCCCCCCCGGCTCACACCAGCAGCCGCTCCACCATGTCGTAGGTATAGTTCATGCAGACCACACAGCCCTAAGAACCGCCGCCAGTCTAGCTCCAGCTTTTCGCGGTAACGCGGCTATGCGAGCAACTCGCTGGCTGTCATCTCAAATGGGCTGGCAAGCTTCTCGACCACGGTGATTGTGGGGTTACGGCGACCGCGTTCGATGTCGCTGACATAGGTGCGGTGGATCCCTGCACGGTCGGCAAAATCCTCCTGCGACCAGCCTTTGGCCTCGCGGGCTTTGCGTACATTGGCGGCGAGGCGTGCGCGTATTTCCACGCTGGCCTAGAGACGCGCCTGTCGCCGATCAATCTACAGACGATCAGTCACATTCTGTTTGACTGTAGTCCGGTTCCACGCATGTGTCACTCATCGGATGCAGGCAGGCGGTGACGGTGGCGGGTGCGGATTTAATCTCAGCGATTGTCGAGAAGGTCGGCCAGGCCGCCTTTGGCAAGCCGCTCGTCACCAACGTGCTGCGAGGCCAGGTGGTCGAGGCGATTGTCGCTATGGCGCTTGAGCCAGAATGGAGCTGGTGCGCGGCCGACTATTCGGGGTGGGATTTTGAGCGCAGGGACGGGCTCAGGCTGGAGGTGAAGCAGTCCGCCGCCCGGCAAAGCTGGGTGAGCGTGAAGCCATCTCGCGCGACGTTCGATGTGGCCGCGCGCACCGGATATAATGGCGATGCCAGCTGGGTGGATACGCCAGGGCGGCACGCGCATCTTTATGTGTTCGCACATCACCCATTGACCGGTGATGATGTCGATCACCGCGATCCGTACCAGTGGAACTTCTACGTCGTTCCCACCGCTGTGCTGCCGCCGGTCAAGCAGCTCGGCATCGGCCAGATCGAACAGCTCGGTCGACGCTGCACGTTCGATACCCTGCGCGACACGGTCGCCGATTTCGCCAGTACCATCGACATCACCATGCCCAATAAGGAGCCGGGAGCATGAAGACTGTCCGCGAAGAGAAGATCGGCAAGACGACGCTGCGGCTGCTGGAGCGCGGCGGCGGCTTCGTCGGTATCGCGATTCATGCCGGCAAGGCTGGCACACCGGTGGAAGGGGAGGATCAACAAGAGGTCTGGTTACAGCTGCGCCAGATGGCCGGCCGTGCGCATGAGGAGTATTTCGGGTTTGATGAAGCACGGCGCAGGTTCCTCGCGCTGTTTCCCGGCGGGTTTGGCTCAGAAAGCTTTCACGTCACGGAGCGCAACTACAAGCTCGCTGCCAAGGCCAAGCTCGACGCCGTTGCCCCGGTGGATGAAGCTGCGACGGGTACGGGCTTTGCCACCGGCATCAAGGCTGCGTTCAACGCCACCAACCTGATCCACCAGATCGAGAAAGCACGAACGCATGATATGCTGCACTCCGCCGAGGGGGACAAGTTCGTACAGGCCTCGGCCCGGTTTGCGCTTGGCGACGATGATGCCTTCTCCGCCATCGCCGGTATCCTCAAGGACCACAGTCTTGGC
The DNA here is from genome assembly GCA_964631905.1 of uncultured Stakelama sp. Taxonomy (GTDB): domain Bacteria; phylum Pseudomonadota; class Alphaproteobacteria; order Sphingomonadales; family Sphingomonadaceae; genus Sphingomonas. Next base: position 31,739 of record CAZWAL010000010.1, read on the forward strand.
TGGACGGTCGCCACCTATCTGCCGTTCCTCTGGGCACCCGATCGCCACATGTTTTTGAAGCCGATGGTCACATGCGATTATGCGCGCAGGGTCGGCCACAGTTTCGCCGATGATTATCGTTCGGAGATCAGTCTCGATGTATACGCCGCGCTGTTGGATCTGACCGCTACCACCCGGCGGGAACTCGTCGCCCTGAACCCAATCGACAATATCGACCTTCAGAGCTTCATCTGGGCGATTGGTGAACAGGCAGCCGAGCTTGGACAGGTGGCGGTCGACTAGAGGGCGAGCCTGTCCCAGGATTGTCAGGGGGTGTTGAACCGGCTCCCTCTTCCCCGTCGAAGCGCAGCAAATAAATGCCGTTCGGGTTCTTGACCGAAGCATCAATTGTGCGATTTTGTTCTGGACCAAGGAGGGTCAGGTACCGCTCGTCTAACGAGCAGCCTGGCCATCCTGTCGGCCGGTTGCCCGTTTGGCGATTGGTATCTGATGCTTCCTGGGCATTAACCAGGAGGATCACATGCCAGTAGTTATTGCTGATAAGAAAATCGCACGCGACAGCCTGAAGCCGTCGCTCACGGAAAAAACAAGGACGCGGCGGGCGTCGCTCAAAGCAGCATCAGTGCTGCAATCGAAAATGCCGCAGCTGCGCAATGATCTGCGGCCAGAGCTGCATCTTGCTGAAATCCCGATTGCGGATCTCAAGGTCCCCAAGCGCATGGTGCGCAAATTCGGCCCCGAGCATGTTGCCGAAGTGGCCAATTCAATACGCCAGTTCGGTGTTTCGGCGCCTGTTCTGGTGGGTAATGGCAATGCCGTGATCGACGGCGCAGTGGTGATCGAGGCGGCCAAAACGTTGGGGCTCGAGAGCCTGCCATGCGTTCTGGTCGGCCATCTGAGCCCGGCTGAACAGCGCGCCTTTAGGCTTGTGGTCAACCGAATGGGTCATACCCGTGCCTACGATCTTGCCGAACTGAAGCTGGAGTTTGAAGAACTGCGCTTCGAGCAGCTGCCGCTTGAGCTGCTCGGGTTCAGTGATGCCGAAATTGATAGTGTACTGCAGCCGGAAGCCACAACCGAAACAGCGGTTGAAGAACCTTCGGTAGAAGCAATCCCGGTCACAAAGTGCGGTGATACCTGGATTATGGGCAGGCATCGGCTCGTGTGCGGCGATGCCAAGGATGAATCAGACTTCACCAGGCTGATGGGCGAAGATCGCGCCCAACTCGCGCTGACCGATCCGCCGTACTGCGTTGGCGTTGGCAAGGTCGTCTCGACGCCGCACCGTGATTTTGTCGAGGGTGGTGCCGACATGGACGAAGCGTCGTTCAATGCGCTGATCACGCGCAGCTTCAGCTGGATCCGGTGGTGGTTGGTCGACGGCGGCTTGCTCCTAAGCTTTATGGATTGGAAGCACATCGCTGACCTGGTTGTCATCGGCAAATCGCTCAATTTTGAGTTGGTCAACATCATTACCTGGGTCAAGCATCAGCCAGGAATGGGCTCGCTTTGGCGGTCGCAGAGCGAATTTGTTGTCGCGCTCAAAAAGCCCGGCAAACACAAGAACAACGTCCAGCTCGGTGCAAATGGCCGCGACCGGAGCAATGTCTGGCAGGTAGCGGGGGCGGGCACTATCGGTACAGACGCCCGTGAGATGCTTGCTGACCATCCGACACCAAAGCCGGTGCAGATGCTGGCTGATGCCATTCTCGACGTCACTGACCGCCACGACATTGTGCTCGACCCTTTTGCCGGGTCGGGCTCCACCCTCATGGCCTGCGTCGAAACCGATAGGGTCGCTCGCCTTATCGAACGTGACCCCCTCTACTGCGACCTGATCGTCAGGCGCTGGCAGAAGGCCACAGGCGAGCACGCCGTGCTCGAAGATACGGGCGAGCGGTTTTTGGCTATCGAAGATCGCGGTTATGCTCAGGGTGGCGATGAGAAAGGGGAAAGCGATGCGTAAGCCTTCTCATGGCGGCAATCGGCCCGTCGATCTCCCGTTAGAGACTCTCCCCAAGCTGCAGCCCAAGGTATATCCACCGGGGCGTGAGCTCGATGATCCGCTCGCTCAGCCGGACAACCCGCCACCGCACGAATACCGCGTTGGTCCGGGCAAACCGCCACTGGAAACCCGCTGGTGTGCTGGACAGCCCAGCCCCAACCCGCGAGGGCGACCGCGCAAGCGTCGGGGTGGGGTGCTGACCCAGCACATGGAGATTTTGGTCGAAGTGACCGTTGATGGTCAAAAGCAGCGCATCAGCCGGCGCAAGGCGCTCGACATCACCGTACGCAACAACGCCATCAGGATTGGCGGCAAATGGAGTCGGCTGTGGGATGAGCGTGAAAAGCGCGACGTTCGGCTCGAGGAGGATCGCCAGGCGTTTCTCGCGCGCCAGCGCGTTATAGAGGACAACCAGGCTCAGTATCCTGAGTGCTACGCAACGGCGTTGCAGCTGAAAGACGCAGCAATGAAGGATAAGGTTTTGTTATATGTCGATAAGGCTCTTCCGGGGTTTCAGCATGCATTTGAACTGCTGGTCCGGTCTGGTATCATCGAGCTGCAGAAGGGCGAATGGCAGCGAACTGATTCCGAAATCGAGGAAGCTGCCGGTGACGAGCTGCGTCAGACCTGAGGCCTTCTGGCGACCATAGCGGCAACGCTTTGAGGAATGCGATACCGCCCCGACGGATCAATCTCGATCAGGCCCAATATCGCCAGGCGATCTCTTATCTGGCAGTAATGCGCGACGATGGCAGAAAGGCTGCTTCGCGTGCGATCCTTAACGGCGTCGGGGACGCGGGCCGATACATCGTAGATCGCCTTGTCTTCCTCGACATCGAGCTTCTCGTACAACAACCGGCACTCAGCGAAATCGCCGCGAAGTGCCCTTTCGATGGTTTTTTCGATGATAAGATCGCCGGCTCGTCGCCGTTCGACCTTCCCGTTGCCGAGGTTAACCGGCAGTTCCTCATTGCTGAGCGCGATCATCGTCTCGCGGTTCGGCGGCAAAGGCTCATGCTCGCCGCGCGGGTGAAAGAAACCCTCATATCTTTTGCTGTTTGCTTGTTCGCGACGCTCGTGCGCCTTTTTGCCCCGAGATGTCATATTCCAGCCCTTCATGTTGAGGGCGATCCGCCCCGTGCAACAACAACATCGGGCCATCCTTGGCCAGGTAACCGTGGGTCGGAAGGGTGTTTCGGTCAAGCAGATTTTATGCCTGTTTTTGCAGTTTTCCCTCCCTGTTATTGGGCCATCGTCTCCCTGTTATTTTTCGTATCGAGTTACGTTGTTCGAGCAAAATATACCGACTTTATAAGATTTTAGGGTCGATCTGGCCCGTTGTCTCAGGGCTCGAACGAAAAATCGTCCCTGTTATGCGATTTCGAGTGCAATTCGTCAGAGCGTACTGGGCTCGCAAGGCACAGAGAAAACCGCCGGACAAGGCGGTATACATCTACGGATGACTCTCTGTCGTACCGTTTGTGCTCTGAAAGGCCGCAGAATCGGGGGAGTTTTAGCTTAACACGTCCTTTCCAGTTGAAGCGGCCAGACTAGCTGGCGGATTGGGGGGCACTCTAACCCTTGACGGATGGGGGCCAAATCAATTTGGACTGTATGGTGCCGCTTACAGGACTCGAACCTGTGACCCCCGCATTACGAATGCGATGC
>CAZWAL010000011.1:0-35153 GCA_964631905.1 uncultured Stakelama sp.
CTATGTGGCAACTCTATCAATTCCCGCTCTGCCCGTTTTCGCGCAAGGTCCGGCTGCTGCTCGGTGAAAAGGGCGTCGGTTACGATCTCGTCCGCGAATCGCCGTGGACGCGGCGCGACGAGTTTCTCGACATGAACCCCGCCGGGCAGACGCCGGTGATGGTCGAGCCGAACCGTGCGATCATACTGATCGATTCGATGGCGATCTGTGAATATCTGGAAGAAACCGTCGACAAAGCGGCAATGATCGGCGGCACCGCGACCTATCGTGCCGAAACACGGCGACTCGTCGCCTGGTTCGACACCCAATTTTACCGCGATATCACCGCACCGCTGCTGCTCGAGCGGATGGAAAAGCGCATTGTCCACCGCGCCGCGCCCGATGCCCGGTTGCTCCGAGAGGCGATGAAGGCGGCGGTCGGGCATCTCGACTATACTGATTTCCTGCTCGATCATCGCACCTGGCTAGGCGGCGCCACGATGGGCCTCGCCGATCTGGCGGCCGCAGCACAGATTTCGGTCGCCGATTACCTCGGCGGCATCGACTGGAAGGGGCATGAGCAGACCGCGCGCTGGTATCGCGGACTTAAAAGCCGCCCGAGCTTTCGTCCGCTGCTGTCGGAACGAATGGAGGGGATTGCCCCGCCCCCGCATTATGATGATGTCGATTTCGATTTCTGATGTCGGGACCCGATCGCCCGCAGGATAAGGCGCTGCCCGCAACGATCGGCATGAATGATTTTCTGAAAGTCGATATCCGGGTCGGCACAATCATCGAGGCATTGGCTTTCCCCGAAGCGCGCAAACCGGCATTCAAATTGACGATCGATTTTGGCCCGACAATCGGCATCAAGCGGTCATCCGCCCAGATTACCGATCATTATGCGCTGGCAGACCTGCCGGGCACGCAAGTGGCGGCGGTGGTCAATTTCCCGCCCCGCCAGATTGGCCCGTTCCTGTCCGAAGTCCTTACGCTCGGCTTTCCCGATGCCGAGGGGAAGGTGGTGCTGGTACGACCGGGCGCGTCGGTGCCCAATGGCGGTCGGCTGTTCTGATCGCGCCGCCCGCTAAATGATATCGATCGAGTTAAAGCCCATCCTTACCCCCAGATCGGCCAGAATCTGCGCCTCGACCGGGCAAAGGCCGCCTTCGCTTTGCTCCATCGGGCGAAAACTGGCTTTTGCCGGCGCGCGCAGGAAGCGCTTCCAGCCATCCATTTCCTTGATGATATCCCCCAGCAGCGCCTCGGCCGCGTCGAGATCGCCGATCAGCAGCCGACGCGATGAAAACGGCCGGGCAGCGACGCGCACGACCGACTGGCCGGTGCCGACATTGCGCACGATCATCCGGTTGGTGAAAATCTGAACTTCGAACGTGGTTGCCATGCCCCGGTCGCTCCCGCTGCTTATCCGTCCAGGCTGCGCGATGCCTGTTCCATCATGTCGCGCGATACGCCGGGTACCGCCAGAATGCGCTCAAGCTCGGCACGCATCATGGCACCGCGTTCCGGGCTGAAACGCTTCCACCGGCCAAGCGGCGGCACCAGCTTGGCGGCGGTTTGCGGGTTGAGCTTGTCGAGCGCGATCAACTGATCGGCGACGAAGCGATAACCGCGCCCGTCGGCGGCATGGAAAGCGCGCTGGTTGACGCTGAACGCCCCCACCAGCGCGCGCGCGCGATTGGGGTTGGCGAGCGTGAAATCGCGGTGCCGGGCCAGATCAAACACGATATCGGGCGTGTCTTCCCTGCTCGACAGCGCCTGCGTCGAAAACCATTTGTCGAGCACCAACGGGTTATCCGAATAGCGATTATAGAAAATGTCGAGCGCGGCGACGCGGGTGTTCGACTGGCCGTTGACCAGTGTCGTCAGCGCACCCTGCCGGTCGGTCATGTTATCGGCTGCCTCGAACTGGTCGAACGCGATCTGGTGGGCATCGCCTGCACCACTTGCCGCGATATAGCCGAGCGCGACCGACTTCAGACGGCGCAGCCCCTTGGCGACGGGAGTATAAGCGAACGCGCCAATCGACTCTGCCTGCGCATAGGCGGCGCGCCACTTGTCCTCCAGGCTACGGCCGATGTCGCGGCGCAGCGCATCGCGCGCCCGGAAAATTGCCTCGGGATCAACGATCGGCAGCTGATCGCCGATGAAACTGTCCGACGGCAACAACACGGCTTCGGCAAGAAATGCCGGGTCGAGCGCGGGATCATCCAGCGTCTGCGCAATCGCGGCGATTACCGGTGCGTGATCGGCCCGCCCGCGCGTCACGCCGGCGATGATCGTGTCAAGCATCAGCTGCTGCATCGCCTCGTACCGCGCGAACGGATCATCGTCGCACGCCGACAGCAGCGCGAGATCATGCGCCGTCCGATCGGTTTCGACCACGACTGGTGCCGAAAATTGTCGGTTGATCGATAGAAGTGGCGTTTCCGAAACCCCGTCGAACGTGATTTCCGCCGTCGGCTCGGTCAGCACCACCAGCCGTTCCTCGCCCAGCGGCCTGCCCGTGGCCGCACCGAACAGCTTGACGCGCAATGGCAGCACCATCGCCGGCTTGTCGGCCTGTCCCGGGGTCGGCGGCGTGCGCTGGCCAAGCGTCAGAATGGCCCGCCCGGCGTCGGTATCATGGCGCAGCGATGCGGAGACGCGCGGCGTCCCGGCCTGGCTGTACCAGTGGCGGAATTGGGTGAGGTCGGTCGCCCCGCCCTCTTCCATGCAAGCGATGAAATCCTCGCAGGTGGCGGCCGTGCCGTCATAGCGATCGAAATACAGGTCGGTGCCCGCGCGGAAGCCCTGTGGCCCCAGCATCGTCGCCATCATGCGGATCACTTCCGCGCCCTTGTTATAGATGGTCGCCGTGTAGAAATTCGAGATTTCGATATAGCTTTCGGGGCGCACCGGATGCGCAAGCGGCCCGGCATCCTCGGGGAACTGCGCCGCGCGCAAGCCGCGCACATCCTCGATCCGCTTGACCGCGGCCGAACCCTGGTCCGCCGAAAAGCTCTGGTCGCGGTAGACGGTGAAGCCTTCCTTCAGGCTCAGCTGGAACCAATCGCGACACGTAACCCGGTTGCCCGACCAGTTGTGGAAATATTCATGCGCCACAACCGCCGAAACGCCGTCGAAATCATAATCGGTCGCGGTGTCGGGATCGGCCAGCACATAGCGCGAATTGAAGATGTTGAGGCCCTTATTCTCCATCGCCCCGAAATTGAAATCATCGACCGCGACGATGTTGAACACGTCGAGATCATATTCGCGGCCATAAACGTCTTCGTCCCATTTCATCGACGTCTGCAGCGCGGCGAGCGCATGATCAGTCTTGTCGAGATCGCGCGCGCGCACCCAGATGCCGAGCGCAACCTTTCGCCCATTCATCGTCGTGAAGGTGGCGCGGTTCGCGACGAGATCACCCGCCACCAGCGCAAACAGGTAACAGGGCTTGGGGAAGGGATCATGCCATTCGGCCCAGTGCCGCCCGTCCAGCAGGTCGCCCGCCGCGACCGGATCGCCATTGGCGAGCAGCACCGGATAGCGCGCCTTGTCTGCGGTCATCCGCACGGTGTAGCGGCTGAGCACATCGGGACGATCGGGGAAGAAGGTGATCCGGCGAAACCCTTCAGCCTCGCACTGGGTGCAGAGCAGCCCGCCACTGGCATACAGCCCCATCAACTGGGTATTGCGCTCCGGCGCGATCTCGACCTCGGTTTCGATAACATGGGTATCGCCGTTCAGTGCGATGACGAGCGCACCGTCCTCCAGCGACCAATCATCGGTGGCAACCCCGTCCACCAGCACCGCGATCGGCACTTGCCCGCCGCCATCGAGCCGCAACGGGCCGGCATCGGAAGCGTTGCGGGTGACCTGGAGCCGGGCATGGACTCTGGTCGATGTCGCATCCAGGTCGAACGCGAGCGCGATTTCGGGCACCAGCCATTCGGGCGCGCGATAGGCATCGCGGCGCGTGACCTGAGGATGGGCGAGGGCGGTATTTACATCAAGCATATCGGCCAGATAGGGTCAGCGATGCTGGTGTGCCATCTAAATCGTACACCGGCAACGAACGGGCAATACGCCGTTGTACGATATCGCCCCCGGTCAGGAAAGCGTCCCAAGGCATGAGCCGATTGCTGATCTTCGGCCTTGGGTACAGCGCGGCGCGCATTGCCGATCGCCTTCGAGGGCGGGGATGGCATGTTTCGGGCACCAGCCGATCGGGGCGCGAAGGGACGATCGCCTTCGACGATGTCGATGCTGTTGCCGCTGCCATCGCCCATGCCAGCCATATTCTCGTCTCCACTCCACCCGACGCAGATGGTGATCCGGTGCTCGTGCGCTATGATGATCGTCTCGCCGGGCAATGGCTGGGCTATCTGTCGTCGACCGGTGTTTATGGCGATGCGCAGGGGGCCTGGGTCGACGAGACCAGCCCGACCGGCACGGGCAGGCGCAGCGCGCGGGCAGACGCCGACGCTGCATGGCTGGCGCGCGGCGCGCATGTGTTTCGCTTGCCGGGCATTTACGGCCCGGGTCGATCGGCAATCGACCGCGTCATCGAGCGGCGCGCGCACCGGATCGACCTGCCAGGGCAGGTCTTCAGCCGAGTCCATGTCGACGATATCGCCAGCGGCGTCATCGCCGGGATCGATGGGCCGCCGGGTGCCTATAATCTGGCGGATGACTGGCCGTGCAGCCAGAATGACGTGATCGATTATGCCTGCGCCATCGCGGGGTTACCGCGACTGCCGCTGGTCACGATGGATCAGGCGGGGCTGTCGCCCATGGCGCGCGGATTTTATGCGGAGAACCGCCGCGTGGCGAACGGCAAGGCAAAGCGCTTGCTTGGCTGGACGCTAGCCTATCCCGATTACCGGGCGGGCTTGCTTGCGCTCAGTGCAATCACGAGGCCGGCCATCGCCAGCACCGCGCCGCCCGCGGCCAGTGGGGACCAGTGATAGCCCTCGAACAGCGTCGATAGCAGCATCGCGATGACTGGCACGATGACGCTCGAATAGGCGGCCTTGGCCGGGCCGATGATGCGCAGCACGCCGAAATAGAGAGTGAAGGCAATCGCTGAGGCGAATACGCCCAGATAGAGCAGCCCGAGAAGATAGCCCGCCCGCCATTCGATCACCGGCGGGCCGTGGAGCGTCCAGGCGATCGTCGCGTCGACACCGGCACCGATCAGCATCGCCACGCCCAGCATCGGTACCATCGGATAACGCCGCGCGGTTTGCGTGCCCTGCAGCACATTGGCGACCGATGCCGCCATTACCCCCATCATCGTGATGCCAATGCCGATCATCGATTCGGCGGGGCCATTGGGGTCGACCCGCGCTTCGTGCACGAACAGCAACGCCACCCCCGCCATCGCGACTGCCGAACCCACCAGCAATCGGGGCCCCAGCTGCGTGCCCAGGAAGATGCGGCCGAGGATGGCATTGGGCACCAGCAGCAGCGCGAACACGACCGCGACCAGCCCCGATGTGATATGTTCCTCGGCGCGGTAGACGAAATTGAAGTTCAGGCAGAATTGCAGCACCGCCAGCGCCCCGGCAAACGCCCAGCCCCGAGCATCAAGCGTAATCCGCTCCCCACGCCATGCCGCGTAGGCCAGCATCCCGATCCCCGCGATCAGGAAGCGGTAGCTCACCGACCAGCTTGGCGGCACCGTGCCGAGCTGATCGCGGATCACGATCCAGGTCGATCCCCAGATCAGGGTGACGATCGCGAACGGCAGCAGCACGGCCAGCCGGGATGGTGGCGGTGCTTCGGTACCGGTCAAAGCGCGGCGATCGCATCGGCGAGCGGGCGGATATCGTCGGGCGCATGGTTCCATGACGTCACCAACCGCGCCTCGCCCGGGCCCCAGTCGTAGAAATCGAACCCCTTCGCCCGCAAGCCCGCCGCTTCCTCGGGCGTCACGCGCAGGAACACTTCGTTCGCCTCCACTGGATGGATCAGCCGATCGCCCGCCGCCTGCGCCAGCAGCGTCGCGGCGGCATTGGCGGCGCGGGCATTCGCCAGCCAAAGGTCGTTATCGATCATCGCGAGGATCTGCGCGGCGAGATAGCGCCCCTTTGACAGCAGCATGCCCGCCCGTTTGCGACGCTGGAGCGTTCCCGCGGCCAGTTCCTCGTCGAAGAACACCAGCAATTCTGCCGTCATGCCGCCATTTTTGATGAAGCCGAAGCTCAGCGCATCCACGCCCGCCCGCCAGGTGATATCCGCCGGGCTGCACCCCAGATGCGCGACCGCATTGGCGAATCGCGCGCCATCCATGTGCAAGCGCAGTCCCCGCGCCCGTGCCAGATCGCTGATCGCGGCCACCTCGGCGGGGGCATAGACGCGGCCATATTCGGTGGCGTTGGTGATCGAGATGGCGTGCGGTTGGGTGCGGTGGACGTCGTTCGGGATCAGATCGAGCATGTCGGCGATGCTCGCCGGAGTCAGCTTTGCCCCCTCGCCCTCGGCGATCAGCAGCTTGGCGCCGTGGGTGAAGAATTCCGGTGCGCCGCATTCATCATTCTGGATATGCGCGTCGCGGTGGCAGACGATGCCGCCATAAGGCGGGCACATCGCCGCAAGCGCCAGGCAATTGGCGGCGGTGCCCGATGGCAGCCAGAAGGCCCGCACCGGTGCCTCGAACAATGCCGAGACGCGCGCATCGAGCGCCTTGCTCCAGCCATCGCCGTCATAGGCGGTATCGAGCACATTGGCATCGGCCAGCGCGGCCATGACCTGGGGGCATGCCGGGGCAGCATTGTCTGAGAAAAAGCGCATGCGCTGCCTTGGCGATATCCGGCAGCGTCCGTCAACCGCTTGCGTTACGGTTCTTCATCAACCGGCGGTTCGGGCGGATCATCCTCGGGCGCTTGCCGATCGGGATTGCCGCGTTCCGGGCGACGATCGATCGCAATGCTGCCGTCCCGCCCGAAACGCAGGTTCAGCCCGAAACCGCTGACATTGCCGTCGACTCCGGGCAGGCCATCGCCATCCAATTCGATGATCGGATCGGTGCCGTTGTCGCCCTCGCGGGCATAAATATCGTCCTCAATCGGTGCTTCGACCACCGCGTCGAGCCCGAGCGCACTCTGCATGAAGTTGCGCCAGATCCGCGCTGGAATGCCACCCCCCGACAGCCCGGGATTGGGGGAGTTGTCATCATTGCCCACCCACACGCCGACTACGAGATCCTCGGCAAAACCGACGAACAGCGCATCGCGATTATCCTGGCTGGTACCCGTCTTCCCATAGGCTTCGATCGGCAGCGCCGCCTGCCGTCCGGTGCCGTTTTCAATCGATGCCCGCAGCAGATCGAGCATATCCTCGCGCACGCGCCCGCCCAGCGAGCGTGACCGATCCCCCAGCGCCTCGATCCAGCTCTTCTCGGTCGGCTCGGTCAGCCCGTGCGGGCGCACCGGATAGCCATTGGCGGCAATCGCGGCATAGGCCGCCGTCAGCTCGAGCAGCGAGCTGTTCGCGGTGCCCAGCGCAATCGTCGCTTCATTGGGCAGCTCGGTAGAAATGCCCAGATCGCGCGCCGCCTTGATCACCGCGCGCACGCCGACCTTTTGCGTCAGCCGCGCCGCGACGACATTACTCGACCGGGCAAAGGCCTGGCGCAGCGTGATCATCCCCTTGTACCGGCCATCGATATTCTTCGGGCTCCAGTCGCCGATCGTGACGGGGGAATCGTCGACCATGGTCTCTGGCGTCATGCCGCTACGCAGTGCCGCCAGATAGACGAACAGCTTGAAGGCGGAACCCGGCTGGCGGCGCGCCTGCGTCGCGCGATTGAAGGGGCTGTCGGCATAGGATTTGCCGCCGACCATCGCCACGATCCGTCCATCGGGCCGCATCGCGACGATCGCTACCTGCGCCTTGTTCAGCCCTGCCCGGCGCGCGACGCGCTCGGCGGTTTTCTGCAGCCGCGCATCGAGCGTCGTCGTCACCCGCGCTTCAGTGCTGATCGCTCCGGCCTGGTCACGTGCCGCTGGCAGCACCCAATCGGCGAAATAGCTGCCATCGGGTAGCTGCTTCACCTTGTTCGGCCGCAGCCGGGCGGGACCAACATCAGCGGCCTCCGCCTTGTCGAGGAAACCGCCGCGCACCATCGCCGCCACCACCACCGCCTGGCGGGCACGCGCGCCCTTCAGATTGCCGGTGGGTGCGAGCCGCGAGGGTGCCTTGACGAGGCCCGCCAGCATCGCCGCCTGGCCGATCGTCAGCCTCTCCGGTGTCGTGCTGAAATAATGCTTCGCTGCCGCCGTCAGCCCGTACGCATTATCGCCGAAATAGACGTTCGACAGATAGCGCGACAGAATCTCGTTCTTGGTCAGCCACGCCTCCAGCCACAGCGCGATCATCGCCTCGCGGATTTTGCGCCCGGCGGTGCGATCCGAATCGAGGAAAGCATTCTTCGCGAGCTGCTGGGTGATCGTGCTGCCACCCTCGCGCAGGCCGCCCGCCGCGACATTGCGGAACATCGCGCGGGTAATCCCCCAGGGGTCGATGCCCCAATGATTGGCAAAACGACGATCCTCGATCGCGATGAAGGCGTTGGTGACATGCGCGGGCAGGGTGGCAGCATCGACCGGCTTGCCGATCGTCGCCCCCTGCCGCGCAATCGGCGTGCCGTTCGACGCGAGCAGGGTGATGCTCGGCGGGGCGGGCGGCTCGAGCGATTTGGAGAGCGGTGCGGTCAGCGCCAGCCAGCCCACCGCGAGGACGAACAGCACGATTCCGGCGGCAGCCGCGCGCACTGCCCAGCGAAAACGGCTGGGGCGATAGGCAACCGGCAGATTGGTGGAATAATCGCGCTGGGCATTGGCTGCATCGGCATCCCAGTCATCCTCATCGTCCCAATCGTCGTCATCCCATTCTTCATTATCGGCGACGACCGGCGCGGGTTCGGGATCGCGGGCGCGGCGATAGCGGCGCGCAGTATCATTCGGCGGCGGCATACCATCCGTCAGATCGAGCGGCGGTTCGGGCGAGCGTAACCAGGGATCGGAAGACCGGCGATCGGCATCAGGGCGATCGGAACGTGGGCGATCGGGGGGCGGGGTGCGATCAAATGGGCCTGCGGGCATCGCGATCATCCAGATGGCGCGTCAACCCGCCACCTACTGTATTAGCGCAATAGAACAGCTCTCGCAAGCACCGCGCCGCGGGCGCGAAAAGCGCTGGACTGGACGGGGCGGCGTCGCTCATGCACATCGCCTAGCAGGTCCGCCGGGATCAAGGAACAGGCGGACCTATTGGGGGGCAGGTGCGCGTCACGATCAAGGATGTATCGCGTGAGGCCGGCGTGTCGATCAAGACCGTCTCGCGCGTGCTCAACAACGAGAAATATGTGGGGGCCGCCACCCGCGCCAAAGTGGCAGAGGTCGTCGCGCGGCTGAACTTTCGCCCCAATGTCGCCGCACGCTCGCTCGCCGGACGGCGCTCCTTCCAGATCGCGCTGATCTGCGACAATCCGTCACCTTATTATGTCTATGAAATGCAGTCGGGCATTCGGGACAGGTGTGAGGCCGCAGGTGTGCGGATGATCGCGCAACCCTATGATCGCGGATCGGCGCGGCTGCTCGACGAGATCGAAAGCCTGGTCGAGGCGACGCAGATCGACGGGCTGATCCTCACCCCGCCGATCACCGATAACCCGGCCGTGCTCGATCTGCTGGCGCGGCGCGGGGTGCGGTTCGTGCGCGTGTCGCCCGGCACGGATGTGACACTCAGCCCCTCGACCTTCATCGACAACCGCGCCGCCGCCGCGACGATGACGCAGCATCTGTTGGGGCTCGGTCACCGCCGGATCGGCTTCATCGCGGGCGACCCCGGCTTTGCGACCAGCGCGCAGCGGACCGAGGGGTATCGTGATGCCCTGACGCAGGCCGGAATCACCGCCGACCCCGCGCTGATCCGCAGCGGCCATTATGATTTCGCGTCAGGCGCGCGCGAGGCAGAGGCGCTGCTGGCACTCCCCGACCCCCCCACCGCCATCTTCGCCGCGAGTGACGATATGGCCGCCGGCGTGCTCACCGTCGCGCACCGCCTCGGCCTGCGCGTTCCCGGCGACCTCTCCGTCGCCGGCTTCGACGACACGGCGCTTGCCCGCTACGTCTGGCCGGCCCTCACCACGATCCGCCAGCCAACGCGCGAGATGGCCCACGCCGCGGCTGATTTGCTGCTGGGCGGAGGTGACGAGGACGAACCCGAACGCCGCGAAATCGCGCATGAACTGGTGGTCCGGGAGTCGACGGGGGTGGTTGGGGGGTGAGAGTTGGGGGTCGCGTGACCGAGAGGGGTGGACAGCCGGTCGCTCGCTTTTTGGGAATGTGTCGGGGTTCCCACCCTTAATTCAGCATGCGGGGGAGTTTTGGATGGATACTGCAACGGTCGGGGTTTTCAGCCGGTCAAGGTGTTCAATCCAACCTCGGCTTCGGCTATACTCGATATGGAGGCGTGCACCCAAGGCCGATCGGGAAGAGGGTGTTGTAAAGGATGCCATTGTCCTTGCGGCAGAGCTACGGGCACTGTGCTCGTTCGACGCCACTGTTCCGACCTCAGATCGGGCTGCCGCGGAAAGCGTAATCGCGTTGCGTGCCAGGTGTCGGCATGGCAAGGTATCACCATATGTTAGCTAAGTTTCTCTTTCGCTTTGTAATTGATCCCCTGGTGGTGTGGCGTGAGGTGGCCGCAGGGCTGCGCGCCGTTTCTGCGCGGCGGCCATGAGCACGCGGGTCAAGGCGCAGGTCGCGCCGACGGTACTGGTCTGGGCGCGTTCCTCCGCCGGCTACGACCGCAGCGTCGCGGCGGCCAAGCTCAAGTTGGATGAGGATCGGTTGTCGGCTTGGGAAGCGGGCGTCGATCAACCGACTATCCCGCAGCTTCGCAAGCTCGCCGAGCTATACAAACGACCGCTCGCCGTCCTTTACCTTCCCGAGCCGCCGCTCACGTTTCAGCCGATGCACGATTTTCGGCGCCTGCCTGATATCGGCCCGCGCCACTTCTCACCAGCGCTTATGCTTGAGATTCGCCGGGCGCATCAGCGCCGCGAACTCGCACAGGAGATGCTGGCCGAAACCGGCGAAGAGGTTCTCGCCTTTGCACTTCAGACCAAACTGGGCGCCGATGCCGAGCAGGTTGGCGAAATGATCCGCAAGGCCCTCGATGTCGATTATCAAACTCAGGCCAGCTGGCGCGATCCGAGGGTCGCCTTCCTCGCTTGGCGCGGCCGCATCGAGGCGCTGGGCGTGCTGGTGTTTCAGGCGGCCGCGATCGAGCGAGCAGAGGCGTCTGGCTTTGCCTATTGGGCCGACACGCTTCCCTTCATGGTCGTCAATCGTAAAGACGTATATGCGCGGCGTACTTTCAGCCTCTTGCACGAGCTGGCGCACCTCATGCTCCATCAGAGTGGGGTCTCGGATCTTGACATCGATGCGCCGCGCCCGGCGGATGACGCGAGGGTAGAAATCTTCTGCAATCAGGTCGCTGCTGCGGCTCTAATGCCGCGCTCGCAATTCCTAAGCGATGCGCTTGTCGCCGAGCGCGGCGCTGGCGGCCACAACTGGCCCGAAGAGACCATCAAGGCTTTGTCGGTGACCTACGGCGTTTCGCGCGAGGCCGTCGTGCGTCGGCTGATGACGTTCGGCCGTGCGTCCGCCGCCTTCTACCAATCGAAACGGGCGCAGTATGGCGCCGAATATCGCGAGCAGCTCGCCGCTCAGAAGGCGCAGACCGCCGATAAGCCGATCCCGCGCAACATGCCGCGCGAAACGGTTGCCAACCTCGGTCGAACGCTTGTCGGGCTGATCATCGAGAATTATCGTGCGGACCGCCTCAGCCTTTCCGAGGTCTCCGGCTATCTCGGGGTCAAGACGCGGCATCTGGCGGGCATCGAACAACAGCTGGGCTTTCGCTGATGGCGACGGACCCGCCGCATTATTGCGTCGACTCAAGCTCGCTTATTCACGCCGCAAAGCGAGCTTATCCGCCCCGCCGCTTCCCGCGCTTGTGGACCGAAATAGAGGCGCTGGTTGACGCCGGCCGTCTCACCCTTTCGATTGAAGTTTATCACGAGCTCGAGCGCAAAGACGACGAGGTGTTTGCCTGGTGCAAGGAGCGCAAAGATAAATTGTGCCGCGACATCGATGACGACGTGCAGGCCCATGTCATACGCCTGATGCGATCCTATCCGCGCCTCGTCGACACTCGAAAAGGCAAGTCGGGAGGCGATCCTTTCGTGCTTGCTCAGGCTCTCGCCGCCAATCCGCACCTTGTCGTCGTGTCGGAGGAAAAAGGCGGATCTGAGGCGAGTCCCAAGATTCCGTTCGTCTGCGCCAGCGAGGGTTTGCGCTGCATCGACATCCTAAAGCTCATCGACGAGGAAGATTGGAGTTTCTGACGACGCTCGGGAGGCGGCGCTCGCCCGAGACCGATACGACACGCCGCTTCGCCGCCGACTTCTGCCTATAGTAGGGATTGTCGCTCGACTGTTGTCTGGCTGTGTGTCTGCTTGTGGCGCCTACCTCCCGCAAATTGCCCTGCTCCCTCCACGTCACGAGAAGTTCTCTGTGACTCAATCTTATCCCAAAGCCGCCAACGATCACTTTCCTACAACCGCATGGTCATGATATGTTCCACCCTGCTCTTTGACATCGCCAGCACCCCCAAAACACCGGTTTCGCGCCAATCCGCAACAAACCGATGGAGACCCGCAACTTCCGCAACTTCACCTGCAACTTCACCCCAATCCGGCCCGCGCATCACCCGATCACGAACACCGCCGCCAGTCCGGCCAGCGCCAGCGCAACTAACGTCGCCACGCCGATCACCAGCAGCGGTTTCGCCCCGGCATCGAGCAATTGCCGCATCGGGGATCGGATCGCGGTGGCGGTCACCGCGGCGGCGAGCGCGGCGGTGGCGAGGGTTTCGGCGGCACTCGCCACGATCGCCGGGATCACACCCAGCGAATGCACGCCTGCTACCGCAAAAAAGCCGATGACGAACCACGGTACGCCCGGCCCCTTCGTCTTGCCGCTCTCGCTCGCGAAGAACAGTACGACGATCGCCAGCACCGGCGCGAGCAGCGCGACCCGGGTGAGCTTGACGATCGCGGCGATATCCCCCGCGCCGGGCGAATAGGCGTAACCTGCACCCAAAGTCTGCGCGACGTCATGGATCGAGGCGCCGAGCATGAAGCCCGCCTGCAGATCGCTCAGCTGCATGGCGTGTGCGAGGATGGGATAAAGCACCATCGCCGCCGCGCTCATCGCCGAAATGCCGACCAGCACGATCGTCAGCTGCGCCTGGCTCGCCCGCCGCTCGCCGAGTGTCGTGGCGAGCGCAAGCGCGGCTGAAGCGCCGCAAATCGCCACCGCGCCGCCCGCCAGCACGCCAAAGGCGTTGTCGAACCCGAACCGCCGCGCCGCGAGCACGCCCGCCCCGATCACCAGCGCGACGATCACCGCGACGCTCAGCAGCGCCACCGGCCCCAGCGCCAAGATCTGCCCAAACGTCACCCGCACGCCGACCAGCACGATTCCCCAGCGCAGCAGCGATCGTGAGGCAAAGCCTAGCCCGTCGTGCAGCCGCGCATCGGCATTCAGGAAATTGAGCGCAAGCCCGATCAGCAGTGCCATCAGGGTCAGCGGTGCACCGTAATGATCCGAGATAAACCCGGCGGACAGCGTGCCTGCAGCGACCACCGCGAGACCGGGGAACAGCCCGCGCCACTTCGATTTGGGGCTCGGCTCGATATCGCCGTACAGATCGGCGGCCATCGGCAGCGGGCGTTTTGCCGGTTTTGCTTGCGTCGTCGCCATGCCCCGCCTTCTATGCCTTCGCATCAAATTACTAGCCGAACCGTGATGGGTATGACAACGTTATCTGAAAGCGGCGCATCAGCCGATAAGGACCGGGGAGAGCGATGATGAGCGGCAAGAGCGGAACCCGGAGCGGCGCAGGGCGCTGGGCAATCGTCGCGATGGTGTTTTTCGCGATCATGCTCAATTACGTCGATCGTCAGATCCTGGCGCTGCTGAAGCCGACCCTCGAAGCCGAGTTCAAATGGTCCGATCAGGACTATGCGAACATGGTCTCCGCCTTTCAGTTCTCGGCGGCCATCGCGTTTCTGGGCACGGGCTGGTTCATCGACCGGGTTGGTTTGCGGATCGGGTTTGCGCTCGGGGTCGCCGTGTGGAGCATTGCCGGGATGGCGCATGCCTTTGCCACCGGGGTGATGGGGTTCGTGGTGGCGCGTGTCGTGCTGGGCGCGGCTGAATCGATCGGCACGCCGGCCGCAGTCAAATCGGCTGCGACCTATTTCACCCAGAAGGAGCGGTCGATCGCGCTCGGCGTCGGCAATACCGCGCCCAATGTCGGCGCGATCGTGACGCCGTTGCTGATTCCGTTGATTGCGGTGACTTTGGGATGGAAGGCCGCGTTCCTGATTGCGGGCGGTCTTGGGCTCGTCTGGGTGGCGGTATGGTTCGCGATCCGGGTGCAGCCCGTCGCGCTCGAGGGCGAGCAGCCCGCGCCGATTGCCTGGACGACGCTGCTGCGCGATCGCAAGACGCTGGCGCTCGCGATCGCCAAGGTGCTGTCCGATCAGGTCTGGTTCTTCATGCTCAGCTGGCTTCCCGATCTGTTTCACCGGCTGTTCGGGCTGCCGCAGGGCACGATCGGGCTGCCCGTGGCGCTCGTCTATGTGTTTGCGGCGCTGGGCGCGCTGACCGGGGGTTGGTTGCCGACCTGGCTGATGGCCAAGGGATGGAGCGTCGACCGCGCGCGCAAGACGACGCTGCTGATCTATGCCGTGCTGATCCTGCCTGTCACGTTGGTGCTGGTCGTCTCCAGCCCGTGGAGTGCGGCGCTGTTGCTCGGCCTCGGCCTGTTCGCCCATCAGGGGTTTTCAACCAATTTGTTCGGGCTGGCGACCGATGTGTTCCCGGCTCGCGCGGTCGGCTCCGTGATCGGGATGGCGGCGTTCTGCGGGAATATGTGGTCGATCGGGCTGATCCAACTCGCCGCTTTCTCGCTCTCCCGCGGCTGGGGCTATGGGCCGCTGCTGGCGATCTGTTCGGGCAGCTATCTGCTCGCCTTGCTGTTCATCCACCTGCTGATCCCCAAGATCATCGCGGTGGACGAAAGCGAGCGCGGTGATGGGCTGGCAATGGCGCATTGATAGGCTGAAGCGCCCACCAATGGAGGGATTGACCGATGTGTTAGCGTTTGCTAACATATCCACATGACGACGACCTTTTCCCTATCGAGCGACCTTGATCCGCCCGCAAAGCGCGCCATTGTGGCCACCGCGCTGCGGCTGTTCGCCACGCACGGGGTCGACGGCGTCAACATTCGAGACATCGCCGCCGGTGCAGGCTTCACCAACCCAGCGCTGTTCCGCCATTTTGCGAGCAAGGAAGCGCTGGCACAGGCGCTGTTCGATCGCTGTTACGCAGCGCTCGCCACGCTGCTGCTGCCGGACGCGGCGCAGTCGCTTAAGGCGAGGCTGATGGCGAGTGTTTTGCTGATCGAGGCAGCGCCCGAAGCAGTCCATTATGTACTCGAAAATCTGCGCCGTTACTGGCCCGGCCTGCCCGAGGCGCAGCGTGCGCTGCCATTGCCTGCGCGGATGCGGCAATTGATCGAAGCGGACCAGGCGGCAGGGCGGATCGGGCGCGATGTCGACCCCCGGCTCGCCGCGATCATCCTGCTCGGCGCGCTGGGGCAAGTCGCCCGGCTCGCGCATTTCGATGAAATCCCCCGACCAGCGACGGACTTCGCCGAACAGCTTTGGACCCTTGTTTTTCGCGGATTGGAGAAGTGAAATCATGTCATTGCAGTTAGCAAATGCTCACACGTCACTTGCACCGTGGGCGCTGGTCGGCCCAACCGGTGTCACCGGTAGGATGATCCTCGAACGTGCCCTTGCGCTCGGTCACCGGCCGCACCTGATCGGGCGTGATCCGGTGAAACTGGCGGCGCTCGCCGAACAGGCCGGTCTAGGTTGGTCGGCTATCGATCTGGCGGATCAAGCGGCGCTCTGCGCAGCACTTGCGGGGCACAAACTGGTGCTGAACGCCGCCGGGCCCTCTGGTATTACCGCCCCGCCCATCATCGCAGCGGCGCTGGCGAGCGGAGTCGATTATCTCGATCTCAACGGCGAGCTGCTGGCGCTGGAGGCGTTGTTCGATCGCGATGCCGACGCGAAAGCCGCCGGGGTCGCGCTGATCGGCGGCGCTGGCTTCGGGATTGCCGCCAGCGACGGGCTGGCGATGCAGGTGGCAAGATTGCTTGGCGGTGCAGACTCGATGCGCATCGCGGTTGCCGCCGATTCGGGCTTTGGCTCCCCGGCGGTTGCCGAAAGCACCGTCTCGGTCATCGCGGCGGGCGGCTATGAAGTCCGCCGCGGTAGGCTAGTCAAGGCGAGGCTGGCACGTAAACGCTGGACTGAGCGCGATCCCGCCGGCGCCCCAATCAGCATGGCCAGTGCCCCCCTCGCCGATCTTGCCGCCATCCGCCGGATTCCGGGGGTGCGAAACGTCACTACGGGCGTGCCGATGCCGATGGGGCAGGCGAAGATCTTATCGGTGATCGCCCCATTTTTGCCGACGATGCTCAAATTCGGCCCGATCCGTCGGGCCATGGCCAATGCAGGCGGCCATGCCGGGGCCGCACGGTCTACCTATGCGTCGCGCGTTTGGATAACCGCCCGCAAGGGCAAGCGCACCGTCTCGGCCAGGCTCGATGCCGGAGAAGGCTTTGCCTGCACGGTCGACATCGTCATGGCCGCCATCACTGCCACGTTGCGCCATCGACCGATCCCGGGCGCACACAGCCCGGCAACTGCCTTCGGGGCGGATTTCATCACCAGCGTGTCGGGCATATCGATAACGATAAACCCCGGATAACGAAAAAAGGCCCGACCAGCTTACGCCGACCGGGCCTTCCGTCCGCCGAAGGGCTGTAGGATCAGGTCAGAAATTCACCCGACCGGTAACACCGTAATAGCGATCGGCATCACGCGGGATCTGGTAGCGATAAGCGCCACCGGGGCCGCCGTTCGCAATCGCGGCGGCAAAGCTCTGGTCGAACAGATTGCGCACCTGGAACGTCAGCCGATATTTGTCGTCATTGGTGGCAACCGCAGCGGTCAGGTTGACGAGGCCATAGGCGTCGATGGTTCCAAGGCGACGCTGGACGGCGTCGGCCGAAAACAGTGACAATTGCGAGCTTTGGAACGATCCCTGTGCGCCGAGATAAACATCCGCCGCACCGCCCGTGCGGATCCGGTAATCGACGCTCAGATTGCCCTTCCACTTCGGTGCAAAACCAAGTGGCGTGCCGGGCGGGATCACCGCTGCGCCGAGCGGTGCGCGGAAGGCATCGACCTTGGCATCGGTATACGCCACGCCGCCGCTGAAGTTCAGATCGGGGATCGGTCGGAAGCTGGCATCGAGCTCGACGCCACGGGTCGACACCTTGCCCGCATTGGTAAAGCGGGTGACGACCACGCCTGCCACCAGGTCGGGGTTGTTGGCCTGGAAATTGTCATAGACGGCATAATAGCCAGCAATATTCAGGATCAACCGCCCGTCGAGGAACGTGTTCTTCAGTCCGATTTCATAGGCGTTCGATGTTTCCGGCGCGATGACGTTGGTACCGTTTTTTGACAGGTTGAAGAAAACGTTGAACGCTGGCCCCTTATACCCGCGCGAATAGGTGAAATAGGCGATGTTGTTCTCGGTCAGATCGGCCTGGATGCCCGCCTTGCCCGAAAAATTGGTCGCGCTGGTGCGGGCGGTGAACGGTACGCCATTGCTTGCGGTGACGACACCGTTGACACCGGGTGAGTTCGCCACGCCCTGATCGAAATTGGGGTTGATCCCGGCCGTGCCCACCGGAACGCCGCCCACGACATCCAGATTGCGGCTGACGCGCGAGTGGAACACATCGAGATGATCAGAGGTGAACCGCACGCCACCGATCAGGCGCACCCAACTCGCGACATTCAGCGTGCCCTGACCGAACAGCGCGATGTTATCAAACGTCGATCCGAAATTGGCAGTACCGCTCGGGAAGGTCGACGGTGCGGCCAACGGACTGGAGCACGGCGTCAGGCTGCCGGCGGGAATGATCGCACCCACCGCGGCGTTGCAGCGCACCACATCACGCGTGAACGTGCGCTCCGAAACCGCATTCGAATAGAAGCCGCCGATCACATAATCGAAGAACTGCTTGCCCGGCGACGTCAGCCGGATTTCCTGGGTGACAGTATGGCCCGTTTGCGGCCCGAAATCATGCAGCTGATTGAAGCCGATATAGGCGGTGGGCAACCAATCCCCGTCGCGGATTTCGGTGTTGCGCCAGTTGCGATACGACGTGATCGACGTCACCGTATGCTCAGCGACGGTGTAATCCGCCTGCAGCGAAAAGCCGTAGCCGGTTTCGCGGGTGGCGGTGATCAGGTTCTGCGCAACCTGCCGCGTTTCATCACCACGCGGCGTGGGCAGTGCAGCGGTTGAGGCATTCGTGGTCGGCAGGCCGGTTGCGCCGACGATCGGCGGCGTACCGATGACTTCGGCGCAGCAATCATCCACGTTGCGGTGATAATCGGCGATGAACATCAGGCTCAGGTCCGATGTCGGTTCGGCCTCGATCTGCAGGCGCCCGCCATAATGTTCCCAGCCATTGACGAGCGAGTTCGTCGTCACATTGCGGATGTTGCCATCATAATTGCTGTAATAGCCGCTGAGCCGCGACCAGACATTTTCGGCCAGCGGGACGTTGATCGCACCACGCGCGCGATATTCGCTGTCGGTGAAAAAGCCGAGTTCGCCGTAACCGCTGAATTCACGTGTCGGGCGCTTCGAAACAATGTTGATGACGCCTGCGCTGGCATTCTTGCCGAACAGCGTGCCCTGGGGGCCGCGAAGCACTTCAATCCGCTCGATGTCGAGCAGATCGCTGAACGCTTCGCCCGCGCGGCTGAACACGACGCCGTCGAGCACCGTCGATACCGATGGCTCACCCGCGATCGAGAAGGTCGCGGTGCCAACGCCGCGCAGGAACAGCGACTGGTTGAGCGTGGTGCCCGATTTCAGGAAATTGAGCGTTGGCACCAGATATTGTGCGCCTTCCAGGCTCACCTTGCCGGTCGCAGCGAGCGTATCGCCGCTGACAACGGTGACGGCCAGTGGCACGTCCTGCAGCCGCTCGCTGCGCTTTTGAGCGGTGACGATGATTTCGCCGGCATTTTCGGCCGTATCGGCAGCAGGTGCCTGATCAGCCGTCTGGGCGAAAGGCCGGGGTCGTCATCAACAGCGCCAGCGATGCAGCGCCTGCCATCAGAATTGATCTTTTCATGGTCATCCCTCCCTAAATCCTACTAATTTGATAGGTTATTCTATCTTGGCGGCAAACGCCGCGTTCTTGGCCGGGTTGAAGAAAAACTTGCCCGGCGAGATCTCCACGCGTCAGAACCCCAATTCCGCCATCGTCACGACTCGCTTCTCTCGCGCGCTAAGCTCGGCAGCGGCACCGATCGCGACCGCCATCAGTCCGTCATGCGCGGTAACCTCGACCCGGCCGACACCGCGCACCGCCGCGTTGAAGCGTTGATGCTCGTAAAAGGTCGATCCGTGGTGGCTGCCTGCGGCGAGTGCAGCCGGATCAACATCGACCACGCGCCGTTCGACCTGTTTCGGGTTGCGAAAGCCGACTCGCGGCGAATAGACGATCGCGCCTTCTGGGATCAGTACGTCGAGCCGGGCCTTGTCGCCGACGGCGGTAATTTCTTCCTGATTCTCCGCGCCATCGGCGAACATCGACAGATCGAGCATTGCGCGCACGCCATTGTCGAAATCAATTGTCGTGTAGCTGTTATCGATAATGTCGGGACGCTTGCCGTCATAGGCTTCGTCGAGATGGTTCACATCCATCGCGCCCGAGCAATAAACGCGCACCGGTTCGGCCTGAGTGATCAGCCGCATCAGATCGAAGAAATGGCAGCATTTCTCCACCATCGTGCCGCCAGTATTGCGCGAGAAGCGGTTCCAGTCGCCGACCTTGGGCAGGAACGGGAAGCGATGCTCGCGAATCGACAGCATCTGGAGTTTGCCGATTTTGCCGCCATGGATATCGGCGATGAAATCGGCAGCGGGCGGCATGTAGCGATATTCCATCGCCGTCCAGAACACACTGTCCGACTCGGCAGCGCGGTCAGCAATCCAACGGGCATCCTCGATCGTCGTTGCGATCGGCTTTTCGCACAAAATGTGGAGCCCTGCGTCGAACAACGGGGTGAGCACTTCGCGGTGGGTATAATTGGGACTGGCAACGATCACCGCATCGCACAGCCCGCTGGCCGCGAGCGACGCGACGTCATCGAACGCCTGCACACCGTCTGCGCGGTCACCCAGCGCCGATTTGGCCCAACCCAGCGAACCGGGCACTGGATCGGCAAGCGCCGTCACAACCGCGCCAGGGGTGATGGCGAGATTGTTGATATGTTCGACACCCATCATCCCGGTGCCGACCAGACCATATCGCACTTGCTCTCCCAACCGTCTCACCTCTATGTATGACAACGATGTCTGAAATGCAGCTTACACCCGAATCGCGGCCGCTCGGCAAGAGTGGAATCATGGTCAGCCCAATTGCTTGGGGAATGTGGCGATTTAGTCACGCCGGTGTCACACAGGGCCGCCAGCTGATCGATGCGGCGTTTGAGGCCGGGGTTACGCTGTTCGACACCGCTGATATTTACGGTTTTGACGGCGACGGTGGCTTCGGCGATGCCGAGGCGCTGCTTGGCGACATTTTTGCCGAAACGCCGGGTTTGCGCGACCGGATGGTGCTGGCAACCAAGGGCGGCATCACCCCGCCGGTGCCTTATGATTCGTCACGGGTCTATCTGATGGACGCGCTCGACGCATCGCTGCGCCGGATGCGGATCGATCATGTCGAGCTGTACCAGATCCATCGCCCCGACGTGCTCGCCCACCCGCAGGAGGTGGCGCGCACGCTTGAGGATATGGTGACATCGGGCAAGGTTCGCGCGATTGGGGTGTCGAATTACACGCTGGCGCAGCACCGTGCGCTGGCAGCCTTCCTGTCGGTCCCCCTGGCATCGACCCAGCCCGAACTGTCACCGCTCGCGATCGGGCCCGTCGAAGGCGGGCTGCTCGATCTCGCGATGGAAACCGATCTGGCGGTGCTCGCCTGGTCGCCACTCGGTGGCGGCCGGATCGGCGATCCGCAAGACCCGCAGGCGGTCGCGGTTGCAGCGGCGCTCGATGTCGTGGCGACGGAAGCGGGTGTATCGCGCGCGGCGGCCGCCTATGGCTGGGTCATGGCGCACCCGGCACGCGCCATCCCCATCGTCGGGACGCAGAATGTCGAGCGGATCGGCGAAATTGCCGATGCGTTCAAATGCCATTGGACGCGGCAGCGTTGGTATGACGTGCTGGTCGCCGCGCGGGGGGAAAAGCTGCCATGAGCACAGTATCCTTGGGTCCGTGCGAGATCAGCTGGTTTTCCGCCCTGTGCGACGATGACTATGAATTTCTGGGCGTGCCGGATCCGATGCTT
The DNA here is from genome assembly GCA_964631905.1 of uncultured Stakelama sp. Taxonomy (GTDB): domain Bacteria; phylum Pseudomonadota; class Alphaproteobacteria; order Sphingomonadales; family Sphingomonadaceae; genus Sphingomonas. The sequence goes on from CAZWAL010000011.1 coordinate 21,601, forward strand.
GCCTCCAGTTGGGAGCATTGCCGCGATATCGTGATGCAGGCTGAAACCGGCGGGTTTGATAACATCCTGCTGCCATCGGGCTATGCGCTGGGGATCGACACCACGGCTTTTGCCGCCGCGATCGCACCAATGCTCAAGCGGCTGGCGCTGCTCATGGCGGTACGGATTGGTGAGACCTGGCCGCCACAACTCGCGCGCCAGATCGCCACGATTGATCGGATGCTGGGCGGTCGGCTGAAGGTGAATATCATTTCGTCGGACATGCCCGGCGAAACGATGGCGTCCGAACCGCGCTATGCCCGCACCGTCGAGGCGATGCATATCCTGAAGACGCTGCTGAATGGCGAGCCGCTCGATCATCAGGGGGAGTTCTGGCAGCTGAAGCTCGATCCGCCGCGGATCGGCACGCTGTCAGGCAAGGCGCCACAGCTTTATTTCGGCGGCCTGAGTCCGGCAGCGCGCGATGCCGCGGCCAAGGGCTGCGACGTCTTCCTGATGTGGCCCGACAAGCGCGAAACCGTTGCCGACATCATCGCCGATATGCGCACCCGAGCGGCGGCCGAGGGGCGAACGCTGCGGTTCGGTTATCGCGCGCATGTCGTCGTCCGCGATACCGAAGCCGAAGCGCGCACCGCTGCCGATCGGTTGTTGTCGAAGCTCGATGCCGCGCAAGGTGCCGCAATCCGGGCGAAATCGCTCGATTCGCAGTCCGCCGGCGTCGCGGCGCAAGCGGCGCTGCGCGATAATGCCGGGGACGATGGCTATGCCGAAGCCAATTTATGGACCGGCATCGGTCGTGCACGTTCGGGCTGTGGTGCGGCGATCGTCGGCGATCCGGATCAGGTGCTCGCCAAGCTGAACGATTACCGGTCGATGGGCATTGAGGCGTTCATTCTATCGGGCTATCCCCATGCCGCCGAGGCGGATTTATTTGCGCGGCACGTGCTGCCCAAGATCGATCACGCCCTGCTGCGTTAGAAGGACCCCGTTTGATGGCCGATGTTGCCCCCGCCGATCTGCCGCTTGTCGTCGGGATTGGCGGTACAATCGGAGGCGTTTCCTCGACCGAACGCGCGTTGCGGATCGCGCTGGACAGCGCCGCGCGCGAGGGGTTTCGGACGCGGATGTTCGGCGGGTCCGATATGGCGCAGCTGCCGCTATATGATCCCAAGGCGACCAGCCGCACCGACGACGAGCGCGAGTTCGTTGAAACCGTGCGCCAGGCATCCGCGCTGATCATCGCAAGCCCCGGCTATCATGGCAGCATTTCGGGTGTGGTGAAGAATGCGCTTGATCTGCTCGAGGAAACATCGGGGGACGATCGTCCGTATCTTGCCGATATGCCGGTCGGGCTGATCGCCACCGCCTATGGCTGGCAGGCAACCGGAAGCACGATCGCGGCGCTGCGATCGATCGTTCATGCGTTGCGTGGCTGGCCGACGCCCTTTGCTGCAGCGATCAACACGCAGATTACGAAGTTTGACGATGCCGGCGGGGCAAATGAACCTGCCGTCATTGAACAGCTCACGCTGGTCGGCCAGCAGGTCGCCCGGTTCGCCCCGCTCGCCACGGCGACCAATGGCTGAGATCGACCGCCGCGATGCGCTCGCGGCGCTGGCCATTGGCGGGGCGGGGCTGACAATGCCGGGCTGGATGATGCCCGCAACGGCAGGGGCGACGCGACTGTCCGACTTTCCCGAAAAACGCGGCATGCTGATCCGTCGCCAGCGCGCACCGCTGCTCGAAACGCCGTTCGAGGTGTTCGATCAGGGGATCATCACCCCAAATGACCGGTTTTTCGTGCGCTGGCATTATGATGATATTCCGCTCAGCGTCGATGTGGCGACCTTTCGCCTGCGTGTCGGCGGGCGGGTAAGGACGCCGGTTGCGCTGTCGCTCGCCGATATCCTGAAAATGCCGCGTGTCGAGGTGACTGCCGTCAACCAGTGTTCGGGCAATTCGCGCAGCGCCTTCTCACCTCGTGTGCCCGGTGCGCAATGGGCCGATGGCGCCATGGGCAATGCAGTGTGGACTGGCGTGCGGCTGAAAGATGTGCTCGCGCGGGCCGGGGTGAAGCCGGGCGCGGTGGCGGTGCGCCTGTCGGGGCTCGATCGGCCGCCGGGGGAGGCACCCTGGTATGCCAAGTCGCTCGATATCGACCATGCGCTTGGTGACGATGTGATGATCGCCTTTGCAATGAACGGCCAGCAACTGCCGCTGCTCAATGGTTTTCCGCTGCGCGTCGTCGTGCCGGGCTGGTTCTCCACTTATTGGGTGAAGGCGCTCGACCGGATCGAGGTGCTTGCCGCCCCCGATACCGGCTACTGGATGGCCAAGGCATACCAGATCCCGACCGCTCCGCGCGCCAATGTGGCGCCCGGCGCGCATGATTTCGCCAAAGCGCCGATCAGCCGGATGATCCCGCGTGCCTTCATCACCAATCGCGCCAGCGGCCCCGCGCCTGCATTCCGGCCGATCGCACTGCGCGGCATCGCGCTGGGTGGGGACAGCGGGGTCGCGAAAGTCGAGCTGTCGCTCGACAATGGTCAGCACTGGCAGGCGGCGCGCCTTGGCCGCGATCACGGCCGGTATAGTTTTCGCGGCTGGGACCTTACCCTGCCGGGCATGCCGCGTGGACAGCACACGATCATCGTGCGCGCAACCAATGGCCAAGGGGAAACGCAGCCACCCGATGCGATCTGGAATCCATCGGGCTATATGCTGAACGCAATCCGGCACATCGTGGTGGACGCGACGTGATGCGAATGTCGATCACTATTGGCCTCGCGATGCTGCTTGCCGCTTGCAGCGCGCCTTCCGCGCCCAAAACCGACACGCTGCCAAAGGACTTTGCGCTCCGCTCTGCCGCGATCACGCTACCGGCGGACCGGATAACGCTGCCGCCTGCTGCCGAAATCGTGACCATCAACTGCTCGGCCTGCCATTCGCCCGAAATGATTCTGTCGCAGCCAGCTCTCGATGCAGCGACCTGGCAAAAGGAGATCGACAAGATGCGGACCGCCTATCACGCGTCGATCGATCCAGAGGATGACAAGGCACTGGTGGCGGCGTTGATGACGCTTCAGGCACCTGCACCGGCACCGCGCTAACCCATATAGGCTTGGTCAAATTATTTATCGTGGATGGCCGATTTGGGAATATGCGTGATCCGGCACGCCAGATCAGCTTCCCCAGACGCAACGATATAATGGCTGCCTGCGTCGACGATCCCCGTCGTGAACACCACGTTTCGCAGATACATCTTGTCTTCAAGCGGCTTCGTCAGTTCCGGTGCAGCCTCCAGCAGCGGCGCCTCGCCCGAACGCAGCGCGATTGACGGGTCGTCGCGATCGAGGATCGACCAATAAGTGCGATAGATGCCGACACCATCGTTCGGCTCGACGCCGTGCCACAGCGTCAACCAGCCACCGTCGGTCAGGATCGGCGGCGCACCCCCACCGATACGCGCGCTGGCGACGGTCGATGCATGGGGCCGGATCCCGGGCTTACGGTGCGGCTTCCAGTGAAGCGCATCGGGCGATGTCGCCAGATTGATCGACGGTCCGCTGCGCCATTCGCTGCCGGGGGGATAGGCGAAATACAGGTCACCCAGCGGGCGGGTCTGCGCCCAATAGTGCCCGTCGATCAGCCCTTCGAAGATCAGCATATCCTTGTTCTGATGATCGAGCACGATATCGGCAAAGTGGAAATTCAGCCCGTCGTCGGATGTATAGAGTGTGGTCGAATGGCGTTCGGGGCTCACCGAACATGTTGTCATCAACCAGCGTCCATTGACCCGGGATGTGCGCGCATCCTCTATGCCATAGCATTGGAAGCTCGCCTGTGGGGCAATCGCCTTGTCGTAATGGACGGTCACGATATCAAGGCCATCGGCGGTCAGCTCAACCGGCAGAATCCAGGACAGCGACGTCAGCGCCATCGTCGGCCAACTGCCGCCACGCACGATGAACTTGCGCGGATCTGACGTGTCGCACTGGGCCAGCGGCCACCCATCGAGCACATAGCGCCCGTCATCCCAGCGAATCGCGTGGACATTACCGTCGCGGACCGGTTCGCGGAGCGCTTCTGCGATTCGAACGAACAGGACGAGGTTGCCATTGGGCAACCGCGTAAGCGCCGGGTTGAACGCCCCCAGCACAAAGGTTTGCCCGCCGAGCTGCCCCGCCAAAGGCGAGCGCGACAGATCGACGTCATCGGGCCCAAGGATTAGTCGGTCGATCGGAAATTGGCGCATCCGGGTTCCTTCGCCTGTCGAACGACGACGTTCGACCGCATCTATGTGTTCCAGCTATAGTCGGGAGAGCAGACATCCGAACGACCAAAGATCAGTAGCACGGCGCGGCGTTGTGCAGCCGTGTACTCTGCCTTCGGCCCAACGGCACTATCAACGCATGGATCAGCGCGGGGCGCGTATAACGTGCATAGCGTATGGCTGGATGCCCCGTGAGGATTCGAACCTCAATTAACGGAGTCAGAGTCCGTGGTCTTACCTTTAGACGACGGGGCAGTGCCGGGCCGCGAGATAGGCGGGGTGTGATCGGCTGTCAACGTGCCGCCTCGCTTGCCGCCGCACCGCGGCTGGGCTAGACTTAACCCCAAGTTCGGCGGGGCAACAGGCCCCGATCCGCAGAACATGATGGTGATGAACGGCCGTGGGGGATCAATCCGCCCGAGCGCCGTACCGGCAGGGCGCAGGCCCCGCCCGTCCGGCCCCTTCGAAAACAGCGCGTCCACGCTGGTCTGAAGCGCGCCATTACGCCGCGCTCGATCTTGGCACCAATAACTGCCGCCTGTTGATTGCCCGTCCGGCATCGCATGGCTTTACGGTCATCGACGCCTTTTCACGGATCGTTCGCCTGGGAGAGGGGCTTGCCGCGACCGGACGGCTAAGCGATGCCGCAATCGATCGTACGATCGCTGCGCTGTCGATCTGTGCGGACAAATTGCGGCGCCGCAATGTGACGCTTGCCCGGTCGGTCGCCACTGAAGCCTGTCGTCGCGCCAGCAATGGTGCCGAATTCATCGAGCGTGCGTACCGCGAAACCGGGATCGCCCTCGATGTCATCACGGCGGAGGAAGAAGCGCGGCTGGCCGTGCTTGGCTGCCATGTCCTGCTCGAGCCTGGCGATGATCCGGCGCTGGTGTTCGATATTGGCGGAGGATCGACCGAACTCGTGCTGATCGATACCCGCACCACCGTGCCGACGATCCTCGACTGGCATAGTGCGCCCTGGGGGGTCGTGTCGCTGACCGAAAGCGCTGGCGGCGGCGAAGGGCCGGGCGGACGCGCGGCTGCCTATGCGCGGATGCGTGGCATCGTCGCAGAGAGCTTTGCCGGTTTCGCCACCCGGCTGCCGCGCGGGGTCGAACGACCGCGGTTGCTGGGGACGAGCGGTACCGTCACCACGCTCGCGAGTGTGCATCTCGGGCTGGAACGCTATGATCGCACCGCTGTCGACGGGCTGATCGTGCCTGCACCCGCAATGCGCCAGATAAGTGCTGATCTGGCCGCGAAATCGATCGAGGATCGTGCGCTGCTCCCCTGTATCGGCACCGAACGCGCCGATCTGGTGGTGGCGGGCTGCGCGATTCTGGAAGCGATCATGGATATCTGGCCGGCTGAACGGCTCGGCGTTGCCGATCGCGGCATTCGCGAGGGCATCTTGCGCCGATTGATGAATGGGCATGAAAAATGAGTAGAGGTGGTTCAGGCGGTCGGGTGCGCGTGCGCACGTCGCGCGGGCGAACCCCGCAATCGAACCGATGGCTCGAACGCCAGCTCAACGATCCCTATGTCCGCAAGGCCAAGGCCGAAGGATATCGCAGCCGCGCGGCCTACAAGCTGATCGAACTCGACGAGCGGTTTTCGCTGCTGAAGGGGGTGAAACGCGTGATCGATCTGGGCATTGCGCCCGGCGGCTGGAGCCAGGTGGTCCGCAAGATGACGCCGGGTGCCGCGATCGTCGGCATCGATTTGCTGCCCGTCGATCCGATCGACGGCGTCGTCATCCTGCAGATGGACTTCACCGACGATCGCGCGCCAGAAAAGCTGATGGAGGAACTGGGCGGCGCGCCCGATCTGGTCCTGTCGGACATGGCCGCCAACACCGTCGGGCACCCCCAGACCGATCACCTTAGAACGATGGGGCTTGTCGAGACCGCCGCTGCCTTTGCCTATGACGTGCTGAGCCCCGGCGGTGCGTTCGTCGCCAAGGTACTGGCGGGCGGCGCTGACAGTGAGCTGGTGAGCGAGCTCAAGCGCAATTTCACCGCCGTAAAGCACGCCAAACCCCCGGCGAGCCGCAAGGATTCATCCGAATGGTATGTGATCGCTCAGGGGTTCAAGGGGCGGGAAGCGGCTGATTAGGTCGCGCATGCCGCCATGCGCTTGGCCCAATCCAGTGTCTTCGGTCCGAGCGCCGGGGCGCCGGGGCCCTTCCCATAAGCCGCGAGCTGGCGATAGCGATCGATGAACGCCGCGCCTGACGATATGCGCGAAAGATCGGCAATGGCGACAGGGCCCTGCTCCTGTTCGATCGCCTTGGCCATGACATAGCCGAGCGCATAAAGAATCTCGTCGCCATAAAAGCCGAGTTCATAGATGCCATCGAAATCCACCGCCTGGGTCGCGACGCCGTGGGTAGAAAGCTCCATCAGCGTCACGGCACGGCTGACCCGGTTAACGCTGCGCTGAACCTTCTTGCGCTCCTCGCCGACGATGCCAGCTACATCCTTGGGCAGCGCAAGCACATCACCCACGGCACTGGCGGTACCCTCCACCCACAGCGAATCGAAAAGATCGTCCATATGGGTGGGCATGCCAATGCGTTTGAGGCACTGGTTGCGCGCCTCGGTGATGGCTGGTGCCGGGCGCGCGGCACCCTGAACCGCGTGGTACATTTCATGCTGAAGCACGGTGGCGGCAAGCACGGCATCGGGGAAATAATCGAGATTGAGGTAAAAGCTCGGGTCGCCAAAAGCGAAGCCGCCGGACGTCCCGCCCACCACCAGATAGCCAGTAATATTCCCCATGACGGTGGCGGGCGTGAACATCGCGATTCGGCGTTTGGCGCTATCGATCAACCCGGTCGATGGATCCTCAAGCGCCGCCATCACCTTGCGCAGTGTCGGGGCGTGCTCGCGCACCACGACGAACTGGAACCTGCTCGGATCGGGGGCGGCATCGTCGCGATGCGCGGCGGCGACGAGGGCGGTCGCAAAACTCGCCTCGTCAGCTTCTCGGCCATAGTTGATCGCCTTGCGGATCAGCCCTTTGTTGCCGGGCAAGCGCGCCACAGTCCGGGCCTGATCGAGCGTCAATGCCGAATTGTCGAGCGCATCCAGTGTTGCCCTGGCCGCGCTCGAATCAATCACAAGGGCGGGTTCGGCGGCGCTCGACGCGGTGGCGGCCAGCGCAGCCATGACGATGCCGAAGACGATTCGAACCAGCATGAAGCACTCCACCCGAACGATTCAGACGATCATGGTAGAGTGCCGTATGCGTTGGTCAATCGTGGCGATTACCCTTCGTAATCGCCGCCCAAATTCTGGTTGCGCGGGGGCGCGGCAGCGGTGAGGCGCAGTGCCTCTGCCGATGCGGCGAGCGAGCCGATTTCATCGGGCGCATCTTCATCGTCGATCTGCACGCGCTGCAGGCTCTGCACCACGGCCTCCTGCAGATGCTTGGGCTTCACGGTTTCCTCGGCGATTTCGCGCAGCGCGACGACGGGGTTCTTGTCGCGATCACGGTCGATCGTCAGTTCGGCACCGCCCGAAATCTGGCGCGCGCGTTGGGCGGCGAACAGCACGAGATCGAAACGGTTGGGGATCTTGTCGACGCAATCCTCGACGGTAACGCGCGCCATAGAAACGCATCCTTCAATGTAACGGAAACCGCGCGCCTAAGCGACAACCACTCGTGAGTCAAGAAAACCGCGCATTCGGCCGTCGTGCGGCTCGCGATGAAACCGCCTTGCTGATCCCGAGTTGTGTCCGCATGACCATCGCCATGACGGATGTTGCCCCGCCCCCTGCCCCGATGAAGATGCCTGTGGCGGAAAGCCATGTCGTCGACGGCAACCGGTTTACGATGCTCGAAACCGGTCCGCAGCGGCTGGAAACACTGATCGGGCTGATCGATTCGGCGCGGCAGACGCTGCGGGTCATTTATTACATCTATGTCGACGACAGCGCAGGCGCGAGAGTGCGCGACGCGCTCATCCGGGCGGCACAGCGCGGCGTCGCGGTGTCGCTGATCGTCGACGGGCTGGGCAGCGAAGCAGCGAACCAGAATGATTTTTTTGGCCCGATGCGCGATGCGGGCGTCGATGTATGCCGCTTCGTCCCGCGCTGGGGGCGACGCTATCTGCTGCGCAATCACCAGAAGCTCGCGCTGGCGGACGGCGAGGATGCCGATGCCCGTGCGATCATTGGTGGCTTCAATGTCGAGGACGCCTATTTCGGTACGCCGGCGGAGCAGGCCTGGCGCGACCTGGGGCTGGAGATTCAAGGCCCCGCCGCCCAGCGCATTACCGGCTATTTCGATGCACTCGCGCGGTGGGCGCGTCGACCGCGCCCGCCGCTTCGCGCCCTGCGCCGCGCGTTGCAGGGCTGGAGCGAACCCGATGGCTCGGTCCGCTGGGTATTCGGCGGGCCGACGCGGCGCTTGTCGCCCTGGGCGCGCGCGATCAAGCGCGATATCGAACAGGCGCGCCGGCTCGATCTGATCACTGCCTATTTCGCGCCGAGCCCGGCGATGCTGCGGCGGCTCTATGCCGCGGGCATGCGCGGGCAGGTGCGAATCGTGCTGGCGTCGAAGAATGATCACGGGGCGGCAATCTGGGCGTCGCGCTTCACTTATGCAGGGCTGCTGCGCAAACGCGTCGAAATCTACGAATATCAGCCGACCAAGCTCCACACGAAGCTCTTCCTGATCGATGATGTGGTTTACATTGGCTCGTCCAATTATGATGTCCGCAGCCTGTTCATCAATCTGGAGATGATGCTGCGGATCGAGGATGCCGGTTTTGCCGCGCATGTGCGGCGTTATCTCGACGGCGAGGTCGCCGATTCGGAACGCATCACGGCCAGCCTCTATCGCGAGCGGACCGGCTGGTGGATGCGGATCAAGCAGGCCGTTGCCTTTTTTGCGATGACGGTGCTCGATTATCATGTGACCAAGGGACTGAACTTTGGCCCTGATCGACGCGGCTGATAAGCTGTTGGATCATGAAGACTCGTTTGACCTGCCACGTGATCCGGCTACTGTAGCAAACGCTACAGTATAGGATATTCTCCGATGGCCAACATGTCTCCGTCGCCGATTGATATCGTTCGTGCCTTCCTCTCTGCCATGGCGATCAAGGATTATGACGGTGGACTCCCGCTGATCGCGGCCCATTGCGAATATCATAATATGCCGATGGCAAAGGTAATTGGGCCGGAAGGCGTTCGCGCCGTACTCGAACCATTTTTCGCACCGACATTGGATAATGAATTCGTCCTTCTACGCGTGGTCAGCGACGGTCCGGTGGTATTCACCGAACGACTCGATCGCCACCGGCTCGAAAAGGGGTGGGTCGAGCTGCCGGTGACAGGGGTGTGGGAAGTGCATGACGGCCAGATCACATTGTGGCGCGACTATTTCGATGCGGCGACATTGGTGCGCGTCTGGCCTGAACTGGGCACCTTGTTCGGCTGAATCTGCCGCGGCGTCGCGCCAAAGCTTGCGCCGCGCTCCGAACTGCCTAATCGGGGCGCATGCATAAGCGCGTTGGTCAGATTGCCGTGATTTTTCTGTCGGTGCGCACCGATGACGATCACGGCGGATACGCAGCGGCAGCCGATGCGATGGACAAGCTTGCCGCACAACAGCCCGGCTATCGCGGCATGGAAAGCGTGCGCGGTGGCGACGGGCTCGGCATCACCGTCAGCTATTGGGCTGATGATGCCAGCGCCAAGGCGTGGCGCGACAACCCCGATCACAAAGCCGTTAGAGATATGGGGCGAGCGCGCTGGTATGATCGCTATGAGCTGGTCGTCGCCGAGGTAACGCGCGATTACGACTGGCACCGCCCGGCTAGTGCCCCGGCTGATCCATCGTGACGATCCCCAAGATCACCGATCGCGATTTCGGGTTGATGTTTCTGGTGATGCTGACGATCGCTGCCGGGAACACCGCGCTGCAATCGATCCTGCCCGCGCTTGGCCGTTCGCTGAAGGTCGCCGATAGCGGGGTTGCCGCTGCCTTTTCGGTTTCGGCGCTGCTCTGGGTGATTGCAGCACCCTATTGGGCCAAGCGATCGGACCGGCATGGGCGCCGGGCGATGATCCTGCTCGGCATGGTCGGCTTTGCCGTGTCACTGGGGTTGTGCGGGCTGTTCCTGATGGCGGGGATCAACGGCTGGATCAGCGGCACGCTGGCGTTCCTGCTCTTCATCGGCGGGCGTCTGATCTATGGCACCTTCGGCGCGGCTGCGCCGCCGGCCGTGCAGGCGCTGATCGCCGGGCGAACGACTCGCGAAGAGCGTACCAAAGCGCTGACCTTGCTCGGCTCTGCCTTTGGCCTGGGGACGATCCTGGGGCCGGCGATTGCGCCCTATCTGATCCTGGGCTGGATCGGCACCGTCCATATTGGTCTCGCCGGGCCAGCCTTTATCTTTTCTGCTTTCGGTTTTGTGATGGTGGTGACGCTGCTCCGGATGCTGCCTGATGATCGCGGCCAGCCAATCGATCATGTTGCCGCCGTCAACGCCTATCCGTCCATCGCCGGGCAAAGCAGCGGCGCCAGCATCACCGCCGCAACGGCGCGCAGCAGCGAGCAAATCCGCTTTACCGATCCGCGAATCCGCGCCTGGATGATCGCGGGGCTGGTGATGGGCCACGCCCAGGCAATGACGGGGCAGGCGATCGGCTTTCTGGTGATCGACCGGCTGGCGCTCGCCCCGGTCGATGCCCTGCAACCGACCGGGCTGGTACTGATCATGGGAGCGGGCGCCGCTTTGCTGGCGCAATGGGGGATTATCCCGATTCTCAACCTAGACCCCCGGCGACTGATGCTGATCGGGCTCGTCACTGCCGCGATCGGATCGGTGATGACGGGGCTGGCGACATCGCTTTACGGGATTGCGGTGTCGTTTGCGCTCGCCTCGCTTGGATTCGGCTTCACTCGGCCCGGCTTTACCGCCGGTGCTTCGCTCGCGGTCGGGCCGGAAGGACAGGGATCGGTGGCGGGAAAGGTGACTTCCGTAAACGGTGCGGCGTTCGTGCTTGGCCCGTCGATCGGCGTCGGACTGTATGAAATCGCCAAACCGCTACCCTATCTGGTTGCTGGTTGTGCCTTGTTGATCATGCTGGTGGTCGCTTGGTACCGGCTGCACAACAGCCCCGGCACGTCCGGCCAAGCATAATCGTGATCCTCAACACGAAAAAAAGGCCGACCCCGTAAGGGATCGGCCATGAAAGTTTTTAGGAGAGGATGCCTGAAAGGCCTGCTCTATGTGCAGTGCAGCAGAAAATTGTGCAAGTGCGAAAAGAATAACCGCGATTGCGTTTCTTGCAATTGGATATGGCGCTTGGCGCAACCGTAATGATATGAAATCCACCGAAGTGTTCGCTGATGCTCTGCATGGGGAATGGGTGCTGTGCGCAGATTGCCGCCACTGACCGCGATTGAGGCGTTTGTTCAGGTTGCACGATTAGGATCCGTCAAGGCAGCGGCGCAGGAACTGGCACTGTCCGCCCCCGCGCTCAGCCGCCGTGTTCAAGCGCTTGAACGCTTCATTGGGCGCCCGCTGTTCGATCGTCGACACCAGGCGATGGAGTTGAATGCGGACGGCGAACGGTTGATCGCTCAGATCGCGCCTGCGCTCGATATCCTGACCGATGCTGTCGAAACGCTGACCAGCGGCGACGTCGTGCGCCTTCGCCTGGGCGTGCTGCCGCTGTTCGCCACCCAGCGCCTGTTCCCCAAGCTGCCGGCGCTGCGGGCGATGTATCCCGATCTCCATCTCGATATCGATACTGCGGGCCATGGAACGACTCGGCTCGGCGAGGGCCTGGATGCCGCGATCGTCCTTCAGCGTGACGTCGATCCCGCGCTCTATGCGCGCCGACTCGATCGCAACACCATTTATGTGATCGGCGCACGGACGATGGTCGATGGACCCGAACCCATCGTCGATCCGGCGCAGTTGCGGGATCTGACCGCGCTGGTCCACCGCGACATACCCGATACCTTTGCCACTTGGTGCAACGCGGCGGGGCTCGCGGGGCTGGAACCGCGCGCCATCGATCATTTCGATTCAGGCGCGCTGATGCTGGAGGCGGTCGCACAGGGGCTGGGCGTTGCCTTCATGCACGCCAACCATTTCAACGATGCGCATGATCCCCGACTGATCCGCCTGTTCGATGTCGAGGTCGAAAGCCCGTACAGCTATTGGTTTGTGTGCCGTCCCCGGGCGCTCCAGCAGCGCCCGGTAAAGCTGTTCCACGACTGGCTGATCGACGCGCTCGCGGCGCCGACCAGCTGATCGATCCTTCATCAGGCAGCGCGCATCGACACGATCTTGCCCGGCGCGCGTGGTGGTTCGCCGACGGGCAGCGAATCGATATGCTCCATGCCATCGGTCACCTGGCCCCAGACGGTGTATTGGCCGTCGAGGAACTGGGCGTTGTCGAAGCAGATGAAGAACTGGCTGTTGGCGCTGTTCGGCGCGCTGGTGCGCGCCATGGAACAGGTGCCACGCACATGCGGCTCGCGGCTGAATTCGGCCTTCAGATCGGGCTTGTCGGACCCACTGGTGCCCGTGCCGGTGGGGTCGCCGCCCTGCGCCATGAAGCCGGGGATGACGCGGTGAAATACGACGCCGTCGTAGAAACCGTCATTCGCCAATGTCGCGATCCGCTCGACATGGCCGGGCGCCAGATCAGGGCGCAATCTGATGACAACGTCGCCGGTTTCCAGCGTCATGGTGAGCGTTTCGAATTGGTCCGCCATCGGGGATCCTTTGTTCAGATGAAGGTGATGACGCGGCCCTAGCGAGGCGGGCGCGCGCTGGCAAATCCCCTTGCCAGCAAATGCCGCATTGCATTGGCAATCCCGGTCCAGATGGGTAGAGCGCAAGCCTGCGCACGCCAAGGGAGGTCAAAGATGAGCGAGACCGATCTGGGCCAGACCGAGCTGGGCAGTGACAGCAAACAGCTCGATTCGGACGATCTGCTGAAGCCCGAATTCGTCCGGGCCGTTCTCGATGCGGTCGATCAGGGCGATGCGGAGGGTGCACGCGCGCTCGTCGAGCCGCTGCACCCGGCCGACATTGCCGACTTGTTCGAGCTGGTGCCGGGCGATCAGCGCGCCGCGCTGGCCAGCGCGATCTCCGATCTGCTTGACGGCGACGTCTTTGCCGAGATGAACGATTATGTGCGTGAGGCGCTGATCGATGCGCTCGATCCCGCACAGGTCGCCGGCATCGCTGCCGAACTCGATACCGACGATGCCGTCGCGATCATCGAGGACATGGAGGAGAGCGACC
>CAZWAL010000012.1:0-33052 GCA_964631905.1 uncultured Stakelama sp.
GCGGGCGCTGCTGCATTTCCTCGTCGAAACCGAGCCCGACCAGAATCCGCGCGGCGCGGGCCTCGGCGGTATAGGCGTCGATCGCCTCGAGCCGTTCATAAAGTTCGGCAACGCGGTCCGGATCGACGCAATGCTCGGCCTCGGCAAACAGCGCGGCACGCTCGGTATCGGCTTCCAGCACGGTTTCGATCGGCGTCTTGGTGCCGTGCGGCGCTTCCTGCTGGAGATAGCCGATCCGCGTCTTGCGCGGCATCTCAATCTCGCCGTCATCGGGATCGAGCGCGCCGATCATCACCTTCATCAGCGTCGACTTGCCCGCGCCATTGCGCCCGATCAGCCCGACACGGCTCTTCGCCGGCAAGGTGGCGCTTGCACGTTCCAATATCGTGCGACCGCCAAGCCGCACCGTGATGCCGTTGATATTGAGCATGAGGGCGCGCGTACCACGGGTTGGGGTTTCGCCCAAGGGGTGTTCGCATGTGCAGCAGATTTGCGGAGTGGCGATCAGCTGACTTTGCGCTGGGGTAACCCCAAGGCGACGATGTGCCGCATGACCGACGGGTAAAGCGGCTGATCGAACTGGAGTTTGGCGTGGTGCAGGTCGCTCGCGACGATCGTCGCCTTGAAGGACACAAAACCGTCAATACTGAGCCTGGCCCAGGCACCGACCCGGGTTCGATATCCGGTCGCAATCCGGCAGCCCGTCATCGAGATGTCGACGATCTTCACCGGCAGGGTGCACACGCCTTGTTCTCGCAGCATTGCATCGAGTTCCACCGGCCACCGCAGCGGGTGCCATATCTTTCTGCAATCACGCCTGTCCGATCCCATCCCAAGCTCTCCCCTTGCTCGACTAGCCGACCAGCCTTGGCGTCCCGCAACGAACGCCATTTACCCGCACATCCGCCTGTCCGACGCGCACCCCGACCAGCGCGGTTACCTGATCGATCAACGCATCCAGCGGCGTTGCGACACTGCCAAGCGCGGTACCGATCGCCGCGCCGCCGCCGATCGGCAGACCCAGACCACCAAGCCCCGCCACGTTCACTGTCAGCCGCTGGATCAGCGAGGTGGCTACGCCGCGAACAAGGTCATTGGTCGCCACGGCCTTGATCCGACGGTTCGATATGTCAGCCGCCGAGAACGTCACTGCCTGCGGCGACACCCCTCCGAGCGTGATATCAGCACCCGCCGTCACCGTCGCCAGCGGCATCCTGATGATGGTGGCGGGGCGCAACACAGGTGCCGTTTGAAAATCGGCAAAGGCGCCCGGATCGAAATCGGCAATCGCGACTTCGCCGACGGCAGGCGTGACCGCGAGCGAAACCGTTGACTGCGCACGACCGCTCGCACAGCTGACATCGGTGAGTGTCGCGGTTGCCTGCGCCAGTTCGATGAACACCGGCAACCGCACCGACCCCAGCCCCAGCGCCGATACCGTGGAGTCGAGATAGAGCCGGGTTTGCGCGGTCCGCAGCGTCACATCGCCCACCGCACCAACCGCCAGCCACGGCGAATTCTGGGCGCGATCACCGATGGCGAGCATCAGCTTTGACGATGCGATGCCAGGCAGCCCCAGATTCACCGTGCTTTCAACATAGCGGTTGCGGCCGCCAACCTCGAGCACGGCCCGCAGTATGGCATAAGCGTCAACCTGAATGGCGTGCGCTGGATCGGCGCGAACCTCGCTCGACAGCGGCCCCAGATCGATGGCACGTGATATCGCCAGCCGATCGGCGGGCAAACGGGTGGCAATGCGGCCAAGCACTGCCGCCGCAACCGGATCAGTCGTCGCCGCGGCCAGCGCCACCGCAATCTGCGGCAAGGTGACGTCGGATGCCAGCACCTCGCCGAAGCTCGCAACATCAAGGCTGGCCGTGGTGCGAAGCGCCTCGGCGAACCGCAGAACATCGACCTGGCCCGATACCAGCGCATTGTAATCCATCACCGACAGCGACAATTCGGTGCCGGCAAGACCCGAAAGCAGCGCATTGGGCAGTCCACCCTCAATCGAAGCGAGCCGCGATCCGAGCGAAAAGGCAGCCAGATCGATGCGCGCGGCCGTCGCTTGCGCGGTGATGTTGGCGGTCGGCTTGCCGGTTAGAAACCGACCGAAGAACATCGGCACGCTGCGGCTCAATTTGACGCGAACGGCGTCTTCCGTGGTACCTTCCGGATCGAACCGAGCGTTCGCCGGCAACGCGGGATCAGCGGCATATGTGCCTGTTTCGATTGTATCGATCGTCACGTCACCACCGCCATTGGCCCCAATGGCCGCACTCGCGCCATCACCGGGCGATTCAATCTTGTTGGCCGCCGAGAGCGCGGCGGCGTCGGCGATGCCCTGCAGCTTGCGCTTTTGCAGGAAGAAAGTACCCGCATCGACCGCCAGCCCGGAAACGCCGATCAGCATCGTCAGGCTGAACGCGAAGAACATCATCACATTGCCGGATCGGTCCGAATACAGCGCGCCGATGGCCTTCACGCTCATGCCCGCTCGCTCATAAAGCCTGCAGCCTGACCGCTGCCTCACGCTGGATGGGGCCAGACGGCAACGGGACGATCGACAGCGACAACAACGGGTTGGCCGATGCGTCATAGATGATACGCACCACCAATGTTGCGCCGTCATCCTGCACCACAACCGACACTTTGCGGAGATCGATGCTCGATGTTCGGGCGAGCGCGGTATCGGCTGCTGCCTTGGCCACCGCGGCGCGCTCCTCCAGCGTCAATCCTGTCAGCGCCGCCCGCGCGCCCTCATTCGCGCTTTGCTGGACGCTATGGGCCAGAGCGAGCCATGATCCGAAAGAAATGATCCCGAGCAGCAACGTCAGCAGAACCGGTAGTACGATCGCGAATTCTACAAGAGCAGCGCCACGTCTTTCAACCAATAGACGGGCTGCTCTTCGTATCATCAGATCAGGGGCGCTTGGCTTGCTTTCCATGACGCCAGGTTAGCGCGGCGGGATTAAACTTTGGAAAGCACGATACTATCCCTGATCTACGTAATATCTGTAATCATCCACTCGATTCTGGTTGTTTGTCGCATCGCACGGCGTTCGGCAAAGACGCCTCGATCGCCCGCGCGATCGTGTCGCGCGCAGCATTGATCGCGACGGCGCGCTGCGCGGTCATGATGCTGGTGCGGCCACACCATTTGGCCTCTGGCCCGCGGCGAATGGACCAGTTGAGACTATAGGTGTCGCCATCGGGCGAAGGTCGATAGTCAGTCGCGCCACTGATGACGATTTTGGCTCGTGTCGACCGGACGTCGTCGGTCGCGACATCCTGCGACAACAGATCGGCAAAGCCATTATCGTCGCGCGCCTGCACCGGGTGGATTGCGACGTCGATCGCATAACCGGGATGCGCGGTGGCAGCCATCTCGACCCGATCGAGCGGTGCGCCCTCACCGTTTATCGCGCCGCTGACCTTGGTGTTGAGGGTGCGGATCCCGAACAAATCCTGGGTCGCAGCAAGGGTGAGCAAGCCAGCGGCGATCACGATCGATCCGCCGGCCTTTGCCCAACGCGGCATCCGGCACCGAAGCGCGACGATCATCGTGCCGATGGCAAAGGCGGCCGCGAAGGGGAAGATGTTGCGGCCATACAGCGACAAGGGCAGCACGCCGCCCGCCGCGGCAATCGTCAGCCCGAATTGCGCCGACAACAGCAGCATCATGATGCTGCCGATGCTACTCCACGCGGAGTCTTCTGCCGGGACGTAAGCCATTGGAACCGCCGATCAAGTTGCACTGCGCAGCGATGATAGGCCCCCAGCCCTTTGCCCGGACTGAAGCAAGACGCGGCGGCAATTGCGCAAGTTACATCAATTGGATGCATGCCTTTGATGTGGGCAGCGATGCTTTGGAGGAGCGGGGTGCGCGGGTGCGAAGTTGCGGAAGTTGCGGGTTGCCATCTGTTTTTGATGGAGGGGTGCAGTTTAGGCGGGTGACGCCGCGAAAGGTGATGAAAGTGATGACCTATGCGAAGAATCGTGACGCGGGGGGGGGGTGTGGCGCAGGGGGGATGAGCGGATCGAAATGCTCGACCGGATGGAGGATGCGACGATAGTAAAAAGCGGGCGGTTGTTTGGGGTGGTGCCGACAGCCATTATAGTAGAATCGGGGGTGTGTAGGAAAGCTACCGCTCTTGCACGCGAAGGCGCACATGCGTAGCCTCACGCTCACTAACGGCGGGGTGCCTTTTTTCTTTTAGAGTTTAATTCAGCCGCAGCGTCGGAACAGTACGAGACACATAGTTCCTTAATCGCTCCGTCGAACCAACACTCCGCCGTACCCAGCGATTTTGCAAGGAACTGAAGTCTACCTTCGGCGCGCGCATAATCACCCGGCTTAGTGAAATGAGCAGCCCAACGCGTCAATTCGCGAACTGGCTCCAGCAGTGGATCGAGCTTTACGTCCCTAGATTTAGACAAGCCAATAATGTAATCAATTAGGTCGTCGGTTCTCTGCGCGCGTACTAATAGGTTCTTTAGGAGAAAGGTTGTGTTAGTGAAGTTTCTTTCAAACATCGACGCCTGCCTTGTATCGTCGCTGTAGGTAATCTGATATCCCTTGCCATGCAGGTGCATCGCCTGCACCAGTCGGATTTCTGACTTTTCGGGTTCACTGACAAATCCGTCCTTTGCCAGATTATATAAAGTGACTGCCCTCCGCGACAAGAACTCTAGTCTTACGGTCTCGTCGTACTCCTTAGCCTGCTGAACCAGTTCAAATATCCTATTGGTCCAATAGTCTGCTCCGTCTAGTCTCTGCTCAGCAATGAACCACTCACGGACATACTCTGGTTGCGGTCCATGCCTCATAGCAAAACTGTTTTGGAAGTAATCACGTGATTCAGCCATATTTGGAGGCGACAACATTAAAGCAACATAACCACAAGTCGCCATATATCTCGGGTCTTCGCGAATCACGTCTGATGGTTTTGCAGCCATCAACATGCGCCACGCTTCAGCAGTTGGCGTGGTGTCGCCATGTAGTCGGGCTCCACGAATAAGGCGATCAACATTTCGAAGAAGTTTGTTCAATTCCGGGCTGTCTGCATAAATATTTGTTACAAACTTCTGAACACGAGACCTGAGCCCCGTGTACCGGTCCAACTCTTGTGCCGCCTCAAGAACGAATGATCTAGTTAAGTCATTAAGTCTATATGTCGAACGATCTCCTGTTCGTTCGACCTGAACAAACATTTCCTGTACCTCATCAAGGGCGTCTGGAACAATCGCCGCATTATCATACATCAGTGCTATTAAGTCATCGTACGATATCTTCGTTTTTAGCAACGCCAATAGCGCAAGCAGCTCCCGACCTTTTGAAGCAGGCTTAATAGCATCCCATTCTCGACGAAAAACATATCTTCGAACATCATCTCCTCCCCCGCGACTAAAGAGTTCAATCGCACGATCATAAGAGTCTACCCGACGGCGAAGCGCAATTACAGACTCTACGACAAGAGGCCTACGCTCAGAAATTGCAACTAACTTTCCATCTCTGCAGTCAGGCAATGGGGGGTCAACCTTAAATTGAGCGCAAGCCAAAGCAACAAACGCCTCGTACTCATTTCCAGGCGCAAGTCCCGGAACGTCTATAGAATTCGAGAGTGCGTGCGATGGAGCGTTGCGCAACGTATAAAGCACTTTTGAGCGCTTCTTTGAGCGATATAGTGCGCCAATCAAGAATTCAAAGCCCGCTTCTAATCCTTTGGTAGTTAATGTATCAATATCGTCTATAACTATAAAGCAGGCACTACGATTAAATAATGAAACAATTTCTTGGCGGAGTTGCTCCATCGACAAATGGTCAAGTGACTCCTTTTCGGACCCTCCTTCTGTGATTATTGCCTCATACAATGATCGTTCGTCTTTGAAGTCATTATAAGCAAATGGACGCTCGAGAAGGGTATCTGTGTTTAACTCTTTTTCTTTGGCGCTAAGATATATAACAGTTTCTAATGGAGATTGGCCCTCGATAAGAAAGCCGCTGCCAGATTCCCGTAATACTTTAGCGATTTGAAAGGCTATAGTAGATTTACCAGAACCACCTTTTCCGAACAGAAACATTCTTGGCTGATCGGACAGCTTTAACCATTCGAATACTTTGTCTATCGTAAGCATTCTTCCAACAAATTGCCGAATAGTAGCAGGACTTGGTGGAATATTTCCATCAACCTCGACATTTGCGCCCTCGTCCTGAGCAAGACTACGGCAGTATAGTTGTGCAATATGGCGTGAAGAAGCTTCTATAACTTCGTGACCTTGGCGAACCCAAATGACATTACTTGGATAATATTGATCGTTCTTTGTAAAGCGTAGCGGTAGTCGCTGCTGAGGTAGCGGCAATATCAAAAGTACTTCAAAGGCACCTGTAGTAGGGTCGTTGAAGCGACGAAAATCGTGTTCGAACGACTCGCCAGTAAGTTGTTGAAATCCCTGAATAAAACGATCTAGATTCGGTTGTATACGATTGCGATCTCCCTTTCGTTCTTTGTCTGAGACACCGAAAACAATTATGCCGCCGCGAGTGTTAGCAAACGCACAAACGAGACGGCAGAGCCCGTGGAAATAGCTGTCCGAATAGGAATGCGGCCAAGACTCCTTGAAGTCCCAAGTAGGGCCTTCGGATGAAATGAAGTTTCCATCAGCCTCAGTTAAAAACGGGAGGATCCCTGAGACATTGATTGGGAGCTTTCCCAAATCAATAACGTCACTTAGCATTGTTGCCATAGGTATTCCCCCTTTTGGCGTATATTGGTCACAATTTTGATTGGCTGCAACGAATTAAACTGCCTAAGATCCGTGACTGTGCCTGCGCATTGAGATTATTTTCTAATGGCGCCATTAATGAATAAGCTTATCTCACCCCCCCTAAGCCGCCAACAACCCCACCGCGCCGCCAAGATCCACCGACACCAGCCTACTCACTCCCTGCTCGATCATCGTCACGCCGAACAGGCGGTGCATGCGGCTCATCGTGACCGCGTTGTGGGTGACGATCAGGTAGCGGGTGCGGGTTTCCTGGGTCATGCGGTCGAGCAGGTCGCAGAAGCGTTCGATATTGGCGTCGTCGAGTGGCGCATCGACTTCGTCGAGGACGCAGATCGGGGCGGGGTTGGTGAGGAACAAGCCAAAGATCAGCGCGACCGCGGTGAGCGCCTGTTCGCCGCCTGACAGCAGGGTGAGCGATTGCAGTTTCTTGCCGGGGGGCTGGGCCATGATCTCCAGCCCGGCCTCGAGCGGATCGTCGGAATCGACGAGCGCCAGATGCGCGCTGCCGCCGTTGAACAAGGTGGTGAACAGCCGCCGGAAATGCCCGTCGACCGCCTCAAACGCGGCAAGCAGCCGCTGGCGCCCCTCGCGATTGAGCGTGCCGATCGACCCGCGCAGCCGGTTGACGGCCTGACCGAGCTCGTCGCGTTCGGCGGCGTTGGTGGTACTCGCGGCCTCAAGCTCGGCGAGCTCGGTTTCGGCGACGAGGTTGACGGGGCCGATCCGCTCGCGCTCCACGCTCAACCGTTCGTGGCGCTGCGATTCGTCCGTCGGCGTGCGGATTTCGTCGGCGCGGAAGCCGACGCGTTCGGGCAACACCGGCGGCGGGCATTCGAAGCGCTCGCCCGATAGCCGCCCCATTTCGACCCGCCGCAGTTCCTGATTTTCCGCGCGGGCGGCGGCGCCTGCCCGGATTTCACGGGCTTGCGACAGCACCTCTGCGGCCTGGCGAGCGGTTTCCTCGATCTGCCGGAGCGCCGCCTCTCCGCTGCGTTCGGCGGCTTGCGCCGTTTCGGCCTCGGCACGCGCTTCGGCATGGCTTGCCTCAAGCTCGGCGATCTGGCGGTCGAGGATGGCGGGGCGTGCGGATAGGATCGCGGCCTCCTCGCCCAGCTGCTCCTCGCGCTTGGCCATATCGGCAATGCGGCGCGCGGCCTCGCCCGCCCGGGCACGCCAGTTACGGGCATCGGCCTGACCCGCAGCAAGTCGCTCCCGGTCAGCGGCGAGATCGCGGTCGAACGCGGCACGATCGGCGCGCGCCTGAGCGACGGCGGTGCGGCGGTGATCGGCATCGCGCTGGAGCGTGGCGACCTTGTCGCGGGTATCACTGCCATCGGGGAGCGTTGTCGCATGGGCGCGGGCGCGGGTGACCTCGGCGGTGGCTTCGTCGACCTCGGCGGCGATGCGCTGGCGGCGGGTGGCGAGATCGGCAGCCTGCGCCTCAATTCGCTCGATCGCGGCGGTGGCGCGGTCTTCGTTACGGGCCGCGTCGCGTGCGCTGGCGTCTGCCGTTTCGAGCAGACGGCGGGCATCGGTGGCGGCGCGACGGGCGTCCGCAATGCTCTGGTCGATCCGGGTGAGCTCGGCATCGGCTTGCTCGACCGCACGGACCGCCGCGGGCCGTGCAGCTTCGAGCGCGCGCAGACGGTTCATCCGTTCGAGCCGTTCGGCAGCGGCGGCCCCACCCGATTTGGCGACATAGCCGTCCCAGCGCCTGAGCACGCCTGCCATTGTCACCAACCGCTGGCCGACCGCGAGCGGCTGGCCGGGGTCGCTTTCCGCCACCAGCACCTGCGCCAAGCGGCGGGCGAGTGCGGGCGGTGCGGCGACGTGGCGCGATAGCGGGACGGTGCCGGGGGGAGCGCCGGGGTCGGTGGATTGCGGGTCCGCGCCGCCCCAGAAATGCTCGGCCGCGGGATCGAGCCCGGCCTCCAGATCATCGCCCAGTGCTGCGGCGAGCGCGCGTTCATAGCCCGGATCGGGGCGGAGCTGGTCTAGGACGCGGTCTTTCCCCGTACTGCGGGTGGCCTTGGCGAGCGCGGCGCTTTCGCTGTCAATCGCCGCGAGTTCGGCGTGCGCCGTGGCGCGGGCGGATTGGGCGCGGTCGCGCGTGTCGATCGCCGCGCGTTCGGTCGCATCGGCGTGGGCGAGCGCGGCGCGGGCAGTTTCGGCATGGCGAAGCGCCTGGGTGCGGGCGTCGGCAGCGGCGGTACGTTGGGCCAGCAGCGGCGCGGTATCGCCAAGCGCGCGGGCTTCGGCAGCGGTGCGGTCAGCATCGCGGGTGGCGCGATCGAGTCGAGTGACGGCGGCAGCGAGAGCGGCCTGGGCGACGCGCGCTTCGGCGGCTTCGCTGGCCTGGGCAGCGAGTGCTTGGGCGAGCGCCACCTCAGCATCGCGCGCCACACGTTCGGCATCGGCGAGTGCGGTGTCGAGCGCTGGTTGGCGCGCAGCGGCATCGGTGATCCGCGCCTCGATCGACTTCGCCTCATCGGCGATCCGCGCAAGTGCCTCGGCGGCGTCATGCGCGAGTGCGCCCTCGCGCTCGCGGTCCGTCACGATCCGCGCCTGCGCATCGGCGAGATCGGCGATGCGGCGATCAACGGTGGTGCGTTCGGTGCGGAGCGTGGCGAGGCTGTGCCCTGCCTCGCTGGCGCGGTCGCGCGCGGCCAGCGAGGTGGCACGGGCGGCGGCGAGGGTTTCGGTCGCTTGCGTCTGATGGGCGGCGGCGGCGCGCTGCGCCTCGGCAGCCTCGGCGGCGCGCGCTTCGGCGGTGGTGGCTTCGGCGCGGGCTTCGTCGGCGGCAGCGGCGGCATCGCGCCAGCGGGCGAAGATCATGCGCGCTTCGGCGACGCGGATTTGATCGGAGAGCGCGCGGTAACGTTCGGCCTGCTTCGCCTGCCGACGAAGCGCGGCGGCGCGGGCTTCCTGCTCGCCGATCAGCTCATCGAGCTTGGCAAGGTTGGCTTCAGTCGCGCGCAGTTTCTGTTCGGCATCGCGGCGGCGGACATGCAGCCCGGCGATCCCGGCGGCTTCCTCCAGCATCGCGCGGCGCTCGGCGGGACGTGCGGCGATGACCGCGCTGATCCGGCCCTGGCTAACCAGCGCGGGCGAATGCGCGCCGGTGGCGGCGTCAGCGAACAGCAGCGACACGTCCTTCGCGCGGACATCGCGGCCGTTGATCCGGTAGGCGGAGCCAGCGCCGCGTTCGATGCGGCGGACGATCTCGGTTTCGTCGCTGTCGTTTCCCGCTTCATCCAGCAGGATCGACACTTCGGCGAAATCGCGCTGCGGGCGGGTGGCGGTGCCGGCGAAGATCACGTCTTCCATCCCGGCACCGCGCATCGACTTGGCGCTGTTTTCGCCCATCGTCCAGCGCAGCGCCTCAAGCAGGTTCGATTTGCCGCACCCATTGGGGCCGACAATGCCCGTCAGCCCGGGTTCGATCCGCAAATCGGCGGGATCGACGAAGCTTTTGAACCCGGTCAGCCGAAGCCGCTTGATCTGCACGCTGCTGGGTATTCCCTATCAGGCCCCGGCGGCCTTCAGCACCTTTTCCAGACCCGGCCAGTCGAGCACGCCTTCGGCCACCTTGCCATTGACGATGAACGTCGGCGTGCCCGAAATCTTGTACTGGGTGTCCGCCGCCTGCAGGTTCAGCGCAACCCGGTCGACCGCCGCCTTATCCGCCAGACAGGCGCGCGCCTTCGCTTCGGGCAGCCCGCGCTGCTTGACGAAATCGAGATAGCCGAGCGTTTCGGACCAGAAGGTCGCGGCTTCAAGCGGCTGCATCGCCTGCACCTTGGCGAACACTTCCTCAGGGAGCGTCGACAGCGGCGCGAGCAGGCGCTGCTGTTCGAGCATCATCTGATCGAGCATCGGGAACAGCGCGGCGTCTTCCACGCACTGGCCGAGCAACAGCGGACCCAGATCATAGGGGTGGATCGGGAAATCGCGGAATTCATAGGAAACCTTGCCCGTGGCAACCATCTGCTCTTTCAGCGGCGGCAGGCCGTTGCGATCGAAATTGGCGCAGGTTGGGCAGGTGCGCGAACCATATTCCACGAGCTTGATCGCCGCATCGGGATTGCCCATGCGGAAACCGCCTTCGGGGGTGCGCGATATCACATCCACCCAGGCCTTGCCCGCAGGCGCAGGCACCGCCGCCACCGATCCGGCCGGCGCAGACACCGTGCCGCTCGATTCCTGGTTGCAGCCGGCAAGCGCGAGCGCGGGCAAAATGGCGAGCATCATTGGCAGTTTCATTACATTCTACTCCTTGATCAGTTGGCCCCGCACCGAGACCGATTAACGGCAATTGGGATCAGCGGGCACCCTTGGCACGCAGCAACGGCTCCACCTTTTCCCAGGTAAATTCATTGGACGGCACGCCATTGATCACGAAGGATGGCGTCCCCTTGATCACCTTGCTGGCGGCCTGACCATTGGCGATCATCTTGCCGATAATCGTCTTGTCGGCAAAACAGGCCTCTATCCGCGCATCGGGCAGACCCTGCGCGCGCATCAGGTCGATGAGGCCGCTTGCCTGCGCGCCCGCACGGACCTGTTCAAGCGGCGAGGCAAGCGCGAAGCGTTTGGCATCGCGTTCCATGAACCCGGCGCCAAGCGGCAGCCATTCGCTTTGGCGCGCCAGAATTTCATCGGCCCCTTTCACGAAACCGCGTCCCCCGGCACATCGCACCAGCAATGTGGCGCCAAGATCGAGCAGATCACGCGAAATCGGCCGATATTCGATCGAGGTCGATCCCGATCGGATGAACTCCCCCTTCAGCACCGCCGATGATTCGACCGAGAATTCGGCGCAGTGGCTGCAGGTAAAGCTGAGATATTCGATCACCTTCACGCGCGCCTGCGGGTTGCCGAGGATGACATTACCGGCTGGCGTCGTGGTCGCCGTTGTCGTCCAGTCGCGCGCGGCAGCGGTGGCAGGCTTTGGCACGGGTTTTTTGGTGGATTGGGCTTCCACGCTACCGGCAAGGCCAAGGATGGCGACCCCTGCAAGGATAAAGAACAGTTTCATTCGCTCGGCTCCAAAGGCTCGATCATCGGCGGGCCGCGGGTTGCGGCAACGCCGGCGGCTAACGCTTCGAGCACGGCCTTGAATTCAGGATCGGTAATCGCACGCAGGCTGTCGCCCAGTTCAACCGGCACGGCGCGGATCGATGGCGGCGCTTTGCGTACCGGCGGTGCGGGCACATCGCCGGTGCGGATCGCGACCTTCACGATCGCGGCATAGCCGAAGAATCGGTTCACGCGGTCGATAATCTCGGGCGCGATGTGCTGCATCATCGGGCCATGCGCCCCGCGCACGACCAGTGTCAGCGTGCCCTCGGCCCGTTTGCCGTGCGGAAACTTGATCGATTCAGGCGCCGATACCGCCGCATAGCGTGGGCCGACAATTTCCGACCAGCGGCTGACGACGGCGCTTTGCACAAAGCCGAAACGCCGGAATGCCGCACCGCCGACATCGGGCAGCAGATCAGCCACCGCTCGCGCCGGACCACCGCGATTCGCGCTGTCCTTGGCCACAGCTGCTGCCTTGGCCTTGCGGGGCGCGGGCTTTGGCGGGGGATCGCGAAGGTCGCTGTTGCTCATGATCGTTCCCATGCCATAGCGAGACGGTGGACGCCAAGCTCTCCGATCATCAAAGCATCGCGGCCGAGTTGCTCGGCTGGTATGATGTCCATGCCCGCGATCTGCCCTGGCGCAGCCGCCCCGGCGAGACCGCCGATCCCTACCGGGTATGGTTATCCGAAATCATGCTCCAGCAAACGACGGTGGCAACCGTCCGACCGCGCTTCGCCGATTTCGTCAGGCGCTGGCCGACGGTGGCTGCAATGGCGGCGGCGGACGATGCCGATCTGATGAGCGCCTGGGCAGGGCTTGGCTATTATGCCCGTGCGCGGAACCTGCTGGCCTGCGCCCGGGCGATAATGCGCGATCATGGCGGTGTTTTTCCAGCCGATGAGGCGATTTTGCGGACCTTGCCGGGGGTTGGCGATTATACCGCCGCCGCGATCGCCGCGATCGTATTCGGCAAGCGGGCGGTGGTAGTGGACGGCAATGTCGAGCGCGTGGTCGCGCGACTATTTGCGATCGACACCCCCCTGCCCGCGGCCAAACCGCTGATCCGGGCTGCCGCTGATACGATTACCCCCGACGTTCGTACCGGTGATTTCGCACAGGCGATGATGGACCTGGGTTCGAGCCTTTGCGGTCCGCGTGCGACGCAGTGCCTGCTCTGCCCTTTGCGTGCGGCGTGCCGGGCCGCTGCGACGGGAACGCCCACGGCGTTCCCGGTGAAGGCCAGCAAAAAGGCCAAGCCCCACCGCCATGGCACTGTCTTCTGGCTCGAGCGCGACGGGCATGTGCTGATCGTCCGCCGCCCGGACAAAGGGTTGCTCGGTGGGATGCGCGCCCTGCCAACCGGGCAATGGGCGGATGGACCACCCGGAATCTCCGACGCGCCCTTGACCGGCATCGACTGGCAAATCCTGCCCGACCGCATCATCCATGTTTTTACCCATTTCACCCTCGAACTGTCGCTTGCGAGCGGGCGCGCCGAGGGGCATGAAGCCCCGGCAGACGGCGAATGGTGGGCGATCGAGGCACTCGATTCGGCAGGGCTGCCAACGGTTTTCGCCAAGGCGGCACAGCTGGCGCGACAAAAATGATGGAGATGAGCATGGCGACGACACCCCGGAACCTGGCGCTTGGCGCGGCCCTGCTTGCGCTGACCACGGGCGCTGCCTTTGCCGGTCAAGCGCAACGTCAGCCATCGACCATCATTGAACGTGCGCCGCTGACGCAGTCGACCACGCTGATCGACAGCTATCCCGCAACCGACAAGACGCCCGGCGTCGTCGCGGCCGTTGGCCGGGGTGACAGCGCACCGACGATCATCGCAGCAGGCACGATCGCCAGCGATGCCGGTGCCGCCAAGGCCGATGAAAACTCGCTGTGGCGCGTCTATTCGATGACCAAGCCGATCACCGCGATGGCGGCGATGATGCTGGTCGAACAAGGCAGGCTGAAGCTCGACCAGCCGATTTCGGATTTCATCCCGGCGTTCAAGAACATGACCGTCCTGGTCGATCCGATGAAGGATTTGACCGCGCGGCCCGCGACCACGCCGATTACCGTGCGCCATTTGATGACGCACACCGCCGGGCTCGGCTATACGATCATCACCCAGGGGCCGCTGCTCAAGGAATATGAGCGCAACGGCATCACCCCGTTCAGCGCCAATGCGCAGGTGGAGACGCAGCTTCGACTCGTTCGCCCCAAGAGCCTCGAAGAATTCGCCAACCGCGTCGCGAAACTGCCGCTCATCGCCGAGCCGGGCACAAAATGGAGCTATTCGATCGGGCTCGATGTGCTTGGTCGCGTGGTGGAAGTCGCGAGCGGGATGCCGTTCGAAACCTATCTCGACAAGCGCATCTTCAAGCCGTTGAAGATGAACTCAACCTATTTCACGGTGCCCAGCAAGGATGCTGCGCGGCTGGTGACGGGCTATACCTGGGTCGGCGCGAACCGCGTGCCGCTTGATCCTGGTGCGACCTCGATCTTCCTCCAGCCGCCCAGCTTTCCGTACGGCGGTGCCGGGCTGGTGATGTCAGCGCATGATTATGACCGGTTCCTGCACATGCTGCAAAATGGCGGTTCGCTCGATGGCGTTCGGCTGATGAAGCCCGAAACGGTGGCGCTGGCCATGTCGAACCTGCTGCCAGCGGGGGTTACCTATGGCGGGGCAGTGGCGAACACGGGCGGTGCTACCGGGCCGATGCAGGGCTTTGGTGCGGGTGGTTCGGTCTATCTGGTCGACGTTCCCGGCGGGCCCTCCAAGGGCACCTACGGCTGGGGTGGTGCGGCAGGCACGATCGCCTGGGTCGACCCCGCACGCAAATTGCGCGCCACGGTGATGGTCAATTACCTGCCCGGCGAGAAATGGCCGCTGCGGCGTGATTTCACCAAAGCGCTTTACGCCGATCTCGCCCAATAATGATTCCCGGCTTTACGGGCGGGCTGCTCGACCGCGCTGATCGCTTGCGCCACGATGCCGATGCGCTGGCAGCGGCAACGAGCGACTGGCGCGCGCGGGTGCTCAAGCTCGACAATTTCGAGCCTGAACTGACCGCCGAGGGCAAGCTGACCTGGGGCAGTCTGGCCGATGTGCCCGATGATGCCGAGTTGATCCTGCTGGGGCTCGACGGGGATCGCCCGCATTTCACGGCTTTCACCCCCGGCATGCGCGCGCCGGGCGGCCGACCAATGCGATTGTTTGCGATGCTCGATCGGTTCGCGGATGGCGAAGCGGCAACCTATGCCGCTGCCCGAAGCCTGCTCGACTGGCACAGCCGCCATCAGTTCTGCGCCAATTGCGGCACGCCGACGACGATGTTCCGCGCCGGCTGGGCGCGCCAGTGCGGGAATTGCCAAGCGGAGCATTTCCCGCGTGTCGACCCCGTCGTCATCATGATCGCCGAACATCAGGGCCGCGCGCTGCTGGGCCGCCAGCCTGCATGGCCGGCCGGGCGCTATTCCGCGCTGGCCGGTTTTCTGGAGCCGGGCGAATCGATGGAAGAGGCAGTCGCGCGCGAGATTTTCGAGGAAGCGGGCGTGCGCGTATCGGACGTGCGTTATGTCGCCAGCCAGCCCTGGCCCTTCCCGTCATCGCTGATGATGGCCTGTGTCGCGACGGCCGAGGACGACGTGATCACGCTTGACACCAACGAGCTGGAAGATGCGATCTGGGTCGAGCGATCGGTGGTGCAGGCGGTATTGGCGGGCGAACCGGGACCGTTTCTGGCACCCCCGCCCTATGCGATCGCGCATACGCTGTTGAGTGCGTGGGCGGCGGGGTAGTGCCCCTGCGCAAACAACAAATCGCCTATCCCCGCGCGCGCGCCTGGCGGTATGTGCCCAGCAATCGCACCCATTTCGAGTGGAAACCAAGTTCCTCCAGCGCTCGGTCAACTGCCGGATCGCCGGGTTTGCCGACGATATCGGCGTAGAATTCGGTCGCGGCAAAGCTGCCGCCGCGCTGATAGCTTTCGAGTTTCGTCATGTTGACGCCGTTGGTCGCGAAACCGCCCAGCGCCTTGTAGAGCGCAGCGGGCACGTTTTTCACCTCGAAGATCAGCGTCGTCATGAACGGCCCATCGCCCTCGACCGGGCGGCCGCCGCACGCCAGCACCACAAAACGCGTCGTATTGTGATCGGCATCGGCCAGGTCTTCGGCGAGCAGGTTCAGGCCGTAGATCGCCGCCGCCCCCGGAGGCGCCAGCGCCGCCACCGCAGGATCGGCGCGTTCGGCCACTACCGCCGCTGCCCCTGCCGTATCGGGATAGGCAATCGGCGCGATGCCGTGGTCGCGCAGCCAGTGGCGGCATTGGCCGAGGGCCTGAGCATGGCTCATCGCCTCGCGAACGTCATCGCGTGTGCCCGTGCCCATCAGCGCATGGCGAATCGGCAGAAAATGCTCGCCGGTAATCACCAGCCCCGATTCGGGCAGTAGAAAATGCATATCCGCTACCCGGCCATGGAGCGAATTTTCGATGGGGATGATGGCGCAATCGGCGCGCCCGTCCTGCACCGCCTCGATCGCATCGGCGAAATCGAAACAGGGCAGCGGCAGGCCGTTCGGGAATGCCTGTACCGCGGCAACATGCGAATTTGCGCCGGGTGCGCCCTGAAAGGCAACGGCACGTTCGGGGTGGTCGGCGGCCTCAGCGGCCATGCGCGCCACGATCGGGCGCGCGGGTGCAGCAAAATTTTCCATCGCCGCCGCGCCTATCGACGCACGCCCTAATCGGCAAGCGCGCTTGCGGTGCTGCACTTGCGAAACTAAAGGGAGCCGACTTTCACGAGAGGCGTTACCCCAAGATGGACATTCGGACCAATACGATTGCAGGCTGGATCCTGGCAGCGCTGTTTGTAGCGCTGGGCTTTGGCATGGTCGGCAATCTGCTGTTCAAGCCCGAACCGCTCGAAAAACCGGGTTACGTCATCGAAGGCGCTGTCGAAGCCACCGACGCCGGTCCGGCCGTTCCCGATCAGCCGATCGAAGTAATGATGGCCACCGCCGATATGGCCAAGGGCGCCGAAGTCTTCAAGAAATGCGCATCGTGCCACAACGCGGCGGAAGGCGGCGCGAATGGCATTGGCCCGAACCTGTGGGGCATTGTCGGCAAGCCGATCGCCCAACATGCCGGTTTTGCCTATTCGGATGTGCTGAAGGCCAAAGGCGGCGCCTGGGACTTCAAGGCGTTGAACGAATGGCTCGCCAATCCGCGCAAGTTCGCGTCGGGCACCAAGATGAGCTTTGCCGGCCTCGCCAAGCCTGAAGACCGCGCCAATGTGATCGTGTGGCTCAACGCGCAGGGATCAAATCTGCCGCTGCCGGCTGCACCTGCGGCTGCCGCTGCTGAAACGACGACAACGCCGGATAATGCAGTGGTCGCTGCCGACAATGCGGCTGCACCGGCAGACAATGCGGCGGTACCTGCCGCCAAATAAGCTGGGTCGCGCCGCGCCCGGTCGGCGCGGTGATTGCCCGGGCAGCCTGATGTTAAGGCACGTAATCTGCGTGTCAGGCGCCATCATAATCGATGGCAGCGGCAGCCGCGCCGGACATGATGAAGCCGATCGGCCGATCGGTTTCCTCCTGCAAATGCGCGATCAGGCTGGCGGTGCGGGCGAGCAGCGAGATGCCCTTTAGCGCACCGACCGGAAAGCCGACATCGAGCATCACGGCGGGGATCGCGCCGTTGACATTGATCGGCAGGGCGCGGCCAAGCGCTTCGGGCAGGGCGTCGCGGATCGCGTAGAGCATGCCGATATGATCACCGACAATGCCGTGCTGTTCGGCCAGGTCGAGCAACAGCAACGCGCGCGGATCCCCTGCCGAGTGCTGCGGATGGCCGAACCCCGGAATCGCGCGCTTCTCTGCCCGCAAACGGCGAACGCCGTCCAGGGCAACCGCCGCGGCTGGCGTATCCACCGTGGTTTGCGCCAACAGATCGGCATAGAAGCGCCCGGCGACCTCGGCACTGCCCAGCACCACTGATCCGCAGCCCAGCAACCCGGCAGCCACCGCGCCGTGGAACGCCTCTGGCGCCGCCGCATAGGTCATCCGCGCGGCCACGACGCTGGGCACCAGCCCATGTTCAGCAATCGCCGACAGCACGGCATTGGCGAAAAAGCGTTGCGTATCGGTCGGCTGGTTCCCGGTCACGAGCATCCAGAAATAGCTCGTGAAATCCATCTGGCCGATGATATCGCGGCAAAGATCGTGCCCGCGCACCGTAATGCTGGTCGCGTCCGACGTGCAAATGGCGGAAAAAGGCGCGTCCTGTTTGCCGATCCGCATCGCATTCTCCCCTTGGACTGTGGTGGGACCGCCGCACTTGGCAATCCCGATAACTTCGATTTACGAAGTTGATTTCGTATATCGAAGTTTCTAAGACGGGCAGCAGGGAGTAGTCAACATGGCAAAGCCGCTCGCCAATGTCACCGTGGTTGAAATGGGGACGTTCATCACCGGGCCGGCCGCCGGCATGCTGCTGGCCGATCTGGGTGCCGATGTCGTCAAGATCGAACGGCCCGACGGCGGTGATCCGTTCCGGGCGTTCAACGGTGACTTCTACAGCCCGCATTTTCAGACCTATAATCGCAACAAGCGATCGATCACGCTCGATACGCGCGGTGGTGCCGATCTGGAGGCATTCGACCGGATGATCGCGGATGCGGATGTGTTCATCCAGAATTTCCGACCCGGCGTGGCGTCCAAGCTCAACATTGATCCCGAGCGGCTGCGCGCAATCAACCCAAGGCTGATCTATCTGTCGATCTCGGGCTTTGGCGCGACCGGTCCCGATCGCGATCGCCCGGCTTTCGATACCGTTGCCCAGGCCGCCAGTGGTTTCCTGCGGCTGCTCGTCAATCCGGCAAACCCCCGCGTGGTGGGGCCTGCGCTCGCCGATGCGATAACCGGCTTTTACGGGGCGTATGGCATACTGGCCGCGCTGCACGAGCGCGCGACGACGGGCAAGGGTCGTCTGGTCGAGGTGTCGATGTTCGAGGCGATGGCGCATTTCAACCTCGATGATTTCACGCATTACTTCGCCGAGGGTCAGGTGATGGGGCCGTATAGCCGCCCCAATGTGTCGCAATCCTATGTGTTCCAGTGCGGCGATGGCACCTGGATCGCGCTGCATATGTCGTCGCCCCCCAAATTCTGGGAGAATTTGGCAACCGCTGTGGGGCAACCGGACATGCTCGCGCGGCCCGAATTTTCCAGCCGCACCGCGCGCATCGACAATTACGAAAAGGTCGCCGCGTTCCTCGCGCCGATTTTTGCGACACGCCAGCGCGCTGACTGGTGTGCCACGCTCGAAGCGCTCGAAGTGCCGCATTCGCCGGTTTATGCCGCGCCTGAGGTGATCGAGACCGAGCAGGCAAAGCATCTGCAATTGTGCATCGAGGATCCCCAGGGTCCGCGCGGGGCATTCCGCACGATCCGGTCGCCGGTCAGCTTCGATGGCGAACGGATGCTCGACGTGACCGCACCCCCGGAGCTTGGTCAGCATAATGGCGCGTTTGGCGCCGCAACACCGACGGCCGCCGCTGCCGAGTAAGGACCTGGCAGGGACCGGCGGCGCGGCTTGCCCTGCGCCGTCAGGCCGATTACCGCAGGCTATGCCCGCCAGCGAAAAGCCATCCAAGGACAGCGAATATCTCTCGACGCTCGAACGCGGGCTGCGGGTCTTGCGGTCATTCGATGCGGTGCATCCGGAAATGCAGCTGAGCGAAGTCGCGCAGCTTACCGGCCTCAGCCCCGCCGTGGCGCGGCGCTGCCTCAATACGCTCGTCCAGCTTGGTTATGTAGCGCAATATGGCCGAAAGTTCCTGCTGCGTCCCGAAGTCCTGTCGTTCGGCACCAGCTATCTCTCGTCGATGAACGTGGATCAGATCATCCTGCCGCCGCTGCAGCAATTGCGCGATTCGACTGGCGACAGTTCGTCGATGGCGGTGCTGTCGGGGGTCGATATCCTGTATGTCGCGCATGTTTCCACCAACCGGCGCATCAGGCTGGGCGCGAGCGTCGGCACGCGTTTTCCGCTGCACGCCACATCGATGGGCAAGGTGTTGCTGGCGTTTCAGGACGACGCGCTGATCGCCAATTACCTGAAGGTTGCGACCCTGACGCGCTTCACCGAGCGGACGGTGACGACCGCGAGCGAGCTGAGCGCCCGGCTCGCGACGACCCGGTCGACCGGTTATGATTCAGCGCTCGACGAGCTGGATTACGGGCTGGTGTCGGTGGCGGTGCCGGTGTTCGACGCCGATCGCCGGATCGTCGCGGCGATCAACTGTTCGACGTCGACGACGCGCATTTCGCAGGACGAGCTCGTCCGGACACGACTGCCGCTGCTGCGCGATGCCGCTGCGGAGATTGGTGCTGCCCTGCAACGCTGGCCTGCGCTGATCCACTCGCTCCACGCGACCTGAGCGCCCCCTTTCCACCTGCCCAAATCGATATCGACGCCGCGGCTTGCGCCGCGAGCGGCCTGATGTGCGCATGCCATTGCCGACATAAATTCGCATATCGAACTTGACTTCGCATGGCGAAGCAATCAAGTGAGGGGTGCTTTTATCGACGCTCCACACCCTGGCTCAGATCGGGGAGGGCGACGGCATTTTGGGGAGGATGCTTCGTGACGAAACCGGCAACATGGACCAGAGCTGCGCTGGCAGCTTCGATTTCGGCGATGGCAATGATGACCGCCATCCCCGCCGCCGCCCAGCAGGCCGATGCGCCCGCCGCGGCCGCGCAGGACGAGAATGAAATCGTCGTTTCTGCACTGCGCCGCGATACCCGGTTGCAGGATACGCCTGCTGCAATCACCGCCTTCGATTCCAAGGCCATCGAAGCCGCAGGCATCGATCGCCCGTCGGATTTTGTCGAGCTGACGTCGAACGTCCAGCTGATCGAAACGCAGAATGTCGGCAATGCCTTCATCATCATTCGCGGCATCACGCAAAACCGCAATTCCGAGCCATCGGTCGCCGTCGTGGTCGACGGCGTGCAGCAAGTGAACGCCGCGCAGTTCAACCAGGAACTGTTCGATATCGAGCAGATCGAAGTGCTGAAGGGGCCGCAGGGCGGCCTGTATGGGCGCAACGCGATTGGCGGCGCGATTGTCATCACCACGAAGGATCCGAGCGACGAGCTTGAAGGCCGGATCATGGCCGGTATCGATAACGGATTCGGCTATACGGTGCGCGCCGGCTTGAGCGGCCCGATCAGCGATACGGTGAAGTTCCGTCTGTCCGGATCATTTCGTGACAGCAACGGCTATATCCCGAACACCTTTCTGGGCGAAGATGCCGATCCGGTGCAGGACTTCTCGATCCGCGGTAAGTTGCTGTGGGAACCGACCGACAATTTCAGCGTCGATCTGCGCGGCTTCATTTCCAAGCTGAAAACCCAGGCTTTCTATTACAACATCGTCAATGACGTGAACGACGTCAGCCTGCCGGTGCGGGTGAATAATGCTGGTCAGGACGACCGCGATATCTACAGCGTATCGGCGAAGATCGATTATCAGGCTGATTGGGGCCAGATCCGCTCGGTCACCTCCTATGACCGGATCAGCGAAATCCTGACCGGGGACGCATTCAACTTCCTGCCAATCCCCGAATCGCTGTTCTTCAGTTTCCTTGGATTCGATCTCAACCAGAGCCAGTATCTCGATGTGCGCGCGATCAGCGAAGATCTGCGAATTTCGTCGCGCGATGACCAGAAGTTCTCCTGGTCGATCGGCACCTATCTGATCCAGACTGATCGTTACATTTCGACCGGCAATCTGGTTGATACCGGCGCCGGGGTATTCCCTGTCTTCAAGACGCCGAGCACCAATCCACTGAACCCACAGGCAACCTTTCTGGCCGACAGCCAGGATAACTTCGCCTGGGCGATCTATGGCGGGCTCGGTTATGAATTTTCGAAGGCGCTGCGCATCGACGGGTCGCTTCGCTATGACCGCGATAATCGAAGCAACACCACGCTGACGCCACCCGCGTTCATTCCGGTCGTCACTGGCTTTCCGGCCGGCGTTACGGGTCAGGTACGGGATCGGTCATTTTCGTCATGGCAGCCCAAGGTCACGGTGACCTGGAAGCCGGTGAGCAACCTGACGCTTTATGGCGGGTACAGCCGCGGTTTCCGCTCGGGCGGGTTCAACCAGACCGGCGTCGGCGCAGTCGCGGCGGGCACCGGCGTGGTCGGTGTGAACGACATTTACGAGGCCGAAATCGCCGATACGGTCGAAATCGGGTTCAAGAGCACGCTTTTCAACAACCTGCTGACATTCAACGGCAGCGGCTATACCACCAGCTCGCGCAACGGCTATTTCTTCGTCTTCCTTGCCGCCAACTCAACGCAGAATCTGGGGAACGTACCCAAGGTGCGGCTGAACGGTTTCGAACTGGAAAGCGCGATCCATCCCGCACGTGGCCTCGATTTCAATGTCGGGCTGGGTGTCACCTATTCGAATATCGAACGCTTCCCCGATCCGACGGTCGTCGGCAACGAAGCGCCGTTCATTTCGCGCTATACCCTGAACGTTGGCGCGCAATATGAAAGCCGCATCAATGGCGGCGATCTGAAGGCGCGCGCCCGGATCGATTATCGTCGCATCGGCCGCACCTGGTTCGATGTGACCAATTCGACGTCGCGCGATCCGGTCGATCTGGTCGATATGCGCGTATCGCTGGATGGCGGTCGCTGGACCTTGTCGGCCTTTGCCGACAATCTGTTCGACAAGAAGTATAATGCCGAATTCTCGCCCGGCGGTTTCGTGTTCAAGGCACGCCCGCGCATCTATGGGCTGGAAGGTACCGTGAAGTTTTAATGTTGGGCGACACGGCGATGTGTGTTGCGCCAACAGGCGGGCGGTTGCTGTGCGGCCGCCCGTTGATCTGACCAGACAGGAGCAGCACCGATGACCGCATCCCTACCCAGTCGCCTTCATCACACCGCCTATGTCTCGAAAGACCTGGAGGCGACCCGCCACTTCTACGAGGATATCCTGGGCTTTCCGCTGGTCGCCACCTGGTGCGAACAGGAAGATCTGTTCGGCAAGGAACGCACTTATTGCCATTGTTTCTTCGGGATGAGCGACGGCAGCGCGCTCGCGTTCTTCTCCTTCGCTGATCCCGAAGATCAGGCCGAATTCGGCCCCGATCTGCCATCCAGCCCGTTCCGTCATATTGCGCTCAACGTCGATGCCGCAGCCCAGGCCGAAATCGAAAGGCGCGTCGCTGCAGCCGGGATCGAACCACCGGCGACTTATGTGCTCGAGCATGGTTATTGCCGCTCGGTCTATGTCGTCGACCCCGATGGCATGATCGTGGAGTTCACGCATGATGCGCCCGGCTCCGACCAGATCAATGCTGCGCGGCTGAAGGACGCCCATGCTGAACTCAAGCGCTGGCTGGCAGGCGATCACCGGCCCAATAACGACGTGCGGCATTTCCTCGAACCGGCTCAGTGATCCAGCGCGGCGGGTGTGGCGACGCGCGCGGCATCAGTCGCTGACATCATGCCGCTGAGGCAGATCATCCCGTCGGTCGCCGATGTCGACACGGGCATCGGATGCATTCGCGTCGCCACCGCCGGACAGGGAACGTCCATCGTCATGCTGCACGGCTGGACACTTGATCATCGCAGCTGGACACCGCAATTACCGCTTTCCCGCCAGGCTCGGCTGATCATGCCCGATCGTCGCGGGTTCGGCGCATCGACGGCGCCGCCCGATCTGAGCCGCGAGTGGCAGGACGTCGAACTGATCGCGGGTCCAGAGCCGTTCGTGCTGGTCGGTATGTCACAGGGCGCGAGCGTTGCGATCGATGTCGCCCGGCGCAGGCCGGATCGGGTCAAGGCGCTGGTGCTCGCTGGCGCTCCGCTCCATGGGGTGGTGGCGAATGACGATGATGAAGCGCCGATTCCGCGCAGTCGCTATGCCACGATGATCCGCGCCGGTCAGCTTGCGGCGGTAAAGGCCGATTGGGCGCGAAGCCCGCTGGTTCGCACCAGGGCGACTGGATGGCCGCTGCTGAGTGCGATGCTGGACGATTATGACGGTCGTGATCTGCTCGGTCCCACCACCGGCATCACCATCAGCGCTGACGATATTGCAGCACTTCCGGTGCCAGTACTGACGATCACTGGGATACGCGACACCCGCTGGCGGCGACAGGTGAGTGCCTTTATCGCCAGCGCGGCACCGCAAGGCCGAATGGTCAGCATCGATAACGCCGGGCATCTGTGCAACATCGATCATCCCGCGCGGTTCAACACCATTCTCGCCGATTTTCTCGCCGATCTCTCTCCCACCCCGATCCACTAAAGGGCCTGATTCCCATGCTGTTTCCCACCTCGCTCGTCGGTTCCTACACTCAGCCCGACTGGCTGATCGACAAGGTCAAACTCGCAGGGCGCTTTCCGCCGCGCGTGCGTGCCACCGAGCTATGGCGGGTCGATCCCGAATGGCGCGAACAGGCGTTCGATGACGCGACGATCCTCGCGATCCGCGATCAGGAGCGCGCCGGGCTCGACATCATCACCGATGGCGAAATGCGCCGCGAAAGCTATTCGAACCGCTTCGCGACCGCGCTCGACGGCGTGGATCTCGACAATCCCGGCGTCGCGCTCGATCGCAGCGGCGAGCCCAACCCGGTGCCGCGCGTGACCGGCAAGATCAGCCGCCGCCACGCGGTCGAGACGCGCGACGTCGAATTTCTGCGCGCCAATACCGACCGGATGATCAAGATCACGGTGCCCGGCCCCTTCACCATGGCGCAGCAGGCGCAGAATGATTTCTATGCCGATGAGGCCGAAATGGCGCATGACTATGCCGTTGCGGTCAATGCCGAGATCAAGGATTTGTTCGCGGCCGGGGCGGATATCGTCCAGATCGACGAGCCCTATATGCAGGCACGCCCCGCCAAGGCGCGCGAATACGGCCTCGCCGCGCTCAAGACGGCGCTCGACGGGGTGACCGGGCGTACCGCGCTGCACATCTGCTTTGGCTATGCTGCGCTGATTCATGAGCGCCCGGAGGGATATAACTTCCTCCCCGAACTCGCCGATACCGATCTGAACGACATCTCGATCGAGACCGCCCAGTCGAACCTCGATTGCAGCATCCTCGAAAAACTGGGTGGCAAGACAATCATCCTCGGCGTGCTCGATCTGTCGACACATGAGATCGAAACGCCCGAAACGGTCGCCGCGCGCATCCGCCGCGCGCTGCCGCATATAGCTGCCGAAAGGCTGGTGATCGCACCCGATTGCGGGCTGAAATATCTGCCGCGCGATGTCGCCTTCGGAAAAATGCAGGCAATGGCGCAGGGTGCTGCGATCGTCCGGGGTGAAGTGGCATGAGCGCGGGGCGTTTCCTCACCACCCATGTCGGCAGCCTGCCGCGCCAGGACGATCTGATCGCGCTGATGTTCGCGCGCGAAGAAGGTCTGCCGCTCGATCCCGCAGCGGTCGACGCGCGGATCGAGGCCGCGGTCGATTATGTCGTCACCAAGCAGGCCGAGGCCGGCATCGACATCATCAACGACGGCGAACAGTCCAAGCCGAGCTATGCCACGTACATCAAGGATCGGCTGAACGGGTTTGGCGGCAGCGGCAACAGCTATGTCTTTGCCGATGTGGAGGATTTTCCGGGCGTCAAGGAACGCATTTCGGGCGATGCCGGGCGCAAGCACCGCAAGACCCCGGCGTGCAACGCCCCGATCACCGTCAAGGACATGACCGCCGTTGAGGCGGATACGCGCACTTTGAACGCGGCACTGGCGAAGCACGAAGGGCATCAGGCGTTTATGAGCGCCGCGTCGCCGGGGGTGACCGCGCTGTTCTTCGCCAATGATTATTACGACAGCGACGAAGCCTATCTGTTCGCGCTCGCGGAAGGACTGCGGCATGAATATGAAGCGATCGCCGCGGCCGGAATCACGCTGCAGATCGATTGCCCCGACCTGGCGATGGGCCGCCACACCCAGTTCCGTGACCTCACCCTTTCCCAGTTTCGCGACCGGATGATGCTGAACATCGAAGCGCTGAACCGCGCGACGGCGAATATCCCTGAGAGCCAGCTCCGGATGCACATGTGCTGGGGAAATTATCCGGGGCCGCACCACTGCGACGTGCCCTTCAAGGATATCATCGACCTGGTCTGGCGCGCGCGGCCGCATGCCATCCAGTTCGAAGCCGCCAATCCGCGCCACGCCCATGAATATGAAATGTTCAAGGATGTCGGCCTGCCCGAGGGCAAGGTGTTGATCCCCGGCGTGGTCGAATGCCAGTCAAATTATATCGAGCATCCCGAACTGATCGCGCAGCGGATCGGGCGCTATGCCGATCTGGTCGGCCGCGACAATGTGATGGCGGGCGTCGATTGCGGCTTTTCGGTCCATGTCGGATCGGGCGGGGTCGACCGTGACATCGTGTGGGCCAAAATGGCGGTGCTCGCCGAAGGCGCACGGATCGCCAGCGCGCGCTACTGGTAGGGTGTGATGACTGCCAGAGGGGGCCGCTCAACCGCCCCCTGGCGACTTGGTGCCGCGTGGTCGGGCTTCGGGCGATGCCGCCAAATCGCGCGTGCCGCCCGTTTTCCAGTCGATGCGATACAGATCGAACCGGCGATCGGCGAGATTGCGCACGGTACCCTCGGCGCGCGCCCAGGTGAGATCGGCAAGGTTGACGTCGGCAATGGTCAGCGTTTCGATATTCTCGCTCGCTTCCGCCGCAACACCATCGCGCGCGAAGGGGAAATCGCAGGGCGTAAGGATGCAGGATT
This sequence comes from uncultured Stakelama sp., assembly GCA_964631905.1. Lineage (GTDB taxonomy): Bacteria > Pseudomonadota > Alphaproteobacteria > Sphingomonadales > Sphingomonadaceae > Sphingomonas. Next base: position 26,682 of record CAZWAL010000012.1, read on the forward strand.
GAGCGTACTGGATGTCCATATTGTCGACGCCGGGCAGATTGCCGACATTGCCGGACATGACAACGAAACACTGGTTCTCGATCGCGCGTGCCTGCGCACAATAGCGCACCCGCATATAGCCCTGCCGGTTGTCGGTACAGAATGGCACGAAGATAATGCGTGCGCCTTCATCGACCAGGCGTCGCGCGAGTTCGGGGAATTCGCTGTCATAACAGATCAGCACCCCGATCGGGCCGACATCGGTCTGGATCGCCGCAACCGAATTGCCGCCCTTGATCTTCCACCAATAGGCTTCGTTCGGTGTGGGGTGGATCTTCTCCTGCGAATGAATCGATCCGTCGCGCAGGCAGACATAGGCGATGTTCTGGATGCTGCCATCATCGACCCGCGTCGGGTGTGAGCCGCCGATGATGTTGATATTGTAACGGAGCGCCATCCGCGAAAGCTCCGCGACGATCGGTGCGCGATATTCCGTCATCCGGTCGATCGCTTCCATCGGCGACAGCGCTTCGGGCTCAAACGAGAGCAGCGACATGGTGAACAGTTCTGGGAACACCACAAAATCCGACCGGTAATCGGCGGCGACATCGACGAAATACTCGACGTTCTTCACAAAGCCCGCAAAATCATCAACTGCGCGCGCCTGAAACTGAACCGTGGCCAGCCGAACGCTTTCGACATCGCGAGGCACGCGGAAAGCGGGTGGCTCGTTCGGATCGACATAGGGGTTGCGCCACACCATATGCGCGGCAAACCCGTCCGATGCCCGATCCGATGGCAGATATCGGTTCAACACGCCGATCGGCGTAAAGCCATTGGCGATCTGGAAGCCGATCACCTGATCACGCAATTCCCCATCGGCGACACGCTTCAGATAATCATCCGGCCCGGCAACTTTTGCCTTTGCGCGCGCATAGCCCGGCATCCGGCCGCCAAAAACGATCCCGCGCAGTTCAAGCCGTTCGGCAAGCACGCGGCGCGCTTCGTACAATCGCTTGCCGATGCGCAGGCCCCGGTGACGCTCGTCCACCGCCATCTCGATGCCGTACAGCCAGTCGCCCGTCGCATCATGGCGGCTGCCATAGCCATTGCCGCTGATCGTCGCCCAGTCATGCGCGGCCAGCGCAATCGCTTCATCGATGCGTGACGAAGCGCAATAGCCGACGACCGCACCCTCGAACACCGCGACAAACTGCCCCTGCGGGAAGTTGTTGATCTGGCCGCTTATCTGCCCTGGTGTATAATTTTCGATCCCCGGATAGGCGCGGCTGATGAGCGCCAGAATGCCGGGCACGTCGGCAGATACCGCGACGCGGACTTCCAATGTCGCAGGGGTTTTAATCGGCACTAGACCCTCCTGATAATCAACGCGGCGGTTACATGCCCTCAGTCGCATTCGCCCCGGCGATGTCCAGCGCTATCGACGTGCGCCCGAGCACCGTCATGCCAGACTATCGGCACGCAACAGCTCCGGAATCTGTTCCTTGAACGCGAAAAAGCCCTTTTTGGCGTGCGGCCAGAACTGCGTATCCCAGAGGCGGCGTACCTGCACCAGCGCGATCCCGGCATCGGCCAGTATGGGCGTCAGTGCAGCAAGACGATCCGCGACCGGGCCGACCGGGGCATGGGCAGTAACGATCTGCCGGGCGTCACAAGCTTTCGCCGCCGATATCAGCGTTGCTGCGTCGAGCGCGGGGGCAATCCGGGCCGAACAGCCAAATTGGCCGGTGATCCGCGTGACGGTGTCGGTCGACGCCGACCGGACAAAGCTGCGCGCCCCATCTCCCCACAGCAAATCCGAGTCGATCGCCATGATCGCCGCGTGCAGCGGCAAACCCTTTGGCACGAATGATTCGGGGTGCATGTCCTCGGGCGTTACCAGCAGCAATGATCGTTGTTTCAGCGCTACGGAGGTCGACGCCGGCAAGGGGCAGGGTGGCGCAACGGGGGGTTCGGTAAGCGCAACGGCCTCAGTCGCCAGGCCGGCGGGCGCGTACCGGCCATTGGTGTAGCGCGCAATGTTCTCGGCGGTGGCGAGATAGTTTTTGCCGACGGTCTGCAACCCGGCGACCCAGCGCCAAGACAGCGTGTTGCTGGCGGCATCGGCGTCGATCAGGTGACGCAGAAAGAAATCCGCCCCCAGTGCCCAGGGCATCCGCAGCGTGAAAATCCAGATCGACGCAAACCACATGCGCGCGTGATTATGGAGATACCCGGTTTCAACGAGTTCGCGTGCCCAGTCATCGAAGCCGTCAATCCCGGTCATGCCGTTTTCGGCGGCGGTGATTGCCCGCTGATTGGGGAAATCCGCGCGCATGGCATCGCGCTCGGCGACGAAGCTGGACCAGACGCCGGGCCGCATTTCGAGCCACCCCTTCCAATAGGTGCGCCACAATACTTCCTGAATATATTTTTCGGCCGTCGGCAGGCCGTGCTTCGCCAGCACCGCCTTCACCACCTCGCGTTCATGAATCAGCCGATAGCGCAAATAGGGTGACAGCAGGGATGTATGCGAATGGCCGTCGGGTCCATTGTCGGTATTGCGCCCGGCGGCATAATCCCGCCCGGCCCGCGGCACGAAATTGCCCAGACGATGAAGCCCCGCCGATCGACTGGCCGGAAACGAATGGGGCATCGGCTTGGTCACCTTGGTTGGGGAGGCATCTGCCCGGATCTGAGGCGCCGGACGTTTGGCGGCCACGTGCATAAGCGCGTGATGCCATCGGCCTAGCCGCGCTGCGCCCGACTGTCAGTAAGGCATTTCGAGCGAGTGCGGTGGGCTATGGCGCTGGTCTTCGGCCTAAGCGGGATCAGCCTTGGTCGGGCAGCGTGCCGGATTGCAGGATGGCCTTTGCCGCCGCCAGATCATCGACGAACTGGCGAAAAGCGGGTTCGCGGGCATTCTCATCGGGCAGGCGCAGGATTGAACTTGGATGCACGGTGATCCACGCCGCGCCGCCCCGACCAGGCAGGTCGATCAGCTGTGCGCGCTCCCGGCTGATCGTCACCGGGCGGCCAAGCAGCGCACGGGCGGCCGACGCGCCAAGCGCGATCGTCAGTCGTGGCTTGATCAGCGCGCGTTCCTGATCCAGCCACCAGCGACAGGCGGTAATCTCTCCGGCATTGGGCGTAGCGTGGATGCGGCGCTTGCCGCGCCGCTCGAATTTGAAATGCTTGACCGCATTGGTGACATAGGCACGAGAGCGATCGATCCCCGCGGCGGCAAGGGCGCGATCGAACACCTGCCCCGCCGGCCCGACAAAGGGCTCGCCCGCAAAATCCTCCTGATCGCCGGGTTGTTCGCCGACGAACATCAGCGCGGCATCGACCGGCCCCTGGCCAAACACCGTTTGGGTGGCATTGGCGTGAAGCGGGCAGCGCGTGCAGCCGACCGCTTCCTGCCGAAGCGCCTGCCATGCTGCAATGAAATCACCGTCCCTATGCACCCGCGCTGCATCGACCATTGCGGCTTCACGGGCTTGTGCGCCTGCGATCAACTGCGGGACGAGCGCGGTTTCGGGCATGTTCTTCCAGTATTTGCGCGGCATTTCCTTCAGCATCGCGCCCACTTTCAACCGGGCCGGGTTGAAGATCGCGGCGTAATAGCCCTTCCAGACGTCCTCGGTGGGATCTGCATCGGGGGCATCGCCTTTCGATCCACCCGGTCCTTCGGTCAGAATATCGCCGTCCCAATGGATCGAAATCTCGGGCGTCAGGATCGACCAGCGCATCGACGCGAACCGATCGACGAAGAACCCGGCATTGGCGCGAACGATATGAAATTCAGGCTCGAACCAGGCGACGAAACGCGTCGCCTCCCCTTCCTGCAGTTCGCGAAAGCGCACGAAGGCGCGCATCTTGTGAACGTCGCGGCGCACCGCCTTGGCGAAATTCTCCAGCTTACGGACGAGCGGATCGGCCTGATCGTCCATCAGTTTGGGCTGCGCGCGCAGCCGGACAAGCAGCTCGTGCAGCAAAGCAAAACGTTCGGGATCGGTGTGGAGAATTGCCTTGCGGGCGAGATTGATAAACGGCCGCGGCACTGAAAAACTGCCCGGTGGTGGCGTGACCATGGGGCCGGGCGAGGCGAACAGGTCACTCGCGGCTTTGCCGATCTGCCAGACGATTTGATCGGGGGTCACTCCCTCCCGCACCAGCGTTCGAATCGCCGTGCGCCAGCCATCGAAATCATCCTCGGCATCAAGTGTTACGGTCCGCACGTGGCACTATCCTTCGTCAGCCGGCTGCCATCAGGCGAATAACTCGAGCTGATGCGTTTTGGGTGCGACGAACGCCGAAACATTGCTGGCATCGGACAGTGCCACCGGGCGCCAGTCGCTCGCGATCAGGAAGGGCCGGACTTTAGCGACAGAGACCGTCAGCCGCCCGATATCGGCCAACCCCAATTGCCGCCAGCGACGCGCGGCAAGAATCTTGCCCACCGCCCGCGTCCCCAGCCCGGGCACACGCAACAGCATTTCGCGTGGGGCGCGGTTGACGTCGACGGGGAAGCGCCCGCGAAATTTCAGCGCCCAGGCGAGTTTCGGATCGATATCGAGCGGCATCATGCCATTGGCATCGGCGGCTTCGGCCACTTCATGCGGGGCGTAGTCATAGAAGCGCATCAGCCAATCCGATTGATAGAGGCGGTGTTCGCGCATCAAGGGTGGACGCTTGAGCGGCAGTACGGCGCTCGCATCGGGGATGGGGGAAAAGGCGGAGTAATAGACCCGGCGAAGCCCGAACCGATCATACAGGCCCGCTGCGCGCGACACGATATCCCGGTCAGTCGCGGCATCAGCCCCCACGATCATCTGGGTCGATTGCCCGGCCGGGGCAAAGCGCGGGGCGGAGCGGTATTTCTTCTTCGCATCCGCCGTGTCGATCATCGCCGTCTTCATTTCGGCCATTGCCCCCTCGATCCGGGGCGCGGATTTTTCGGGCGCCAGCCGCGTCAACCCCTGCACCGTCGGCAGTTCGACATTGATCGAGACCCGGTCGGCATGCAGCCCCGCCTGGAGCACCAGCGCCGGATCGGCATCAGGGATCGTCTTCAGGTGGATATAGCCGCGGAAATCATGATCCTCGCGCAGCGACCGGGCGACCTCGACGATCTGCTCCATCGTATAATTCGACGAATGGATGATGCCTGAGGAGAGGAACAGCCCCTCGATATAATTGCGCCGGTAAAAGGACAGGGTCAGCTGCACAACTTCATCAGCCGTAAAGCGCGCACGGCGCACGTTGCTGCTCTTGCGGTTGATGCAATAATGGCAGTCGAAGATGCAGCTGTTGGTCAGCAGAATTTTCAGCAAACTGATGCAGCGTCCGTCGGGCGCATAGGCATGGCAGATACCCATCCCGCCATCGGTCGAGCCGATCCCCTTGCCGCCCCGCGAATTGCGCTTCACCGATCCCGATGACGAACAGGACGCATCATATTTCGCCGCATCGGCCAGGATTTCGAGTTTCGCACGTACATTAAGCTGGGCCATATGTTCTACATATGTTCAGCTCGTACCTATGTCTACCGATCTGCTTAAAAAATCGGATTTAGCATTGCTGCACAATCTGTTGCTCGTCGAACGACGGCGCGGATCAAAAGACGACGACGCTCCGGATGCTCTCGCCCGCATGCATCAGCTCGAACCCCTTGTTGATCTCCTCAAGGCTCAGGACATGGGTGATCATCGGGTCGATCTCAATCTTGCCGTTCATGTACCAGTCGATGATCTTGGGCACATCCGTCCGCCCCTTCGCACCGCCGAACGCGGTGCCCCGCCAGTTGCGACCAGTGACGAGCTGGAACGGGCGAGTGGCGATTTCCTTGCCGGCTTCCGCCACACCGATGATGATGCTGGTGCCCCAGCCGCGGTGGCAGCACTCGAGCGCTTGGCGCATAACATCAGTATTGCCAGTGCAATCGAATGAAAAATCCGCACCGCCGTCGGTCAGCTGCTGAACTTCCCAGATAACCTCATTGCCAGTCTTGCCTCGCGCATCGACGAAATGGGTCATGCCGAAACGCTTGCCCCATTCCTCGCGCGCGGGATTGATGTCGACGCCGATGATCATGTTCGCGCCGGCCATCCGCGCGCCCTGCAATACGTTCAGCCCAATGCCGCCCAGGCCGAACACCACGACATTGTCGCCGACCTGCACCTTCGCGGTATTCACCACCGCACCAACGCCCGTGGTGACCCCACAACCGACGTAACAGCTCGTCTTGAACGGCGCGTCTTCGCGGATCTTTGCGACCGCGATCTCGGGCAGCACGGTGAAGTTCGAGAAGGTCGAGCAGCCCATATAATGGAAGATCGGCTTGCCCTGATAGGTGAAGCGCGTCGTGCCATCGGGCATCAGCCCTTTGC
>CAZWAL010000013.1:0-30985 GCA_964631905.1 uncultured Stakelama sp.
CGGTCGGCTGGGACGAGCGATCGGCGCGCGACCATGTCGATTGGCGGCAGGTGGCACCTGACGGGTCGTTCCGCTGCCTGCTGGGTGGGCATCTCGATGCCGCATGGAAATATATCTGCCTCGGCACGCCCTATCTCGATTATCTGACCGCGCAGATCGACGAAGTGGTACGCGCCTTTCCCGAAGCCGACGGGCTGTGGCTCGACATCATCAAGCAGGAGCCGTGCTGCTGCGTCCATTGCCAGGCGGGCGCCACCGCTGCCGGGCTCGACTGGACCAGCGAGGCTGATCGCGACGTCTATCGCAAGACCGTGCTGCAGACCTATCTCGACCGGTCGGTGCAGGCCGCGCTCGAGGTGCGGCCCGACCTGCCGGTATTCCATAATACCAGCATGGTGCCGCGCGGCGACCGGAAGTTCTTTGAAAGCTTCAGCCATATCGAGATCGAATCGCTGCCGACCGGCGGCTGGGGCTATGATCACCTCCCGATGGCCGCGAAATATGCGGGCACCCTCCCCTATGACCGGCTGGGCGTCACCGCGCGCTTCCACATTGTCTGGGGTGAACTCGGCGCGTGGAAGCACCCCAATGCGCTGCGCTACGAGGTTTGCGCGATGCTGACGCATGGCACCAAGGTGTGCATCGGCGATCATCTCGACCCGACCGGCGTGCTCGACGGCACCAGCTACCGCATGATCGGCGATGTCTTTGCCGAGGTCGAGGCAAAGCGCCCCTGGTGCGAGGGGAGCGTGAACGTGGCGGACGTGGCGCTGCTGTCGGCAGTGTCGATCCGTTCACCGGGATCGATCAACCGGGCCGACCGCCATGCGCCGGAGGACGAGGGCGCGCTTCGGATGCTGAACGAGGGGCATGTGCTGTTCGACGTGATCGACGGCGATGCCGATTTCGGCGCCTACCGCGTGCTGGTGCTGCCCGATCGGGTGAAGATCGCGCCGGCGCTGAAGGACAAGCTGACGGCGTATCTTGCGCAGGGCGGGAAGTTGCTACTCACCGCTGAAAGCGGGCTGGCAGCCGATGGCAGCGGCTTTGCGTTGCCGGTCGGCGCGGACCTGCTGGGACCGTCACCGTTCAATCCGACCTTCATCGCGCCGCGCGACGATTTGCGGCCCGACTGGATCGCCGACCCCTTCATGATCTTTGCGCCGACGGTCCGCATCCGGGCGACCGAGGGCGAGAGCCTTGGCGTGGTACATGAACCCTGGTTCAACCGAACGCCGCATCACTTCAACGGCCATATCAACGCGGCGGCCAGACCCGAGGCGTCTGGCTATGACTGCGGCGTGCGGCACGGCAACATCACCTATCTCGCCCAGCCGGTGTTCAGCCTGTACCGAGAACTCGGCGGCGTTGCGATCAAGCGCTATGTGCTGGCCGCGCTCGCCGATCTGCTCGGCACGCCGACGATGACAGTAGCGGGGCTCCCCGCTGCGGGGACCGTTACGCTGCGGCGGCTGCCCGACGGCCGCCATGTCGCGCATCTGTTATATGCGACGCCGACGCTGAAGGGGCAGACCGTGCTCGGCCCGCTAGAGGTTATCGAGGATTTGCCGGCCGTCGGCCCCGTCGTCCTGACGCTGCCGACCTGGACGACCGCTGCGCGGCTTGAGCCGCAAGGGATCGATCTCGTCGTCGCCAATGGTACGGCGACGATCGACCGCTTTGCCTGCAACCAGATGGTTGTGCTCAGCTAGCCGGTGGCACCGCCGGTGCATCGAGGGATTTCAGAAAACCGCGGATTTGTTTCATCGTCCATTCGGGCTGGGTATCGAGGAAGAAATGCGTCGCGTCCTTGGGCGCATAGACGACGCGCGACCGCGACGACATCGCCGCGAACTCGGTCGGCACCGTGCGCATGAACTGGAAGTAATTTTTGCGCTCCGCTGGGCTAAGGCCGGGCGGGGCGTATTTGATCTGCTGCGCCAGATCGGGCGTTTGCGGGATAAGCAGCATCGGCACGTCGCCCAACGCGCCCGGCGTGCGTACGATCGAATAGAAATTGCGGCATACTTCATCCATTGCCGAGCGCGCCGACCAGCGCGCCTCCGGCCGCAGCTCCCCGGCGACTAGCGGCTCCCAGAGCTTGCCGAGACGGTCGCGCGTCGGGTTGGGATCGGGGCGGCGGAGTGGGTTGAGCGCATCGATATAGGCAAGGCCGAACATCGTCCCCACCATCGTCAGCGGCGATCCGTCGCCGGGCCCGCAACCGAACGCGCCCGACAGCGCCGTCCAGCCCGGCGCGGTCGGATCGAGCAGCACCAGCCCGGCGACATCGGCGGGGAAGCGATTGGCATAATTGGCGGCATACATCCCGCCGAAACTGTGGCCGATCAGCACGAACGGCACCTTTTCGCCCGCCGCCAGCAAGGCCTTGCGTGTTTCGAGCAGGACTCGGTCGACACTGCGCGGGAACGGCCCGATATCGCTCCAGCCGAGCCCGCCCCGGTCGACGATGCACGAGCGATCGGTCTTCGCCATTTCCTTGTGGCTTGGCTGCACCCACAATGCCTGCCCATAGCTGCCACCGATCCAGACGACCGTTCGCGCGGTCCTTGGCCCCTCGCACAGCACGTGCAGCCGGTAGCCGCCGACATCGACCAGCTTACCGGGCGCGGGATAGGCGCTGCGGGCCCCGGCAAGCTTCACCGCAGAGACAGTCGCGCCGATCAGTAGCAGCGACCCAAGCACCACTCCGATCACACCCGGCACGGCCAGCAGCCAGCGCCCGGCGCGATCATGCTCGCGCGAGGACCGCCAGAAAATCAGGCCAAGGACGAAAATCGTGACGGCAATGACCCAGGGCGTCGCAGGATGAAGGATGAGCGGCAACTTTCTGTCCTCTGGTCGGCGGTGCAAACACCGCTAGCATAACCATCAATACCGCAGGCAATTCGATATGGAAACAATGTTTCCGATTCGATACAAATCGTGCATGGAGATCAAATGACCGCCGCCGTTCCCCGCCCGGACCTGATTATTCGCCACGCCGCCGTAATCGATGGGACGGGCGCGCCGCGCTTCATCGGCGATGTCGCGGTGGCGGGTGACCGGATCGTCGCGGTCGGGACGATTAAGGACAGCGCTACGGACGAAATCGATGCCAGCGGGCTGTGCCTCGCCCCCGGGTTCATCGACGCGCATACGCATGACGATGCCGCGCTGCTGCTGACGCCATCGCTCGACTGCAAGATCAGCCAGGGGGTGACGAGCGTCGTGACCGGCAATTGCGGGGTCAGCCTTGCGCCGCTGGTGCTGGCCGAGGGACAGGCCCCGCCGCCGCCGCTCGACGCGGTTGGCCCGCAGGCGCTGTTCCGGTTCGAACGCTTTGCCGATTATCTCGATGCGCTGCGGGGTGCACCGCCCTCGGTCAATGTCGCGCCTTTGGTCGGACATGCGACCCTGCGCGTCTCGGTAATGGACCGGGTCGACAGGCCCGCGACCGAAAAAGAACGTACGGCAATGGCGGCGCTGGCCGAAGAAGCCTTTGCGGCGGGCGCGATCGGCATTTCGAGCGGGCTGTTCTATCCGCTGGCCTTCGCCGCCCCGGCCGACGAACTGCACGCGCTGGTCGCGATCGCGGGTCGGGTCGGCGGCGTTTATTGCGCGCATATCCGCGACGAGGCCGATCATGTGATCGACGCGCTCGACGAGGCCTTCGCGATTGCGCGCGCCGGCAAGGCGCCGCTGGTGCTTTCCCACCACAAGGTATCGGGCAAGGCCAATTTCGGCCGATCGCGCGAAACACTGCCCCATGTCGCGCGGGCCGCCACGAAGCAGCCGATCGCGTTTGACATGTATCCCTATGCGGCCTCCTCAACGATGCTCAACAGGAAGAGCTGGGCCGCAGCCGAGCGGACGATGATCACCTGGTGCGACAGCCACCCCGAACATGCCGGGCGTGACCTGGCCGATGTCGCCGCCGAAATGGGGCTGAGCGAGGAGGCGGCGATCGATGCCCTCGCGCCGGCGGGTGGCATTTATTTCATGATGGACGAGGGCGATATCGAACGCATCCTGAGCGCATCCGATGCAATGATCGGCTCCGACGGCGTGCCGATGGACGCCCATCCCCACCCGCGGCTGTGGGGCAGCTTTACCCGCGTCATCGGCCATTACGCGCGTGATCGGGGGCTGGTCTCGATCGAGGAGGCAGTGCGCCGAATGACGAGCCTGCCCGCGCGCCAGTTTCGCCTCGTCGATCGCGGCGTGATTGCACCGGGAGCTTTTGCCGATCTTGTGCTGTTCGATCCGGCAACCATCGCCGATGCCGCGACCTTTGCCGACCCCAAACAGCCGAGCAAGGGAATCGCCTCGGTTTGGGTGAATGGCGAGCATGTCTGGGACGGCAGATCGGCGACAACTGCGCGCTCGGGTCGCGTGCTGGTGCGCACATGACCCCGACCGTACTCGACTGGCGACACAAGGGCCTGCCGGTCGGCGCGGAAGGCCTGAACCCCGCCAGCCTGCCCGCGCTCGGCATCGATATGCTGCGCGGTGATTGTCTGTTTCCGGTGGCGATCGTGAAGGATGCCGCGCTGACGCACAATGGCGCGTGGATGAAGCGCTTCGCCGACCATTACGGCGTATTGCTGTGCCCGCACGGCAAGACGACGATGAGCCCCGAGCTGTTCGCGCGACAGCTTGCCGACGGTGCCTGGGGCATCACCGCCGCCACCGCCAGTCATGTCCGCACTTATCGCCGGTTCGGCATCGATCGCATCTTTCTTGCCAACCAGCTGGTCGGGCGCGGCAATATCGCTTTCGTGCTCGACGAACTCGCGCGCGACTCCGGCTTTGATTTTTACGCGCTGGTCGACTCGGTCGAGGGTGTCGCGTTGCTGGCCGATGCGGCTCGCGCGCGCGGGATTGGACGTCCGCTCAACCTGCTCGTCGAGATCGGCGCGGTGGGTGGCCGGACAGGAGTACGCGATCATGCAACCGGGCATGCCGTTGCGCGGGCGGTGGCGGCCAATACCCCCTGGCTCGCGCTGCACGGGGTCGAGGCGTTCGAGGGGATTTTCCAGTCGGGCGATGCCGATCCGGCACCGGTCGGCGCAATGCTCGATCGGTTACTGGCGCTGGCCGGTCAATGCGCAAAAGAGGCATTGTTCGCGGACAACAATGTCATCCTGAGCGCGGGCGGATCGGGCTTTTTCGATCTTTGCGCTGATCGGCTTGCTGCGAGCGGACTAGCTGGTGCCAAGGTCGTGCTGCGATCGGGCTGCTACATCGCCCATGATCACGGCCTTTACGATCGCCTGGTCGCCGGGATGGCGGCACGGACGATTGACCTGCCTGGCGATGGCCTGCGCCCCGCGCTCGAAGTGTGGACCGTCATCCAGTCCACCCCCGAACCCGGTCGCGCGATTGCGGCACTCGGCAAACGCGACATCGGCCATGATATCGAGATGCCGCGCCTGCTCTGGTGGTTCCGCGCCGGGGTGCATGATGCGCCGCAACCGATGCCGCCCGGCTACAGCGTGCCCGTGCTTTACGATCAGCACGCCGTTGTCGACGGCCCCGCGCTCCTTCGCGTCGGTGATCTGGTCGGCTTTGGCGTCTCGCATCCCTGCACCACGTTCGACAAATGGCGGATGCTTTTGACGGTGGACGATGGCTACCGGGTGACCGGCGCGGTCACGACCTGGTTCTGATGACGGTCGTGCTCCTCTTTTTGCGACGGCTCACCAGTCTGATCGGCGTCCTGATCGGCGTCACTGTCATCACCTTCGTGATTGCCCAACTGGTGCCGACCGATGTCGCGCGGCTGGTGGCGGGTGACCATGCCAGTCCGGCGATTATCGCCCGCGTGCGGGCTGATCTGGGGCTCGATCGGCCGATCTGGGTGCAATATGGGCTGTATCTCGACCGGCTGCTCCACGGCGACCTCGGCACATCGATCCGCAGCGGGCGGGCGGTTGCCGACGAACTGATGGAACGACTGCCCGCGACGATCGAACTCGCTTTTGCCGCTTTTGCCATGATTGTGGCGCTGGGCCTCTCGCTGGGGATCGTCGCGGCGCTCGGCGCGCGACGCTGGCCCGATCACTTGATCCGCACGTTCAGCACGATTGCGATATCGGCCCCCACTTTCTGGACTGGCGTGCTGCTGCTGGCGCTGTTCTTCGGCTGGTTCGGCTGGCTGCCGCCCGGTGGCAGGCTCGATTCCACCCTACTCGACGCACCGAGTGTGACTGGCCTCTACCTTGTCGACGGCCTGATCACGGGGCGGCTCGACGTCGTTGGGAGCGCGCTACAACACCTTGCGCTGCCCGCGATCACCTTGGCGTTGGCATCGTCGGGGTCGGCGATCCGGCTGGTCCGTGCGTCGATGCTCGACGTGCTGCACGAGGATTATGTGCGCCGCGCCCACGCCGCTGGCCTCAGCGAGGCGACCGTGGTGCTGCGCTATGCGCTGCCGACCGCGCTGGTGCCGTTCGTAACCGCGATGGCGCTTTACCTCGCCGATCTGCTGGCAGGCGCGGTGGTGACTGAGATCATCTTCGGCTGGCCGGGGCTGGGGAGTTACACGCTGGAGGCGATTGCCGGGCTCGATTTCCCGGCGATTATGGGATTCACCCTGATCGCGGCGGTTTTCTACACGATCGCCAATCAGCTCGTCGATCTGATCTATGGCCTGCTCGACCCGCGGCTGCGGCCCGGCGCACGAGCATGAGCGCGCGGTGATGAGTCGCATCGTCTCGGCCCTGCGCGCCGACAGGGCGGGTGCGGCAGGCTTTGCGATCGTCGCGTTCCTGCTCCTATTCGCGCTGTTCGGGCCGCTGCTGACCGTCTATCCGCCCGATGCGATTGCGCTGCCCGATCGGCTTCAGCCCCCAGGCTGGCACCATTGGATGGGCACCGACGAGCTGGGTCGCGACCTGTTTTCCCGCATCGCCAATGGTGCCCGGCCTTCGTTGCTGGCCGCAATCGTCATTGTTGCGGCAACGATTCTGATCGGCACGCTGATCGGTGGACTTGCCGGGATTGCAGGGGGGTGGGGCGAGGCCATCGTAATGCGCATCGTCGACGTGATGCTGGCAGTACCGCCGTTAGTCCTGGCAATGGCACTCGCCGCAGCGCTGGGGCCAAGCCTGATCAATGCACTGATCGCGCTGCTGGTGGTGCGGTTGCCCTTTTTCGTGCGGTTGGCGCGCGGGCAGACGATTGCATTGATGACGCGGGGTTATGTCGAGGCGGCGGTGCTGGCGGGGGCGGGGCGGCTGTATCTGCTCCGCCACCATGTCGCGCCCAATCTGGCGGGCATCATGCTGATCCAGGGGTTGAGCGACATTGCCGGGGTCATTCTCGCGGCGGCGGCATTGGGCTTTATCGGCCTCGGCGCGCAACCGCCATCGCCCGAATGGGGGGCACTGGTATCGACCGGGCGCAGCTTTGCGCTGGATGCCTGGTGGTACGGTGTGTTCCCGGGCGGGGCGCTGCTACTGGCAGCGATCGGCTTCAACCTGCTGGGCGACTGGGCGCGCGATCTGCTTGATCCGCGAACCGGGGACGTCGCATGAGCCTGCTCGCAATCGAAGGATTGACCGCCACAATCGCGGGGCGCGCCGTGCTCGACAATGTGTCTATCAGCATCGCAGCGGGCGAAACGGTTGGTCTGGTTGGCGAATCAGGCAGCGGCAAATCGCTGACGAGCCTGGCCGCGATCGGCATGCTGCCTGACGCTGTGCGGGTGACAGGCGGCGCGATCAGGTGCTGCGGCACCGACGTCCGAGCGGCCGACGCGGCGACGCTTCGCCAGTTGCGCGGTACCAAAGCCGCGTTGATCTTTCAGGATCCTATGCAGGCGTTGATGCCGACACGGCGGGTGGGGCAGCAACTTGCCGATGTGCTCGCTGCGCACCGGGCGATCACGGGCGAGGCAGCACGTCGCATCGGCACCGATTTATTCGCTTCGATGGGCCTTGCTGATCCCGACCGGATCTGGCGCGCCCGCCCGTTCGAGTTGTCAGGCGGGCAGCGGCAACGCGCGCTGATCGCCATCGCGCTGTGCGCCGATCCGACGCTGGTGATCGCCGACGAAGTCACGACAGCGCTTGACGCAGAAGCGCGTGCCGATGTGCTCGCGCTGATCAACGCGCATGTCCGCAAGCTGGGCGCCGGGGCGCTCATCGTCAGCCATGATCTGGGGCTGATCCGCGGCGCCTGCGACCGGGTCTATGTGATGCGCCACGGCCGTGTCATCGAACAAGGCAGCGCCGAACAGGTGATCGAGCGGCCGAGCAACCCGTACACCCGGATGCTGCTGGCCGCCTTGCCCGATCGCAGCCCGCCCAAGTCGATGCTGCCGGTGGACGCGGCATGACGGCACTACTCGACCTCGACGATATCGGCGTCACGATCGGTGACGCAACGATCCTGAACAGCGTTAAGCTCAGCATTGTGCCGGGCCGGATCATGGGGCTGGTCGGCGGATCGGGGAGCGGCAAGACGACGCTCGCGCGGGTCGCGGGCTGTTTGCGCAAGGCCGATCGCGGCACGGTCAGCTGGCAGGGCAAGCCGGGCGGCGTACCACTGGGCGGGGCTGGGTTCGTGTTCCAGGACCCACATGCAACGCTTAATCCGCGAAAACCGCTATGGTGGATGATTACCGAGCCCGCCGCGCTGATCGGCATTGCCGATGATCGCCGCGCGCTTGCCGACCAATTACTTCAAAAGGTGGGGCTTGGCGGCGACTATGCCGATCGCTTTGCGCACCAGTTATCGGGCGGGCAGCGCCAGCGGGTGGCGATCGGCCGGGCGCTCTCCACCAACCCACGGCTGCTGATCCTCGACGAGCCGACCTCCGCGCTCGACGTAAGCGTGCAGGCGCGTATCCTGAACCTGCTGCTTGCGCTGCAGCAAGATGAAGGCGTGGCGATGCTGCTTGTCAGCCACGACCTGGCGGTGGTCCGCCACCTTGCCGACGATGTCGCGGTGATGACGCAGGGCCGCATCACCGCCACCGGCCCCACTGCTGAAATCCTCCCCGTGAAAGAACCCGCCTGATGCGTATCTTCACCGCCGCTGCGGCGACCGAGACCAACACCTTTTCGCCGATCCGCACGGGGGACGCGAACTTCACTGACTGGTTTCCCGCCGGGCAACACCCCGATCGGCGGGAAATGTTTACAGCGCCCCTTGCCATTGCCCGCGACGAGGTGGCGAAGCGTGAGGGCTGGACGCTGATCGAGGGGCTGTGCGCAGGGGCACAACCCGCGGGCATCATCCGCCGCGACACCTGGGAGCGGATTCGCGATGAAATCCTGCGCGACCTGACCGCCGCGATGCCCGTCGACATGGTGCTGCTCGGCCTGCACGGGGCAATGGTCGCCGATGGCTATCCCGATTGTGAAGGCGATTTACTGGCGGGCGTGCGGGGCATTGTGGGGCCGGATGTCGCGATCGGCGGGCTGCTCGATCCGCATTGCCATCTGACGCCGGCGATGGTCGCCCATGCCGACATGCTGATCGCGTACAAGGAATATCCGCATTTCGATGTGTTCGACCGCGCCCAGGAATTGTGGGACCGCACGCTGGCGGTGGCGCAGGGGCAGTCGAACCCGGTGGCATCGGTGGCCGATTGCCGGATGATCGCCTTTTACTACACGCCGGTGGAACCGACCAAAAGCTTCGTGGCTGATCTGCGCGCGGCGGAAGCGCGGCCGGGGGTGCTTTCCGCTTCGCTGATCCACGGCTTTCCGTGGGGCGATGTGCCGCATTATGGCACGAAGATACTGGTCTATACCGAGGATGACGCAGCGCTGGGGGCCGCGATTGCCGAAGAACTTAGCGCGAAGCTGCAGGCGCTACGCGGACAGACGATGACGGCGTTGGTGTCGGTCGCCGATGCGGTGGCTGAGGCATTGGGACCGGTCGACGCGACAGCCCCGCTCATCCTCGCCGATTTTTCCGACAATGTCGGTGCGGGATGCCCGGGCGATACGACGCACCTGATCGGCGCGCTGATCGACGCAGGCGTCACCGACATCGCCGCCGCCTTCATCTTTGATCCGGTCGCGGTGCAGCTGGCGACCGCAGCGGGGATTGGCGGGCGGCTGCCGCTGCGCATGGGTGGCAAGGCCTGCTCCTTTTCAGGCAAGCCGATGGATCTAGAAGTCGAGGTTGCGCACCTGGCCAGTGGCGCGATCCATGACGTGATCGTCGCGCAATTCGAACTGGGCGATGTTGCAGTGGTGAAAACCGCGGGCAACAATCACCTGGTACTGACGACTCAGCGGGCGCAGTGCATCACGCCCGCGGCCTTCACTGATTTTGGCATCGATCTCGCCAGCAAACGCGTGCTGGTGCCCAAATCGATGCAGCATTTCTTCATCATGTTCTCAAGGATCAGCGACCGCATCCGCTATGTCGATTCCCCCGGCGTGGCGACGATGTCGCTGGATACCCTGCCCTTCCGCCATATCGACAAGACCATCTGGCCCTTTCTGGAGACCAAGTGATGCGCATGCTTTTTGCCGCTTTGTTGCTGCTCGTCGTCCTTGCCACCCCTGCGTCGGCGCAGCTCGATCCGGCATCTGCCGGGGCCTGGGCCGATGCGCAGTTCGGCAAGCCGGTAGCCGAGGGGCGCGCCAGTGCCGCGACGGTCGCGATCGTGAAGGGCGGCAAGGTGCTGCTGGTCCGCAGCTATGGCTATGGCGACCGGGCGGGCAAAACGCCGATTTCGCCGCCACGAAACCGCTTCATCATCGCCTCTACCACCAAAACCTTTACCGCCACCGCCATCGCGCTGCTGGTGCAGGACGGGCGGATCGTGTCGCTCGATGATCCCGCCAACAAATATCTCAAGCGCCTGAAGCTGCCCGACGGCTTCGGCCGCGCGGTGACGATCCGCCAGTTGCTGACGCATAGCGCGGGTTATGAAGAACGCGGCTTCGGCGTGGGCGCGGCGGGCGATCGTACTGCGCCCGCCAGTGCCGATTATGTCCGCGCGCATTTGCCCGCGATCGTCCGCGCGCCGGGCAGTCGCATTGTCTATGCCAACATCGATCCCGCGATCCTCGGCATGGTGGTGGAGGACATCACCGGCATGACGATGCGCGATTTCCTGGCGAAGCACCTGCTGGCGCCGCTGGGCATGAAGGACACCGAGCTGGCCTATTCGACGGACACGACTGCGCGGCTGGTGCGGCCCTATACCGGCAATCGCGCCGCACCGTGGGACATCAACGCACCGTTCTTTGCCCCCACCGGATCGATCCACACCACCGCTGTCGACATGGCGACGTATATGAACGCACAGCTTGGCCATGTCCCGGGCGTGCTGCCACCACAGACGGTGGCCCGGCTGCACGCGCCGCTCGCGCGCAACGCCGCGGCGCTCGATCCGCTGGCGATGGCGTTTTTCGTGTCGCAGTGGAACGGGGCGAAGATCATCGGCCATGCCGGTGCGTTTTCGGGCTTTTCGACCGATATGTACCTGATCCCCGGCAGCGACATCGGCGTGTTTTACACCTGGGCGGGGTCGCCCGAGCAGGGCAAGGGCGAGCCGCTCGATTATGGCAAGCTGCAGGCGTCGTTCCTGACGCTTGCGCTAGGCAAGTTCCAGCCGCCCGCGCCGCTCGCGACCCAGCCGGATCCGACCGCCTTTTACGGTCGATACTGGGACGAACGCCGCCCGCAAACGACGTTCGAATCGATCGTGGGGGCGAGCGCGGTGCAGACCGTGGGCCCGGCGCCGGGCAACCGGCTGACGATCAACGGCAAGGGTCCATACTACGCCTTTGCCCCGAACAGCTACACGATGGTGAATGATGATGGCCGCCCCGGCGGGGTGGTGACGTTCGATGGCAGTCGTCTGTTACAGCGCGTCGGCTATGCGACGCGGGTGAGCGGTCTGGCCGATCCGGGCACGCAGACGATGCTGACGCTGGGCGCGCTGGTGGTGCTGCTGACGGGCATCCTCGGCGCGATCTGGATGCGCGGGCGGGCGCGGCTGATCGCGCCGCTGATCGCGCTGGCGGCCTTGGCGGTACCGCTGGTGCTGTTCGTGCTGCCGCCGGGGCTGGAACCGAGCATCATCGGCGGCGATGCGACACCCTTTATCGTCCTGAAAATCGCGCTGGTCGCGATCGTCGCGCTGGCGGCGTGGCTGGGCTGGACGCTGGCGACATCGAAGCCGGGAATCGTCGCGCGGATCCACGGCGGGCTGATCGGCATCGCGGCGGTGGTGCTGATCGTGCCGTTTGGGTTCTTTCACTTGATTTGACGGATCAGTCTTTCGGCACCGCCAGAAACTTGCATGTCGGCCAGGCGGGCTCCAGGTCCCAGGGCTCGATCGCGCCGTCCTTCGTGAGCAGGATCGCCATGAAGGCACGGTTGCGGATCAGGCCGGGGAGCGGATCGGTGCCGGCGAGTTGGTAGCGGTAATCGCAATCAAGCAAGCGCACCGTCTTGCCGCGGCGATCATAGGTTTCGAGCAGCCGGGGCCAGCGTGTTCGGTCAGTTGCATGGCGGATGCCGGGCCCTTCGATTGCGGGGGCCGCCAGCGCTGCGGCAATGAGGAACAGCGCGATCATGCGCCTGCCTCTGCAGCGCGGGCGCGGTAGGTGTCGCGGGCGCGGTCATACATCGCCTTCGCGTCGGCATGTTCGCTTGGCCGTATGCGGGTGCCCTTCTGCGCCCAGCATCTCTCCACCCCGTCGGCGCACCAATTGGCGGAGGCAGCGACGCGCACGGGCTTGCCACCGATTTCGATCCAGATCGGGTTGCTGTGCGCCGCCTCAGCAATGCGCATCGCCACCCAGCAGCTTTTGTCGGGCGTGAAGGTGAAACCGATATGCCGGAGCATGCCGTCGGCAGGGACGATCCGGCTCTCGACCGCGATGCCGTTGACGACCAGCTCGACGCTCACCGACCGGGTGTCGCCCAGCCGGGCGCGTTCGAGATGCCAGTGCGGCTTGTCGGTGGTGGCGAGGCGGCGGATCGTCTCGGTTGCGGGTGTCGGGGTGGGCTCGAGCAGGGCAGCCACCGCCGCTTCGACTGTGACGGGTGCGGCAGCAGCCAGCTTCAAGTCGCCCATGCCGACCGCACATTTCTCCGCGCCTGCAATCGCCCGCACATCGATGAAATGTGCCCGCCCATCAGATACATATGACCGCCCGGCGGCTAGCCCGGCGCACCAGCCCGCATAGTTGAGCGGGCCATCGAGCTTCACATAGCTACGCGCCATCCCCATCGCCTGATCATAGATGCACGGCCAGTCAGTCTCGCCCCCAATGCGCGGGCGGAAACCGCTGTTGAGCACATGATACCATATGTTCAGCTCGGCAGCCGGCACGGTGTCGCCGACGCCGATGAAATCGACCAACCCTTGCGTCACCGTCGCGATGAACTCGTTCGCGCCGATGCCGTCGAATGGCGCGGGGGCGAGATTGGGCAGGTCGCTCGTCCCCGCCCACAGCCCGTTGCCCGCATGCGGATAGCCGGTGATGGCCCCCTGCCCTTTCGCCCAGCGCAGGATCGGCCCGGTCCAGCTCGGCCAATCGACGATCGCAGTGGCGCCGGGATAATCCTGATCCTTCAGCCCGAGCAGCGCGAGATGGCCGCTGGCGGATGACGGAAACATCGAGATTTCGAGATCGTAATGCAGCTTTTCGCGGGGTGTGGAGACCGGATCGTCGTGCCCGGTGAAGTGCCGCTTCTGCACCGCATAGCCCGGCCCCCAGATCAGCACCGAACCAATGCTGAGCGCCTCTCCTGCCAGTTGCGGGAGCATCACCGCTGGCCCCACGCCATCCTCGGGTGCGGCATAATGCGCGCAGCCGGCGGCGTGGAGGTGGTGATCGCCCGAATACCAGCCCATCGCCGCTGGATCGATCCAGCGTTTGAGCGCGATATCCCAGGTTGCCGCGCCTGTCGCCGCAACCGCGCGCGCGCGCTCCTCGATCAGATATTCGGGGCCGCGTGCGGTCGACACCGTGAACATGCCGGTCGGCAGCGACACCGCACTGCCATCGGTACGGTAGATGCGGCGCTGGAAGAAAAAGTCGGGCTCCTGACGCTTTGATAGCGCGGGATAGATGCGACCCTGCGCGTCGGTGATGAGCAGCGAGCAGGTCGTCGGCTGCCCGTCCTGATCACGGACCCGAAGCGTCACCGCCCGGCTTGGCCGGACCGAGAAGGTGACCGACGCCGATGCCCGCCCGCCCAGATCCTGCGTGCCCGGCCCGAGATCGGCGGCGAAGCTGGCGTTCAGCCGCCCGGCATCGCGCGCGTAAAGCTGAAGGATGCGATATTCCAGCTCCAGATCATCAAGCGCAAGCGGCAGCAGCGGCCCGTCATAAGGATCGATCGCCAGCCAGCGGGTTTCGATCTGGCCATGGTGGAGATGTTCGGTCGGCGGCGGGCGCTGGTCCCAGACATGGTCGGTCGCGACCGATTGCGCCTGGCCGGGGGCAGCCTCCGGACTCGTCACGCCGATCCGCCCCGGCACGCGCGCGGGATTGTCGATGCGGAGCAGGAACAGCCGCCAGCCGCCCTGCACGAGTTCGGGCACCGCGCCCCCCCGCAGCGTACCGACCCGTGCTTCAGGCGAGATGACGGCGGACAGCAAGGTCAACGCGTCGAGCATCCGCCGCGCCTCGGTGGCGGCAGCGGCAATCCCACCCTTCGCCAGCGCGCGATCGATCGTCGCATCCCAGTTGGCAAGCGGTTCGCCCAACGCAGCCAGTGCGGCGGCGACGCGGCGGGCATGCGCCAGAAAGGGCTGTGCGGGAGGGTCGATTGTCTGGGCTGCGGCCGGCCGGATCGGGGCGGTCAGCGCAACGGCTGTGCCGCCGGTCAACACAAGGCGGCGATCAATCGTCATGCCCGCGCCGGCACCGGCACATAATCGCGCAGGCTATCGTCGGGGAAATGGATCACCCGGCCTTCCTCGGCGGATTTGTAAAGCGCCATGATGATCCGCGTCACCTCCACGCCGTCCTCGAACGTCTCGATCGGCGTAGCCCCCGAACGGAAGCACTGCACCATATGCCGGTTCTCAAGCGTATAGCCATAAACGCCCGCTTCGTCGTCAATCACCGGCATCAGCCCGGTTTCGGCATTCTGCTTTTCAACCAGATCCTCACCCTCGCCACCGTCGATGGCGCGCGACAGGAACAGCTTCAACCCCGCCCCCAGCGAGCTGAACTGCATCGCATATTCCGGCCCCATCAATTCCAGATCGATGCGCAGGCCAGCCCCGACATAGGCCCAGCTCGTGGTTGCCTCGATCACCGCTTCCTGCCCCTCGGGATCTTCGAGCGTGATCAACCCGCGCGCAAAATCCTCCGAGGCGCGTGCCCGGTAATCGACCCCGGCCATCTTCGCGCCCAGCTCGGCGGCGTAGCGGGGGCGCGTCCATTTCAGATGCCCGATCGTGCCGTTGACCGATTTCACGCGCATCGCAGCGCGTGGCTCGTCGGGCGCCGACAGCAGGAAGCGCCCCACCTCGACCGAATGACACATCATGTCTGACAGCACGCCGCCACCCTGCCGGCGGCCGTCCCAGAACCAGGGCTCATGAGGGCCGGCATGTTCCTCCGCCGCGCGCGCCAGATAGGGGCGACCGGCCGACGGCACGGCCCGCCGCCAGATGATTTCCTTGCCGCGCTGAACCGCCGTCGAGAATACCTGATTTTCCAGATAGCCATGCGCCAGCCCGGCCTCATTGGTCAGCCGCAGCACCGCCTCCGCTTCGGCGAGCGTGCGACCCAGCGGCTTTTCACACGCCACCGCACGGATCGGCGCGCCCGCCTTCGCCGCGTCTCGAATGGCGGTGAAGGTTTCGATGCGGACGTCGTTGGGGGACAGCACCCAGACGGCATCGATCTCACCCGATGATAGCATCGCCGCCAGGCTGTCGAACGCCCGGCATGGCCCCAGTCCCAGCGCATTGGCGCGATCGGCGAGCGCTTGCCGTTTGGCGGGTGTCGGGCTGTATACCCCGGCGATCACCGCATCGCGTACGCCTTCGAACGAGCCGAGATGAAAATGCGCGATGAAGCCCGCGCCGATAAAGCCGATGCGTAAGGGGGCGGTCATGCGATAACATCCGTGTTGTTGAGGGTGGAGCGGGCACGATCGACTGCCGCTGCATAACCGCCGCGACGCCGGTCGATCAGGATGAGCGCCAGAAACGCAATCGCCGCCGAAACGGCGAAGGGTACCAGCGTGACAAAAGACGCAAGGCCGCCGGCATTCTCCACCGGGGCGAGCAAGGCGCGGGCCCGTGCCGTCAGATCAGGCGAGGGATCGGCGGCGATCAGCTGGCGGGCAAAGCGAGTCGCCCGATCGCCATCGAAGTCAGTGCCTTCCGCGCTGGCAACCAGTGTCGCAATCTCAGCTTGCCGCCGAGACGGCGCAGCCGCAATCAGCGCGTTGCGTTCCAGCGCCACATCGCTGGCAAGCATCATCACCTGCGAAACATCAATCCGCGCCACGACTTCACGATCGGCAATCCCGCCCATCAATGGCGTCGTAATGCCGCCGACAAAGGCCGCGCCCACCGCCGCGATCAGCCCGAGTCCGGTTGCACCCGTCCGCGGCAAGCGTTCTGCCACGACGCCGACCATCATCGGCCACAGGAAAGCAACGCCGCAAGCGAACACCGCGCTCGCCGCCAGAATGGCAATCAGACCCTGCGCCTGCGCGATCAACACCAGTCCGGCGGCCGCCAGCACTGTGGAGAAGAGCAGTACCACGATCGGCGATACCCTTGCGAGCACGGGCTCGGCCGCCCCGCGCAGTACCGCCATGATGCCGTTGATGAAAACGAGAACAAGAATGCCGGGCAGCCCGCCCGCCTCGATCACCGAGGGTATCCAGCGGTTCGGGCCAAGTTCCAGCGAGGCGGTGATCGCCATCAGCACCAGCATCACCCACATCAGCGGCGCGGCGAGGGTCGCCTTCATCGCGTCACCCAGCCCAAGCCCGGCCGAACGGGTTTCGGTGGGGGGAAAGGACTGGCGCAGCGTCATCGCCAGATAGGCGATCGCCGGCACCAGGATCAGCGCGACCTTCGCCTGCCATGCGCTTATCCCCACCTGATCGAGCGCATAGGTGAGCACCCCGCCTATCGCGATGCCGCCGGGGAACCACAGGTGAAAATGGTTCAGCTTTGCCGCCTTGCTATCGGGATACAGCGCGGCCACCAGCGGATTGCAGGCCGCTTCCACCGCGCCGTTGCCGATCGAGATCAGCGTGGCACCTGCCATCAACATTGCAAAGCCACCCGCGCCGATCAGCACCGCCACCCCGGCAATCTGCAGAACGGCGGCGATCAGCAGCATGCGGCGGAAGCCAAGGACATCGCATAGCGGCGACAGGATCAATTGCCCAACGGCCAATCCCCATAAAGCGGCACCGGCGATCAGCCCGGCCTCGGCATTGGTGAGCGCAAATGCGCCGCGGATGCCGCCCAGCGCGGCCGCCACCGCCGCGAAGCAGAATGCTGTTGCCAGCAGCGCGACACGCGCAGTCAGGAACAAAGCCGGCCGGTCGATTGTGTTGGTCATGCGGGCGTCCTTGTGATGGCGCCGTGATGCGCGGCGATCCGGCCCAGATGACGGGCACTGGGTTTTGGCGTGCGGGCAAAGCTTGTCCGGTCGACCGCGCACAGTCCGAATTTCGGCTTGAAGCCGCGCAGCCACTCGAAATTGTCGATCAGCGACCAGTGGATATAGCCGAGCACCGGCACCCTATCCGCTACGCACCGCGCGAGCGAGGCGACACCGGCGTCGATCACCTTGATCCGCAGCGCATCGTTCACCGTGTTCACGCCGTGCTCCGTCACCAACACCGGGCGACCCGTCGCGGCGGCGGCTTCGCGCACGCTGGTGCCGAGCGAGCCGGTCCAGTTGTCGCTTCCGTCATCATCCACCAGGCTGTCGGTTCGGTTGGGGGCAAAGCCGGTCGCGCCGATCTGTTTGCGATCGTAATTCTGTACGCCGATAAACTCGTCGCGGCGGCAGGCATCGAACCAAATGGCGCGAGTCTCGGCTCGCGCCTTGGCCAGCATCGCCTCCCCGCCCGGCATCGCCTCCAGCACCGGGAGCGCCAGCGTCACCCCCACCTTTGCCCCCGGCACGGCAGCGCGGATCGCATCGCCCCCCGCCCGGTGGGCCGCGATCATCGCATCGCGCGCCCGGTAACGATTGCCCGACGCATAGCTGCCGAAGCGATCGCTGCCGACCGCCTTCGCCGCCAGAGCGAGGACGTATTCCTCCCCCCGATCGGGCGTGTCGCCGCGCAGCAGATAGGGGAGCAATGGCTGGTTCGCCTCGTTGATCGTGCAGTGATAGGCGGGCAAATTGCCCAGCGCGCGCGCCGCGCGGTCGCAATAGCGTGCGAACAGCGCGACGATGTCGGGCGCTTCCCAGCCACCCCGCGCCGCCACCCAGCGCGGCAGCGAGAAGTGGTTATAGGTGATAACGGGCGCCATGCCCTGGCGCCGACAAGCCGCTGCCAATCCACGATAATAAGCGAGCGTTGCCGCAGAGAATGCACCCGGCTCCGGCTCGATCCGGGCCCATTCGATCGAGAAGCGATAGGCGGTCAGCCCCAGCTGCGCCGCCATCGCAATATCGTCCGGGTGCCGCGCCCAGGAATCACAGGCATCGCCCGATGGCTCGGCAAAGGGCGTCGGCTTCAGATGTTCGATCAGCCACAGGTCGCTGTTGACGTTGTTGCCCTCAACCTGATGCGCCGCCGTTGCCGCGCCCCATAGAAAGTTTTTCGGGAAAGGCGGACGATTCGACGCGTGGAGCGGCCCCGCCGTCGCGAGCGCGGCGGCGCCTGCCAATATCGTCCGGCGATCGAGTTCGGTCATGTCGGGAACGCCAATTTGGCCAGTTCGGCGTCGAAATGGGCGAGCACCTCGCGCGGCGGGCCGTCGAAACGCTCACGGGCTTCGTTGCCGATATAACCCAACGCGGCGATGCCCTTTGGTGTGGTGTAATAGGCAGCGGCAGCGAGAACGCAGAAGCGCGCGAAGGCCGGGGCCGTGGCGCCCGATCTGAGGGCGGCGACGCGCGCCGCACGCGCAGCAGGCGCACGCTTGGCGAGACCTGCCAAGCCCGCCAGCATCGGCATGATCAGCGCGCGATCGGCGATCATGTCGGGATAGGGTGCCCCAAGCCATTCGTCGAAGAAGTCGACCAGTCCCAGTGCCGAGCCCGGCGGCGATCCGTCGATGCCCGGCACGACAATGTCGATCAGCGCGGCAAGATCGGGCCGGTTGCCCACCGCCAATACGCGCGGCCAGGGCTGGCGCTTTGGGTTCACCAGCGGCGGATCCTTGCCATAGCCTGGCGGCAATTCACGTCCCGACGGCGCGCCGCTGGGCAGCGTTGTCACCCCCCAACCTGCCCCGACGATACCGGCGACCAGCGCGCTCCAGCTGATGACGGCACGGCGATCGACCCCGCTCATGCTTCCCCCCGCGCCAAAGCACCGGTCAAATGGTCGGCCGCGCGCCATGCCAGCGCGAGGATGGTCAGCGTCGGATTCTTGTGCGGGTTGGACGCAAAAGCCGCCCCGTCGATCATGTAGAGATTGGGCACCTCGTGTGTGTTGCTGGTTGCGCTGACCACCGAAGTGCGCGGATCCGCCCCCATCCGCGCTGCGCCCACTTCGTGCACCACCTGCCCGCCGGGGCGCATCACTTCCGTGATCGGCGTTGTCAGATCGGTCAGAATTTCGGCGTTCATTGACTTGAATATATTGGCGAGCGTTTCGCGTGCGTCCGCCATCTGCGCGTACTCGTTATCGCCCCATCGCCAGTGAAAGCGCAGCACCGGCAGGCCGAACCGGTCGCGCATTTCGGGATCGAGATCGGCATAGCTGGCCGGATTGGGTAACATCTCGCCCCGCCCGCTGAGATAGACCGACGACCCGAAGCGCCGCTGCATCGTACGGTGCAGATCGGCGCCGTATACGCCCGCACCGATCCCCTCGGCCATGCCGGCCATGTCGCCGAATTCGGGCAAGCGCCGCCCGCCCCAGAATTCGATCTGGTAACCGCGCGCAAAATCCAGCCTGCCGCGCCGCTGATCCTCATAACGCCACCACGGCGTGTTGACGTGATAGAGCGAGACGCCGTCGTCGTTGAAGGCGGGCAGCCCTTCCAGCTGCGGCACCCGTGCCTCGATACCGAAGGCCGGTGTATCGAGCAGATTGCGCCCCACTTGCCCGCTCCCGTTCGCCAGCCCGTCGGGAAAGGCGGTCGAGCGCGAATTGAGCAGCAACCGCGCCGAATCGCAGGTGCCGCCGCCAACCATCACCGCGCGCGCCTTCACCCAGTGCCGCGCGCCTGACACGGTATCGATATAGCGCACGCCATTGGCGCGGCCCTTGGCATCGACAGTGATTTCATACGCCATCGCCCGGGTGATGATCGTGAGCTTGCCGGTCGTGCGCGCGGGCGGCAGCAGCACCGTGGTTGACTGGAAATTGGCGCGGATCGCGCAGCCGCGCTGGCAATCGGTGGCATAAAAACAGGCGGGGCGATCGCCCAAAGGTTGCGTCAGGATCGCGCTATGGGCGGGCACCACCGGGATGCCGTGGCCGCGCTCCATCACCCGCTTCATCCAATGTTCGAACGCGCGCATTTCGGGTGGCGGTTGCAACACACCAGGCGGTGAATCTGGCGAATTCTCGATGCCTTCGGCCGCGCCGAACACGCCGATCAGCCGCTCGACCTTGTCATACCAAGGCGCGACATCGGCATAATCGATCGGCCAGTCGACCCCCAGCCCGTCCCTGGAATATCCCTTGAAATCATAAGGGCCGAAGCGCGGCACCAGCCGCCCCCAGTGATTGGTCCGCCCGCCGAGCATCCGCGCGCGCCACCATTTGAACCGGCTGCCGTCCGCCACCGCATAGGGCTCGCCCGGCACCTGCCATCCACCGATCGTGGCATCGTAATAGCCCTGTTCCTTGTCGGGCGTCGGCGCGCCGTGGAGCGGGGCCTCACCGGGCAGGTTGAACATCGGTGTTTCGGCTTCGGGATCATAATCGCGACCCGCCTCCAGCATCGTTACGCGCACGCCCGCTCTGGTCAGCGCATAGGCGGCCATGCCGCCCGCTGCGCCCGATCCGATGACGATGACGATGACGTCGGTGTCGCTGCTGCCAGACATTGCCACGATGTGTCAGATCGGAAGCGATAATTCCATATGGAAATATCAAATGCCGAATTCGGCTGTTATATGTCTTGCGTCAGCAAGATGCTTCGATAACTGGATCGCGCTGCGAGCAGGCACGCCGCCCCGCTTGTGTAGAACAGCACAGACATGATCGCGAGCGACACGCCCACCCGCTGCGGATCGCCGAATACATAGGTGGTGACGGCACCGACGCCGACCGGCCCCACAATCATGCTGAGCAATCCGGTGATCATCAGCGAAAAGGCTGCGACGCGGCCGCGCAGCGCCGGGGGCGTCGCCGACTGGACGATCGCTGGCCCGAGCCCGACATACGCGCTCGACACGAGGATGCCGGGAGCGACCAGCAGCAGTGTGGCGGTCGCGTCGGGCATCAACGTGGCAAAGGCAAAGGGCACGGAAATGATCGCCGCCCCGGCGGTTACGATCAACGGCCCGTCGGTCACCCCGCGCCTCACCAGCCTTGTCGCAACAACGCCGCACAACAGGACGCCGCCAACGCCAAGTGTGATCAGAAGTACCCCGATCACGGCACCGATCTGTGGCGCGCTCCAACCGAAATTGCGTACGAAAACGCTGGGCAGCCACAGCAGATTGGCAAAACCCGCCGCCCCCAACAGGCTGACGCCGGCGATGTACAACAGAATCAGGCGGCGCCGCGACCGCCAGAACGGGCCGAGGCCCTCAAGTGCGCCGGGCCGCTTGCCCACCACTGCCGCGCGCGGATCGCGCACCGTCAGCGCCAGCAGCAACGCCACCAGCAGCCCGGGTAAGCCAACCAGCACAAAGGTGAGCTGCCATGGCGCAAGGTTGCCGACCAGCGGGAGGGCGCGCGCCGGGCCTGATGCGAGCGCCACCACTTGCCCGCCAAGAGCAAAGGCGAGGCCCGCGCCCAGCGCAACGCCAGTGCCATAGATGCTCATCGCCAACGGCAGCCGGGCTTTGTCGAATCGGTCGGCGATGATCGAATGCGCGGCGGGACCAAGCGTTGCCTCGCCCACGCCCACCCCGATCCGCGCGATGAACAAATGGAGGTAGCTTGCCGCAAAACCGCTAAGCGCGGTCATCAGCGACCAGGCGGCAATGCCTGCCGCCATCATCCGGCCACGATCCACCCGGTCGGCAAGCCACCCGAGCGGCACCCCCGCCAACGCGTAGAAGATCGCAAAAGCCGGGCCGGCGAGCAGACCCATCGCGAAATCGTCTATCCCAAGATCGCGTTTGATCGGTTCGACCAGTAGGCTCAGTATCTGTCGATCAACGAAAGACAGAATGGCCGCAACGACCAGAATCGCCAGCATGCCCCAGGGCGGTCGCGCAACAGTCATTCTTGATCCTCTTCCAAACCGACTGTTACGTATCGGATCGGAAATATCCAGTCGGATTAAGCAGCTTCGGCAACCAGCTGTGCGGCCCCTTTCATCAGGAAATCCTGATCCGACGAGAGGATGAACAGACTTACACCCTTGGCACGCCACAACCTAATATCGGCGATACGGGGCAGGAACATGCCGACCGTTCGCCCCGCGGCGACCCCGGCGGCACAAATCCGCTCGACTGCTGCGACCACGCGATCGTCATCGGGGGTCGCAGCGCCATAAGCGATCGTCAGGTCGGCGCGACCGATGAACAGCGCATCGACCCCGTTCACCGCCACAATCGCATCGATCGCATCGACCGCGTCGACATCCTCGATCTGCAGGATCACCGCGACATGCGCCGCGTCTTCCCGGTGCTTGGCCATCCCTTTCGTGGTGTATCCTGCTGCTCGGCTTGATCCGGCAAAGCCCCTGCCGCCGGGCACATAATGGCAGTGGCGCACGGCAGACTGAGCCGCCGCCGCAGAGCAGATGTGCGGCAACACCACACCGGCCGCCCCGCAATCGAGCGCGTTCAGGATATGCTCGGGCGCCGACGATGCCGGGCGGACAAGCACGGGCATCCGATCATGATCGGCAACGCCCAGACACGCATCGAGCGACGCGCGGTCGAATGGCGCATGTTCGGCATCGAGCACCAGACAATCAAGCGCGCTGTACGACAGGACCTCGATGACATGCGGGTGCGGGGTTTTCACCCAGCTACCCAGCGTAAAGCTGTTCGCCTGCAACCGCGCCTTGAAGCTCATGATGCTGTCTGGCGTAGCCGCGCGCTCGCGAGCGCCGCACCCTCGGCAAGCGTGGCGAGTTTCGCATAAACGATATCGGGATCGACCGCGCCGAACCCGGCAAAGGTGGAAAAGCCGCAATCCGTTCCAGCCATCACCCGATCACTCCCGAACATGCCGACAAAGCGTTCGATCCGCTCGGCAACGACGCGGGGATGTTCGACGAAATTGGTGGTGGAATCAATCACGCCCGGGATCAGGATCTTGTCGTCGGGGATCAGCGCCGCCATCTCGGCGAAATAGTTCCAGTCATGCTGATGGCGCGGATTGGCCGTCTCGAACAATAGCCCCGCGGGTTTGGCCGTCATCAGCGTTGGCAGGATGACGCCCATTTCTACATCATGCGTGTGGGGCCCTTCATAATTGCCCCAGCACACATGCATCCGAACGCGATCGGCGGGCACATTACGCAGCGCGTGATTGAGGACAGCAACATGCTGGCCGATCAGCGTCAGATAATCAGCATCGCTGCGATCCTTGTACATCATGTGTCGGCCAAGGCCGAGATCGGGGCTGTCGAGCTGGAGGATCAGGCCAGCGGCGACGATCGCTTCATATTCGGGCCGCATCGCCTCTGCGAGCGCCTCGAGATAGCTGTCCTGGGTCGGGTAGTGATCATTGGGCTGGAATAGCGCGATCACCCCTGGCGATGCTGCGTTCATGAACCCGCCGACGGGTTTGTGCCGGGCCATTGCCGCCCGCATACGGGCGAGATCAGCGGTCAGCGGTGCCAGCGTTTTCGGGGCGACCGGGCCGACGCATTTGGGTCGCCGATAAGTCGGTGTGCCGCCGCCCTTCGCCTGGCGCTCCAGAAAGGCAGGGAAGGCTTCCAGATCGGCCGGCGGTGTGCGCGGTGAATCGCCGTCAAAGCCGGTGATCCGATCCTTTATATAGGTGGCATAGGAGATTTTTGACATTTCCCCGTCACTGACCAGATCGATGCCTGCGGCCACCTGGCGCGCCACCGCATCGTCGACGGCACTGGCGATCACCGAGTCGAACTGGTGCTGATCGATTGCCTCGCCACGCTCCGCCGCAAAGACCAGGTCGGTCACTGCCTTGGACCGGGGGAGGGATCCGACATGAGTCGTCAGAATAGGTGATGTCATGTGCGTTCCCGTTTCAAAGGTGTCTGTACCAGCGGCAGCCAGCGCGACAGCATGTCGGCCAGCATGAAGGGTTGCTCCAGCGGCAGCATATGCCCGCTGCCGTCGACGATTTCGAACCGGGCCCCCGCGATACGCGCCGCCCAGTCTGCATGCCAGGCGGGTAGGCAAAGCCGGTCTTCGGCACCGCAAGCCAGCAGCACCGGGACGGTGATGGTGGCGAGCGCCGCGCGCCGATCAGCGCGACACCGGAGCGCCTCGCTCTGCTGCAGGAAGACGTCGGGACCAAGTGACAGACCCATGTCGCGCAGCAGCGCCAGCAGCGCTGCATTGCTCCGATTTTGATCGGCAAGGTAGTTGGGCTTCAGTTCTTCGACCAGCACTCGTTCAAGCCCGCCACCCCGCACTTCTGCCTGCTGCAACGGTCGGTGGGCGGCGCGTTCGGGAAGGTCGGCGGTCGCGTTGTACCCCAGTAATACCATGCCCGCGACCCGATCGGGCGCTTGGCACCACATCTCGACGGCAATGATCGCGCCCATCGAAAAGCCGATCGGCAGCAGCCGTCCGGGCGTGTCGGACAGGATGCGCGCGGCCATTGCAGCGATGCTGGCGTCGCCGTTGGTATCCGCGTCGACAGGCGCCGACAGTCCGGGCCGATCAAGCGCCTGAATCACAAAACCGCCGCCGCCCCGCCACAGCCGGGCATCGCACATGTTGCCGGGGATCAGGACAGGCCTGGTCGGCGCCACGGCGTCCTAACCACTGACGCGATAGGCGATACAGCCGTCGGAACTGCTGAGGCCGCGATCCAGGCC
Source organism: uncultured Stakelama sp. (assembly GCA_964631905.1). GTDB lineage: Bacteria > Pseudomonadota > Alphaproteobacteria > Sphingomonadales > Sphingomonadaceae > Sphingomonas. Next base: position 25,274 of record CAZWAL010000013.1, read on the forward strand.
GATCGGCACGGTCATCGTATCGCCCTCGCCCAGCGCGATAGCGCCGTCGGGATGGGTGATGGTCAGCGTGCCCCGGTGAACGAACAGCACTTCGGGCGAGCGCGGGGTGTCGTTGCCAAGTGTCCCGCCCGCAGCAAGATCAATCCGCTCAAGCGCAAAGCCGTCGGACGTGGTCAGCGGCCCGTCGTCTGTAATCACCGGCGTGACACCGTCACCGCGCCGTGCACGCCACACCAAGGCCTCGGCTTGTGCTGCATCGGGCACGAACAGTGCCGCTGCCTGTTCTGCAGTGGTGCGGGGCATTACCCGTGTATCCGGCGGCACCCTTTCCCCGGCAACCGTATCGATCAGCTGGCCATTTTCGAGCAGCACCAGTCCGTAATCGGCCGCCATGTCGAAAACCTGCCGCGCCCAGAGGACATGGCCGGGATCGTCCTTGCCCAGCACCGCCCACAGGAACCCGATATCGGTGCCGATATTAGTGAAGCCGCGAAACATGCCGACCGGTAGCGAAATAACGTCGCCGGGATGGAGCACCACGTGCGCATCGTCGCCGCGCTCCCCCAGATCGAAACGCCAAGTGCCGCTGTGCACCACAAAGACTTCGGCCGTGTCGTGGCTGTGCTGCGAATTGACACAGGCCGGCGGCTGGCGTGCAGCGCCGATGTTGAATCCATGCGGCTCAGCAATATGGACGTACTGAGCGGGATTTTCCGATACGCCCGGGCCGATGATCGTGAAGTTCTCCTTCGCTTCCGATCCCGGCGTGCGACAATCGATAAACGCGTTGAGGCAAGGCTTCAGATCAGCATAACGGACGATCCGTGCCTCGAGCCCCGGGCGCGCTACCGCCAGCGCCTGATTTGTCTCATCATCGATTGCCATCATCGCAAGTCCACTCCCGAATCCGCACCTGAGGGCCCGTTTCTTCGTGCTCGCTATCTTCGCACACCCGAAACTTTGTGTTAGTGAATATATATGCAGCGGTCGAGCGCGCCGTCAATCTGCGAATGCGATGCCCGACGCATGGCGTTCAGGAATAGGCAGGGCGCATCGACCATCTTTCGAGGGAGACGATGATGGCGGAATGGCTCAAGCGGGGGGCAACGGCAGCGGCAAAGGCGGATAGCGACCGCAAGGTGCGCGACACTGTCGAGGCCATTCTGGCTGATATCGAAGCCCGGGGTGACGCAGCGGTGCGCGACCTGTCGATCAAGTTCGACGGCTGGGATCGCGAGTCCTATCGCCTGACCGCAGCTGAAATTCAGGGGTGTATCGATCAGCTGACCGGGCAGGACCTGAAGGATATCGAGTTCGCGCAGGCGCAGGTCCGCAACTTTGCGCAGATCCAGCGCGATTCGATGCATGATGTCGAGGTGGAAACGCTGCCGGGCGTCGTGCTTGGGCATAAGCATATCCCGCTCAGTGCTGCAGGCTGCTATGTCCCCGGCGGCAAATATCCCCTACTCGCCTCCGCCCATATGAGCGTCATCACCGCCAAGGTTGCCGGGGTGCCACGCGTCGTCACCTGCGCACCACCGTTTCAGGGCAAACCCGCCCCTGCGATTGTCGCGGCCCAGGCAATGGCCGGCGCAGACGAAATCTGGTGCCTAGGCGGCATCCAGGCGGTCGGCGCGATGGCGATCGGCACCGCCAGCATGGCCCCGGTCGATATCCTTGTCGGCCCTGGCAATGCCTTTGTCGCTGAGGCCAAGCGTCAACTGTTCGGACGCGTCGGGATCGATCTGTTCGCTGGGCCGACCGAGACATTGGTGATAGCCGATGAGGTGGGCGCGGACGGCGAACTCTGTGCCACCGATCTGCTTGGGCAAGCCGAACATGGGCCTGACAGTCCTGCCGTGCTGCTCACCACCAGCCGCGCGCTCGCCGAGGAAACGATCCGCGAGGTCGAACGTCTGCTGACCATCCTGCCGACCGCAGAGATTGCACGACGCGCATGGGAGAGCTTTGGCGAAGTGATCGTTGCCGCCGATGACGCGGAAATGGTCCGCATTGCCGATGAAATCGCCTCAGAACATGTGCAGGTGATGACCCACGATCCCGATTATTTCCTGACGAACATGACTAACTATGGCGCGTTGTTCCTCGGCAGCCGCACCAATGTGTCCTACGGCGACAAAGTGATCGGCACCAACCACACCCTCCCCACCAAAAAGGCAGCGCGGTACACAGGGGGGCTGTGGGTGGGCAAGTTCCTCAAGACCTGCACCTATCAACGGGTGCTCACCGATTCGGCCTCGACGATGATCGGTGAATATTGCTCGCGGCTCTGTGCGCTTGAAGGATTTGCCGGGCACGGCGAACAAGCCAATATCCGCGTGCGTCGCTATGGCGGGCGGAACATTCCCTATGCGGGGAAAGCAGAGGCCGCGTGATCCTGCCGAGAACGCCCAGCTTTCGGCTCGACGGAAAACGGGCTTTGGTTACCGGGGCGGGGCGTGGCATCGGCCTCGCCCTCGCGGCTGCGTTGACGGAAGCAGGCGCGGCCGTGACGCTGGTGGCACGATCGGGCGATGAGATCGCGGCGGGAGCTTCTGCGATGGGTGGCGACTGGGCCGTGCTCGACGTCAGCGATGTCGATTCCGTTATCGATTTTTTCGCGTCACGCGAGGCGTTCGACATCCTGGTCAATAATGCCGGCACCAATCGGCCAAAGCCGATGCAGGACGTGACGGTTGCCGATTTCGACGCGGTGATCGATCTGAACATTAAATCTGCGTTCTTCGTGGCGCAGGCGTGCGTGCGACGCATGATCACTGAAGCGATTCCCGGCAGCCTGATCCATATCGGTAGCCAGATGGGGCATGTCGGCGGCCCCAATCGGTCGCTCTATTGCGCAACCAAATGGGCGCTGGAAGGGATGAGCAAGGCCTTTGCGCTCGATCTTGCCCAATACGGCATCCGATCGAACACCATTGCCCCGACCTTTATCGAAACACCGCTGACGCGCCCCTATTTCGCGGATGCCGCGTTCAAACAGAGCGTGCTGGCGAAGATCAAGCTGGGGCGACTGGGGCAAGTCGAAGACCTGATGGGGGCCGTCGTCTTTCTGGCGTCGGATGCTTCGGCGCTGATGACCGGCACGAGCCTGGTTGTCGACGGCGGCTGGACAGCGGATTGAGGGCACAGCCGATGGACTTTGTCTTTCACGCTGCCCCACCGCCGGGGGAATGGACCAATGATCCCAACGGGCTGGTGTTCGCTGACGGCATGTACCGGCTGTTCCTGCAGCACAGCAGCGCAGCGCCCGATTTCAAGGCGATCGGCTGGGCGCGGCTGTCGAGCGATGATCTGCTGCACTGGGTATGGGACGGCCCCGTCATTCCCCCCGATGCAAGCGGGCTCGCCTATTCCGGATCGGTGCTGCGGCAAGGCGAGGCGCTGACCGCTTACCTCACCCGCCATGCCCCGCCATTCCAGCAGCAATATCGGCTGACCAGCACGGATGCAGGCGCAAGCTGGCACCAGGAATTGGCACCGCTCGGGCCGCATGGCCGCAATATACGGGATCCGTTCGTGTTCGATTGGGCAGCAACGGGGGATCGGCTGATGCTGCTGGCCGAACCCTGCGACTGGACCGACTGGCCAACCCAGCCGCCTTCATCGCTGTCGATCTGGCGTGAAGCCGGTGGCCGCTGGCAACGAACGGGCACGATCGGCCCCTGGTCGCCAGCGGGCATGATGTGGGAAGTGCCGGTGCTGCTCGACATTGACGGCGCTGCGCTATTGCTGGTGTCGGTTGTCGATCGCCGCGGCGACCGTGCCGACTGCAGCGTGCGCTACTGGGCGGGCCAGTTCAACGGCAGCCAATTCATTGCTGACGACCCCGCCGAGGGGATGCTGCTCGATCACGGGCCTGATTTCTATGCCACCTGCGTCAACACGGTTGCGGGTTGGCCGGACGATCAAAGGACGCTGGTAGGATGGGCATCGAGCTGGGCGACCGCTCGAAAAATGCCATGGCCCGGCAACCGGCAAGGCGGCCCGATCAGCCTGCCGCGCCGGTTGTCGATGGTCGACGGGCGGTTGCATCAGTACCCCTGGCCGAAGGCCATGGCGCTGGCGAGCCGGCACCACTGGCAGAAAGGCGACACACTCGATCTTGTTATCACCGGTGATGAGGCCCGGTTCGGCATCACCGTCGATCGCGACGGGAATATGCACGCCACGCGATCGGGTTCGGTGTCTGCGATTGCGTGGGACAGCGTTCAGCCGGGCTTTCTGTTGCGGTCGAGCGATATCGCCATTTTCGTCGACCAGGGTCTGATCGAGATTTTTTTCGAAACCGAGGGTAAGACGATGACGATTTTCGTCCCCGGTGCCCAACCGCTGAAAGGATAGACAGCGATGAGCTTTGGCGACGGGATTGATGCGGGGCTGCTTGCGCATCTGCGGCAGTTCGACACCCCTACCATCTGCAACGCGCTTGAAATTGCGAGCGGTGGCCGGCGTGCTACGGGGTTCACCCGCAAGACGATGGTCGCGCCTTTTCCGCTTTTGCCGCCGATTATCGGCTTTGCGCGCACGGCAACGCTCCGCAGCAGTGCACCGTCATCGATGGACGCGAAGACAGCTCGAGCATTGCGGCTGCGCTATTATGAGCATGTCGCCGCCACGGATTGCCCGACCGTCGTTGTCATCCAGGATCTTGATCATGACGTCGGCATCGGGGCGTTCTGGGGGGAGGTGAATTCAAAGGTTCATCGCGCGCTCGGCTGTGCGGGCGTCGTCACCAATGGCGCGGTGCGTGACCTTGATTTTCTGGCGTCCGATTTTCCGATCATCGCCGGTTGCATCACCCCCAGCCATGCCTTTGTGCGGATCGAAAGCATTGGCGGCGATGTCGATATTCTGGGGATGCAGGTGGCCGATGGCGACCTGATTCACGCCGATCGCCACGGTGCTGTCCGGATCGACCGAGCGGTTGCGGCAAAGCTGCCGCACGCAATCGACGTGATCGTCGCGCGCGAAAAACTGCTGCTCGATGCCGCCGACAAGCCTGGTTTTGGCATCGACGCCATCCGCCAGGCGATGGCGGATGGCGACGATATTCACTAAGCGCGATCAGAATTTCGCGCGCAGCCGCAACCCATAGTTGCGGGGATAACCCCAGGTAACTTGCTCGATCCCGTCGCCACCATAGGTGGTGCGCTGGTTGACGATTTCGTTTTCCAGGTTTTCCACATAGGCATCGATGCCAAAGCGCTGATCGGCACTGGTCCAGCTCAACCGCAGATCGGTTTTGGTGAACGACGGCTGGGTGCCGGCCGAGTCGATGAACGACAATTGCGTCTGCGCCGAATATTGGCCCGAATAATAGAATTGCACCTGCGGTGTGATTTTCCCGGCAGAACCAAGCTGGAAATCATAGGCAGCAATGACCGAGGCGGTGAATTCGGGTGCGAACTGCGATGTGACGCCCGACAGGTTGACGAAACGCCCGGTCGCCGTCGGGTTGCCGTTCACCAGCTGATGCGGTGCCAGCACTCCAAAGGTGCCGAATTTGGAATCGAGCACCGATGCAGCGAAGGTGAGCCGGAAATCATCGACCGGCCGCACTTCGATAACCGCTTCTGCACCGGTCGCCTTGATGTCACCGCCATTGACGGAAATCGTATCGACACCGCCCGAATTGTTGGGCCGCTGGAAGCTGGTGATCAGGTTGTTATATTCGGTGCGGAATACCGATGC
>CAZWAL010000014.1:0-30537 GCA_964631905.1 uncultured Stakelama sp.
GCCCCTCGCTGTCGAGCCCGTCGAGCGTATAGGCATCGGTGTGGCAGATGCCCGTCGCCATGATCTCCACGAGCACTTCGCCGGCCTTTGGCCCCTCAAGGTCGAGCTCGACGATTTCGAGCGGCTTCTTGGCTTCGAACGCAACGGCAGCGCGGGTCTTCATGGGGATTCCTTCGGGTCGATCGGTGTCGCTGGTTTTCAGTGTTTCACCGTGAATGCAAGGTCCGGCGATGATACCGGTACAGGGCGCGTCCCATTAACCCAATTTCAATACCGACAATCCCGGTCAGATGAGGTACAAGACGTGGCAGACGGGCGGCGCGTATGCCGCTATGCGATGGGGTGTGTCGCTTCAGTTTCCTTGGGGGGAAAAGATGAAGGGTGCTGGTTTCTGGCGATCGAACGGCGCGGTGTTGGCGACCATCCTTGCGGGCGTTGCGGCCCCGGCGATGGCGCAGGAGGCGGACAGCGCGAGCGAACTCGATGCGATCATCGATACCGCCAATGATCCGGCGGCCGCCTTGCAGCTGGCGCGGGAGCAGACCGATAGCGGTGACCTGATCGGCGCGGCCGCGACGCTGGAACGCGCGCTGCTGACTCGTTCGGAGTCGTCGACCGTGTCGGTGCGGCTTTTCTACGTGACGACGCTGTGTCGGCTCGATGATGACGCGCGCGCCCGGATCGAACTCGACAAGGTGGATGGGCGGCGGATTACGGAAGCCGACTGGACGATCGTCACACAGGCCTGCGGCGCGCTCGATCGCCCTGCGGCGGGCCGGTCCTCCAACAGCGGCATCTTCGGACAGCTCGCGCTCGGCCTTGCCTATGATACCGATGCGCTGGGGGCGCTAAACGTGAACTTCGCTTTTCCGGGCATCACCGGCGTATCGGATGACGATTTTTCGTTCATCGCGAGCGGTCGCGTGGAAGGGCGTACACCCGTCGGCAGCGGCTATCTGTATGGCGGCCTGGCCGGGGAGACCCGCAATAATTTCGGCAGTTCCGGCTTCGATTATCAGATTGGATCGCTGCGGGCAGGCTATGGCCAGCAGGGCGAGCGGCTTGGTTTTGCGCTGGGCGGCATCGTCACCCACGCACGATTGCAGGGTGATCCGTTCGTCACCGAATATGGTGGCCAGGCTGAACTCGCGCTGTCGACCGGCCGTACCGGGCGGATCGCGGTGCGCGGCGAAGTCGTCCATCAGGCATATGACGCGTCCTTCCCTTTCTTTTCGCGCGACGGCGAACGTTATGATCTGGCGGTGGATTACAGCGCAGTCGATCACCGCCGCGTGCAATGGTCGATCGGGGTAGCGTTCGAGAACAAGACCGCGGTGACGACTGAGCTCGGCTATCGCGGCGTGCGCGCCTATAGCGGGTTTCGTCAGCCGATCGGCTATGCGGGCAGTTACGGCCTGCTATCATCGACGATCCGCTTCATCGATTTTCGCGACGCAATGTTCGTGACCGATCGACAGGAAATCCGCACGTTCACGCGCGCCGCCCTCGGCACCCCGTTGCTCGCCAGCGATTTCGCGATCGAAGCGGGCGTCAGCCACACCCGGCGCGACTATAACCAGTCGAGCTTCCTGCGCGATTACGACAGCTTTGGGTTCGACCTGCAGCTGGTGTGGAATTTTGGCAAATGAGGAGTGATCCCATGATCCGCCGCCTGACCCCGATCATGGCCGGCCTGATGGCTGCCACCCTGTCTCCCCAAGCCAGCGCGCAGACGGTTGGGGTGAACGCCGCCGTTCTGAACGACGTCAACATGACGACCCAGGCCAATCCCCGGCGGCACCGCGCCGTCGTGAAGGAGCGGGTGTCGCTGGGCAACGCCATCGATACCGGGCGGGCGAGCCGATTGCAGGTGATGCTGCTCGATCGCACCATCTTCTCGCTGGGCAGCAATTCGCGGATCACGGTCGATCGGTTCATCTATGATCCGAACCGCAAGGCGAGCGCGGTCGGCCTGTCGGTCGCGCGCGGCACATTTCGCTTCATGTCGAGCAAGGCGCTCCATGCCAATCCCGGCCAGTCGGGCATCAGCACCCCTGTTGCCACGATCGGGGTGCGCGGAACGATTGTCGAAGGCGCTATCGGCCCCGATGCGATCCGGATTGCCGCGCGCGAAGCCGGGCTTGGCGATTATGCTGCCGATCCTGAAACGGCATCGCTGATCCTGCTGCGTGGGCCCGGCCCGGCCGCCGAGCGCGGCGAAACGCCGGGCGCGATCGACGTGACGGCAGCGGGCTTGACCGTACCGGTCGAAACGCCGGGCTTTGCGGTGTTTATCCCCGGGCGAAACCAGCGGCCAATCGGGCCTTTCCGATTATCTGCCCGTGGATCGGCGCTGCTCAGCACTTTGCTGGGCACCGATAGCCGACGCGGGCGGTTCGACGAGAATGATCTGCTCCGTCGCAATCCGATCAACGACCAGTTTTTCGAGAATGATCGCGGATCGCCCAACCGGCAATAACGGCCACTGGACCCGTTATTTCTCGACTGCCGAATAAACGCCGTCCCAGCCTTCGCCGGGTGGCTCGGCTTCGTACCGTTTGATCCGATCAGCATATACTGCGTGGAGCCCGGCGACGCCGAACTGCGCCGCATAGGGTGCGGCGGCGGCGATCCAGGATCGTGCCAGCGGCCAGTCCTGCGCGGCATAGGCGGCCAGCATGTCGCCGTGCATCGCCGCCAGCCGACGAAAACCGGACGAGAGCGCCATGTCCTCCCCACCCACCAGCGCATAGACCTGTTCCGGTGCGCCGCGACCCACTACGCGGACGCGGTCGACCGGCAGTGTCGCGAAATCACCGAGATGCGCCTGCAGGGCAGCGCCGATCGCAATCGATATGCCGTAATATTTGGTCAGCCCCTCAAGCCGCGACGCAAGGTTCACCGTATCGCCGATCAGCGAATAGGACAGGCGCTGCGCTGATCCCATATTGCCGACGCAGCACGGCCCGGCGTTCAGCCCGATGCCGATCCGCACTTCGCCAGGCCAGGGCGTTGCGCTTTGCTCAGCCATGACGCGATTCATCTGTTCGAGCTGCGCGATCATTTCCAGCGCGCCGCGCGCGGCATTGGCATGCTGATCCGGATCATCGAGTGGCGCATTCCAGAACGCCAGAATCGCATCGCCGATAAACTTGTCGATCGTTGCCTTGCGCGCCAGCAGCACGTCACACATCGGCGTCAGGAACGCGATGAGGAACTGGATGATCTGCTGCGGCCCCATCGTTTCCGAAATCGCCGAAAAACGCCGGATATCGCAGAACAGCACGGTCATATCGCGGACTTCGCCGCCGAGTTCGAGCTGGCCGGGATCATCGACGATCCGCCGCACCAGCGCCGGCGACAGATAGCGATCGAACGCCCGGTGGATATAAGCGCGCTGCCGCTCCTCACGGTAATAGGTGACGCCGGTACCGACGATATAGACAAGGAGCAACGCGAGCACCGGATAAGTCGGATCGAGCAGATAGTGATAGCGCAGAAACGCGCCCCAACTGCCGAGCATCATCGCGGCAATCACGACCACGCCCAGCACCGCACCGCGCATCGCGCCAAGCCGCGGCAGCAGCAGCACAAGCACCAGCCCGAGCACCAGCAACAGGCTGCGTTCCAGCCCGTTCGCCCAGTCAGGCCGCACCAGATAGCGCCCGAGGATCATCTGTTCGACTGCCTGGGTGTGCACCATCACCCCGATTTCCCGGTCGCGAAGCGGGGTCGACACCAGATCGCGCAAGCCGGCTGCGCCCGTGCCGATGAAGACAATCCGTCCGCCAAACGCCGCCTGCATCTGCGCCGGACTCAGCGCGCCGGTCAGGATTTTCCACGCCGGAATCGTGCGGGCGGGATTAGGCTCGGTGAAATAGAGCCATAACTCGCCTGCCGGTGTGGTCGGCACTTCGAACGCGCCGACTTTCAGCGAGACGACCTGAGGTGCGCCGCCGCCCAGCTCACCGCTCGCGCTGGATGATTTGACGATCACCGATCCGGCTTCCTGCGCGGTGCGGAGCGCATCGAGCGCGAGCGAGGGCAGCAATCGGCCATTTTGGGTGGCGATCAGCGGGGCCTTGCGGATGATCCCGTCGCGATCGCCATTCAGGCTGACAAAGCCGGTGCCGCCGGCAGCATCCCGAAACGCCGATATCGGCTCGATCGCGCTGGAAAAGGCCTGCACCGCCTTGGCGGGGGACGAACCGGCCAGTGCCAGCCCGGCCTTTGGTTCGACGGTTCGGCCGTTGCCGTCCCGCCCCAGAAAATAGCCGAGGGTCACCGGTGCCTGCGCGATCGCGGCGGCAAGAGCGGCATCATTGTCCGGCAGGGAACGCAGCGCGGTGAGCGCCGGTGACGGTCCGTTGGTGCGTTGCAGACTGGCGGCAATCCGCGCGGGCGAGGTTCGGTCCGGCTCGGAAAAGACGATGTCATAAGCGATCGACGCTGCCCCGGCATCGCTGAGGCGCCGGGTGAGATCGGCAATGTCGGTGCGGGGCCAGGGCCATTGGCCAAGGCGACGGATCGATTCGTCATCGATATCGACGATTCGCACGGGCGCGTCTTCATAAGGTCGCGGTGCCGCGCGCTGATAGCCGTCGAACAGCAACAGGCCGAGCCTGTCGAGCTGCGGCACGCCTACCAATTGCAACAGCGCGACCACCACCAATGCCGCGAGCGACGGCAGCACTGCGCTAGCGCGGCGCCGTTTCAACTTTCGCTGTGTCACCCCGGTCATGGACCATGCCCCCATCGTCGCCGACGCAGCATAGCAGCAAATCCCTAACGGTGCGCGTACCGATCAGCGACGATGCACCAGAGCGCGGTTAACGGCCCGGGCGATAGCTCCGCTCGATCTGTCCTTTCAATTGCGCACGATCGAACAGCACCGGCTTGGTCTTGAAATCGACGAACAATTTTGCCTGATCGGCGTAGTGTGGCGATGTGGCATCAAGCGTGGCCGAGCCGAACTGGTGGATGCTGCGCGATGAAAGCTTGCCCGCCTTGTCCCAGGTCACGAACATGACGAAGGTATCGCCGCCATTGGCGGTCAATGTCCCGTCATCCTGTTTCTTGCCATAGACCGCGCGGTACACATCAGGCCCGCCCGATATCGGCAGATCGACGGTGCCGCGCCGCAAGCGGTTGACCTGACCCCATTCGGGATCGAGCCGCCCGAAATGCTTTTTCAGATGCACGATTGCTGCATCGAGCGCCGGGCGAAGCGGCGGGGTCGGCTCCCCCATTTCGAGCGCACGGCCGATCGGCTCGCCCATCAGCACCGCCAGGGCCGCGCCTCGATTGGCAGTATCGGTCCGCCGATCCCAGTTTTTCAGGATCTTCTGCGCCGCCGCCAGATCGGCATTGCCCTTCGCACCATAAGCGAGCGCCTGTTTAATCAGCCCGGCAAGGACGCTCTGGTCGCTATAGGCCAGATCATATTTATACGCGTCGAACTCCTCGGGTGTGATCGAAGTATCGAGGGCATAGGTTTCGAGCACCCGGTGCGCGCGATTGGTCATGTTCGTCTGCAGGCCGAAGTTGCGACCCATATTCTCCGGCTTGATGTTATCCGCCGGATCGGTCGCGACCAGCGGGTTGTTGTTCGAATTGAATACAAAGCCCGATCGGGGATTCCAGAGTTGCGGCAGTTGCGTGAATGCGACGCGCTGCGTCCAGAGCACGTCGCTGCGGTCGCCCGGCAGCGTTCCTGCCCAGTCATACCCATCTTTGCGCACCGGGAACTGGCCGTTCGACAGATAGCCGATATTGCCGCGATCATCGGCATAGATGAAGTTGATGCTCGGCAGCGCCTGCATCGCCATCGCCGCGCGCCATTCATCCAGCGAGCGCGCCTTGTTCATCGCCATATACTGGTTGGGCTGGCGCACTTCGCGTTCGCCGGCATAGCTGAGCGCATAGGTGCCGTGATCGGTTTCGAACACGGGACCATGCACTGACCAGAGGACATCGCGGTTCACCGTCCACAGGATCGGCCCGAAAATCTTGACGCGGAACGTCGCAACCGACTTTTCGAAGGCGCGCCATTTGCCGTCGAAGAAATATTGCCCCGGCTTGGCGGGGTCGGTCTTCAGCCGATAGACGTCCGACAGATCGGCCTTGTTGACCGTGCTCGCCCAGCCGAGATTGGCGTTGTGACCGTGCAGCATGAACGGCGATCCGGGGAAAAAACCGCCCGCGACGTGCCAGCCTTCACCGCTATCCAGCACGGCTTCGTACCACGCGACCGGCCCTTCATAGGGCTGGTGCGAATTGACGAGCAGCCGGGTTGCGCCGTCTGATGATCGCGAGGGCGCAACGGCAATACCATTCGATCCCTTCGGTGGCGACGTATCCCGCTCGAGCTTCTTCTCGGTAATGCTCTTCAATACCTTGTCGAGACCGTAGAAAAACGGCCCGCGGAAGATCGTGCCCGCCGATACATCCCGACCCGAAATCGGGATCACGCCAGCGGGCACAAGCTCGGGATGCTGCGCAGCATAAAGGTTCACGCCATCGGCATAGCCCTGCATCACCGCGCGCGCTTCAGGCGTAATCTGCGTCTCGTACCCCTCCGCAACCTTTTCCCAGACGCGGAACAGCCGGACGAGATAATCGCCGATCGCCGCATCCTTGCCCTTGGTTTCTGCAGCGCGCCCGCGCGTTGTCAGCACGGCATCGACGATGGTCGCAAAATCATCCTCGCTATGCGCATAACCCATCCCGAACGCGACGTCGGCATCACGCTTGCCCGAGATATGCGGCACGCCGAACCGGTCACGCTCGACCAGTGGGTCATATTGCCGTGCCTTGGCGATCAAAGGTGCGGGATCGAAATCGCGACCGGGAATGGCGATGCGAACGCCGGCAGCATAGGCTGCGACCGTCGCCAACATGATGGCCAGCAGGCCCCAATATCTTTTCTTCACGCTGTCGCTCCCCCGGTCCGGTGCCGGTGTAGCAACCCCCCGTCAAATGCCAACGCCCTAGATCGTCGCTTTTGCTTCCGGCGCTGAAACGCGCAGCATTGCGGCGGCGGCAATCGCCATCACGGCGGCGGCAAATGCCATCGTCCAGATTGGCGCACCGGGGAAAAAGCGCTGGATGACCGTTCCCATGATCGTTGCGACGAGCAACTGTGGCAACACGACGAAGAAGTTGAAGATACCCATATAAATGCCGAATTTCTGCTGCGGCAGCACGCTCGCCAGAATGACATAGGGCATGGTGAGGATCGATGCCCAGGCAATGCCGACGCCGATCATCGGCACCAGCGACAGATATTGATCGCGGATCACCAGAATCGACGCATAGCTGACCGAACCGATCAACAGGCATAGGATATGGGTGCGCACGGCCCCCATCCGCGCCGCGAGCACCGGCAACGCAAAAGCCGCGAGCGCCGCAACGCCGTTATAGACCGAGAAGAGGATGCCCACCCAATCTGCGCCGTCATTATAGGCTTTTGACGCGGTATCGGTTGCGCCGAACACATATTGGGTGACTACAGGCGTGGTATAGATCCACATGATGAACAGCGCGAACCAGGCGAAGAACTGCACCACCGCAAGCCGCCGCATCTGGAGCGGCATCTGGGCAAGGTCGCTCATGATCTGAACCAGTGCACCTTGCGTTCGGCTGTTTCGTGCAAGTCTGCGTGCGGCAAGTTGCAGCACGCCAAAGACCGCTAGCGCGCCACCGAGCACATAGAGATCCTTTTCGAGTGCCAATGCTGCAACCGTCGCGAAGACAAGGATTCCTGCGACAAGCCACCAGAATCCATGCGGCGAAATCGCCACGGCATCGTTGTTATGCTGCGCAGCATTTACTGCAAAAGAACGCATTTCCTCGGGTGGGTATTCCCGCGTTGTTACCACCGTCCACAGCACCGCCAGAAAGATCGCGGCACCGCCAAGGTAGAAGGAATAGACGACCGATGGCGGGATGCTGCCTGCGGGGGCAATGTTGCTGACGCCCATGGCCGTCATCGCCGCGGGCGCCAGCGATCCGATGACGGCCCCTGCGCCGATAAACGCCGTCTGAAAGGCATAGCCTGCGGTCCGCTGGCTGGCGGGCACCATGTCCCCCACAAATGCCCGGAACGGTTCCATCGCGACGTTCAGCGATGCATCGAGCAGCCACAACAGGATCGCGGCAACGATCAGCACGGATGCATTGGGCATCCCGAATAACGCGAGGGCCGCAAGCACCGCGCCTGCCATAAAATAGGGCCGCCTGCGCCCGAACCGACCCCAGGTCCGGTCGCTGAAATGACCGATCAATGGCTGTACCACCAGCCCGGTGACTGGCCCCGCGATCCACAGCAAAGCGAGGCTGCCGACATCGCTGCCGAGCGACTGAAAAATGCGGCTGACATTGGCGTTCTGGAGCCCGAACGCGATCTGAATCCCGAGGAATCCGAAAGAGATATTCCAAAGGCCCCAAAAGCCCTGACGCGGCCGTTCTACCATCCTCACACCCTTGTTCTGGCTCTCGCGCGCGAGGGTGACAGCTGGAAATGGCGGGCGCAATCCGCGCCGAATAGGGTAATTTTCCGGCGCACTAGCGCGGCACGGGGGCGCTCGATCGGCGGACGATGAGGCGCGTCGGCAATGCCACGCTTTGCGTCGCCTCCCCCCGAATTTGGCGCAGCAACGTATCGACAAGCATCTCGCCCGCCAACCGGTAATCCTGCGCAACAGTGGTAAGCGGCGGGTGGGTTAGACTGGCGGCTGGAATGTCGTCGAACCCGATCACTGACACGTCGTGCGGCACGCGCCGGCCGTGATCGTCGAGCGCGCGTAGTGCCCCAATCGCGATCAGGTCGCTCGCAGCAAAAATGGCGTCGAACGCCAGACCTCGGGCGATTAACCCGGAGACCGCATCATAGCCCGCCTGTTCGATATTGAGCGTATCGACCTGCAAATGCGGATCGACCGGCAGACCGGCTGCCCGGAGCGCAGCGCAAGCCCCCTGATAGCGATCATCGAATTCGGGATAATGGCTCGATGCTTCGCCGATGAACGCAACCGATCGTCTGCCGACGTCGATCAGATGGCGCGCCGCATCGAAGCCGCCACGCACATTGTCGCACCCGATCGTCGTCCCCTTCTGCCCCGCCTGAACCGATCCCCAGCGCACGAAATGAGTGCCCTGCGCAACCAGCGCCTCCAGCCGGGCGCGGTAGAGTTCGAAATCGCCATAACCGAGCAGAATGATGCCATCGGCCTTGTGGCTATCCTCATAATCGACGTGCCAGTTGCTCGACAGCTGCTGAAACGATGTCAGCAGGTCATAGCCCCGCAGCGCGCAGGTTCGCGCAATCGAGCCGAGCATCGACAGGAAAAAGGGATTGATCAGCGATTCGTCGGGCATCGGATCTTCGAAAAACAACAGCGCGAGCGTGTTCGACTGGCGGCGTCGCAAGCTCGACGCGTTTTTGTCGACGGTGTAATTGAGCTGTCGCGCAATCGCTTCCACCCGCTTGCGCGTCGCGTCGCTTACTGACGCGCTGCCGCTAAGCGCGCGCGATACGGTTGGCTGCGATACCCCGGCGAGCGCCGCAATGTCGAAAGAGGTCGGCTTGTCCTTCATCGCTGGCCCAAGCCCCCCATACATGCCGAATGGCGACCGCACGCGCCGACACGCCCGCTATTTAGGATCGCCGCATGACCGCGAAAAGGGGCCGCATGAATACGTATGTGGTTCGCTTGGCTTGGGCGGGTCGTCGGGAGCATCATTGGAGGGTCGTTAAAGCACCGCGATGTCGTGTGCCCAACAAAACAGCTCGACCCTCGCGATGAATGGGGGCGAGTGACAGGGAGGATTAAAATGATCTCGTCATTTCGGCGTCGCCAGCAGCGTTCATTTGCCCGCCTCGCCTTTGGTGCCAGCACCAGGGCACTTGGCGCCGCCTTGCTGATTAGCGCCTGCAGCACCGCCGCTTTTGCCCAAGCCGCGCCGACAGGTGACGATGACGTCGAAACGGCTGCACAGGAACAACCCGATATCGTCGTTTCCGGTTTCCGCGGCAGCGTGCAAAGCTCGATTGCGGCAAAGCGTGACAGTTCGTTTATCGTCGATGTGGTGACCGCCGATGACATCGCCGGCCTGCCCGACGTATCGATCGCCGAATCGCTGGCCCGCCTGCCCGGCGTGACGTCGCAGCGCACTGGCGGCCAGGCGAGCGCGATCAACATCCGCGGTCTGTCCCAGGATCTGGTCTCCGCCACGCTCAACGGGCGTGAGCAGGTCGCGACCAGCGGCAACCGCGTGATCGAGTTCGATCAATATCCGTCGGAACTGATCAATCAGGCAGCCGTCTATAAATCACCGCTCGCCAGCCATATCGAAGGCGGCATCGCCGGCAAGGTCGAGCTCAAGACCGTCCGGCCGCTCGATATCACGAGCGATGTCAAAGGGTCATTCAACGTCCGCGGCCTGTACAATGACCGCGCCGGGCAGAGCACCGACGTATCCGAATATGGCTACCGCGTGTCTGGCTCGATCCAGACCAAGCTGTTCAACGATACGCTTGGCCTCGCGCTTGGCTATTCGCGGCTGTACCAGCCCAACGTTGCGACCCGTTTTGTCCAGTTCGACTTTCCCGTACCCGGCACCAATGGCTCACCCACGGTCGATCTGAACGGCAATGGCCGTCCCGAGTCGTTCAATTTCGGGTTCGAAGGGATTCAGTTCGGCGGCCAGGAAACCCGCGATGCGGGAATCGCAGTCGTTCAGTGGGAACCGAGCGACCGGGTACGCGTGCTGATCGACGGCTATTATTCCCGCTTTAACTCGGACGTGAACCGCCGGGGTTTCCGGGTCTTCAACACGCAGAGCGGCCAGAATCAGATCGTCAACCCCGTCATCGTCAACGATGCACTGGTTGGCGGCCGCTTCATTAATCAGACCGGCGGTGGGCTTGGCACCGAGTTGGTCAACCAGGACGAAAGTCGGCGCGACGAACTTTACACGATCGGCGGCAATTTCGCTTATGACTTTAGCGACCGCGTAACACTTGCGGTCGATGTCGCCTATTCGAGCGGCTCGAGCGATTTCAACAATGCCGGGATCAACCTGCGCCCTTACACCGCGACCCCTGGCGGCCTGCGGCGCACGGACAGCATTGGACCGGTGATCGTCGATTACCGGCTCAACGGCACCAGCCTGCCGACGATCAACCAGATCAGCACCAACTTTACCGATCTGACGGCGGCTGGCGGCGGCTTCCTGCTCGATGGCCAGTTCCTGGTGCCTCAGGCTGACCGCGACCGGCTGTTCGCGGCGGCGACCGATCTGGTCGTGTCGTTCGATGAATCGAGTTTCTTCGACAAACTCCGCTTCGGCTTCCGTTATGCCGATCGCCGTGGCGATCGCACCGTCACCTCGTTCAACACGTTCGGCATTCCAGGGTCGCCACGCGAAGTGCCGGCCGGGCTCGTCACCGTTAGCGGATTTAGCGGTGCCTATGCCGCCGCTGGCCTGCCCAACTTTGCGGTGGTCGACATCAATGGCGCATTCAACCTTGCGTTCGGCAACAGTTTCGGATCGCGTCAGCCGACCGATCAGATCGCGTTCGACTTTACGCTCGATCAGAGCTTCCGGATCGATGAAACCACCTATGCCGGTTATGGCCAGGTCGATTTTGCGACGGTGCTGGGTGGTCTGAATTTTCGGGGCAATTTCGGGCTGCGTGTGATCAACACCGATCAAAGCTCGACGGTGCTGTTCGCCGATCCGCTACTGACGGACAACCCCGCCACCCCGCCGCCGGCACGCGAGAATCGCCGTTTCGTGACGCGCGGCGACAATTTCACGGATTTTCTACCATCGGTGAACGCCATCCTCGAAGTGACCCCCAGCGACCTGGTACGTATCAGCTACAGCAAGCAGATTTCTCGTCCCCGCTTCCAGGAATTACGCGGTTCGATCAGCGTGAACACCGGATCGGATGGGAACACGACCGGTGGCGGTGGCAACCCCGCCCTCCAGCCGTTCCGCGCCAATCAGGTCGATTTCAGCTACGAACATTATTTCGGCAATAGCGGCGTGTTTGCGGTCGGCGCCTTCTACAAGGGGCTTGGATCGTACATCATCAACGGCACGATTCCGCAGTTCAACTTCCCCGCAAACGGCGTCACCCCGCCGCCGATCCCGGGGACCGCAATTCCGGGCAATGCTGTTGGCAGCTTCTCCTCACCCATCAACGGCAGTGGGGGCTATGTGTACGGCGTCGAAGTGCAGTTCACGAAAACCTTCGTGGAATTCGCCGCCCCGTTCGATGGCCTCGGCGTCCAGCTGAACTATGCCTATAGCGACAGCGACCTGAACTTCCCCAGCTCGACCAGCGGCCGCGCGATCAATCTGCCCCTGCCCGGCCTGTCGCAGCATGTGTTCAACCCGATCGTCTTCTACGAGAAGGGCGGGTTCGGCATTCGCGGCAGCGCGCGGCATCGCTCGGGCTTTGTCAGCCCGCAGATCGGCATCAGCGAGCTCATTCTGACGAGCACGCCTGAGACAATCTTTGATGCGCAAATCTCCTACCTGTTCCCCAAAGGGAGTGCGCTGTCCGGACTGAAGCTGCTCGCTCAGGCCAATAACCTGACCGATGAACCGACCCGGACATTCTTCGGCCAGCCTGCGCAGACGGGCACTATCCAGAATTTCGGGCGGACTTTTTTCATCGGGGCGAGCTTTTCGTTCTGATTGCCCATAGTGGTCATCGTCGGCGTCGCTTCCCCCCTCCCCCCTTCGGCGCCGACGGTGATACAGGCTGAAGCCGTGTTTATTTGCGTTGACTGAGCGGGCTGGAAAACGATCATGACAAGGACTCGCAGCCGCCCTTCCAGGCGCTCCCGGTGGCACCGATCATGGTTGCTGATGTCGGCGGCCCTGGCGGTGACCAGCGCTGTGTCGTCAGCATCATGGGGGCAATCGGCAGAACAGCCCCGCGCCAGTTTCCGCGATCGGCTGCCCGAAGACGAGCTGATCTATTTCCTGTTGCCCGACCGTTTCGAAAATGGCGATCGCCGCAATGATCAGGGCGGGCTGAAGGGCGATCGGCTGACGACGGGATTCGACCCGACCGCCAAGGGATTTTATCACGGCGGTGATCTGACGGGCGTCATCAAACGGCTCGATTATATTCAGGCGCTTGGCGCGACCGCGATCTGGGTGGCGCCGATTTTCAAGAATAATCCGGTCCAGGGCCCGCCCGGCGAGGAATCGTCAGGCTATCACGGTTATTGGATCACCGATTTCACGCAGGTAGACCCGCATCTGGGCAGCAACGCCGATTTCAAGGCACTGGTCGATGCCGCCCATGCGCGGGGCCTGAAAGTTTACATGGATATCGTCACGAACCATACGGCGGATGTGATCAAGTATCGCGATTGCGGGGTGCCCTGCCCCTATCGCGACAGTGCCGATTATCCCTATCAACGCCGCGGCAGTGGTGATGGCGCCCCGATCAACCCCGGCTTTCAAGGCGACGGGGTGCAAACAGCGGAGAATTTCGCCCGGCTGACCGACATGAATTATGCTTATCAGCCCTTCGTGCCCAAGGGCCAGGAAGCCACCAAGGTGCCCGCCTGGCTGAACGATATCCGTTATTACCACCACCGCGGCGATTCGTTCTGGAAGGGCGAAAGCATCACGCATGGCGATTTCAGCGGGTTGGACGATGTCGCGACCGAGCATCCACGGGTGCTGGCGGGGTTCATCGAGATTTTTGGCGACTGGATCGACAAATATGGCATCGATGGCTTTCGAATCGACACCGCAAAACATGTGAACCGCGAATTCTGGCAGGCCTTCGTTCCGGCCATGCAGGCCAAAGCGAAGGCACGCGGCATCCCCAATTTTCACATTTTTGGCGAAGTCTATACCGAGGAGATCGATCCCGCGCTGCTTGCGGAACATACCCGTATCGGCGGATTTCCCGCCGTGCTCGACTTCGCGTTGCAGCGCGCGGTAATTGCCGCCGCGACTGGCAAAGGCAGCGAGGGCGTGCAGCGCGTACTCGCGGCCGATGCGCTTTACGAGGGCGGTGCCGATGCCGCGCGCAGATTGCCAAGCTTTGTCAGCAACCATGATGTCGGCAGGCTGGCGATGTTGATCCGTCGCGCCTTGCCTGGCATCACCGATGATGACCTGCTCGCCCGCACGATACTGGGCCATGCGATGCTGCTAACGCTGCGCGGCGTGCCAACCATCTATTCGGGCGATGAACAGGGTTTCGTGGGCGATGGCGGCGATCAGGATGCGCGCGAAGATATGTTCGCCAGCAAGGTTGCGGTCTATAACGACAATCGCCTGATCGGCACCGATACCACGACCGCGACCGCCCATTTCGGTACCGACAATCCTGTGTTTCAGCTGATTGCCACGCTCGGCCGGGTGCGGCTGGCGACTCCGGCGTTGACGCGGGGGCGTTCGATCGTTCGCCAGGCCAGTGACAAGGCCGGGCTGCTTGCCGTGTCGCGGTTCGATCCCACCACTGATCAAGAGGTCGTCTTGCTGTTCAACGCGGCCACAACCGTAGTGAGCGGCAAGGTGAAGGTCGAGGTGGCATCCACACGATTCAAAGCGCTGGCCGGGCAGTGCACTGCGACGGCCACGGCACCGGGATCACTCGCCGTCACCCTCCCGGCCTTCGGCTTTGCGGTCTGCGCGGCGGAGACAGCACCGTGAACAATCCCATCGCCGCGCCGGTGCGCGAACGGCTGGCCCGCAAATGGTGGCGCGGCGCGACAATCTACCAGATTTACCCGCGCAGCTTTGCCGATTCCAACGGTGACGGGATTGGCGATCTGCCGGGGATCACCGCCCGGCTCGATTATGTCGCCTCGCTCGGCGTCGATGCGATCTGGCTATCGCCCTTCTTCACCTCACCGATGAAGGATTTCGGCTATGATGTCGCGGATTACCGCGGGGTCGACCCGATTTTTGGCACGCTCGACGATTTCGATGCGCTGGTGGCGCGGGGCCATGCGCTGGGGCTGAAGATCATCATCGATCAGGTATATTCGCACACATCGGATGCGCATGACTGGTTTCAGCAAAGTCGTGCCGATCGCAGCAACTCTCTGGCCGATTGGTACGTCTGGGCCGATGCCAAACCCGACGGGTCGCCGCCGAACAACTGGCAATCGGTATTCGGCGGCCCCGCCTGGACCTGGGATGCGCGGCGCGGGCAGTATTATATGCACAATTTCCTGAGCAGCCAGCCCCAGCTGAACGTCCATTTGCCCGCCGTTCAGGACGCGCTGATCGATACCGCGCGGTTCTGGCTCGATCGCGGCGTGGACGGGTTTCGTATGGATGCGATCAACTTTTCGATGCACGATCCGGCGTTGACGGATAATCCGCCCGCGCCGCCAAGCAACGCACCGCGCACCCGGCCGTTCGATTTCCAGTTGCACATCCACAACCAGTCGCACCCTGATATCCCGCGCTTCATCGCGCGGTTGCGGGCGTTGCTCGACAGCTATGGCGACCGGTTTACGGTCGCGGAGATCGGCGGGGCAGACAATGAGCGCGAGATGAAGGCGTTCACCGCCGATGATCGCCATTTCGACAGCGCTTATGGCTTCGACTTTCTTTACGCGCCGCAATTGACGCCGGGGCTGGTGCGCGAAGCACTGGAACGCTGGCCCGATACGCCGGGGCTTGGCTGGCCAAGCTGGGCGTTTTCCAATCACGATGCACCGCGCGCCATTTCGCGATGGGCCGCACCCGAACACCGGGATGCCTATGCACGCCTGGCGATGTTGCTGCTGCTATGCCTGCGCGGCGACGTATTCATCTATCAGGGCGAGGAACTGGGGCTTGATCAGGTCGAGATCGGGTTTGACGATCTGAAGGATCCCGAGGCGATCGCCAACTGGCCGCTGACGCTGAACCGCGACGGCGCCCGCACCCCGATGCCGTGGTGCGACAATGGCCCCGGCTTGGGCTTTACAGATAGCACGCCGTGGCTGCCGGTTGGTGCGGATCATCACACGCTGGCGGTATCGCGGCAGGATCATGACGACGGATCGATGCTCGCGGCGACCAGAAGACTGATTGCGCTGCGCAATGGCAGCGATGCGCTGTTGCTTGGCGCAATGCAGATTGTCGAAGCGTCCGATGCGATACTTGTCTTCGAGCGGGTCGTGGCAGACGAGGCCTTGCTCTGCATCTTCAACCTGAGCGCCCAAGACACGGGTTGGCTTCCGGCCACCCCCAATCGCTGGCGCATCATCGAACGCGTCGGCGACGGCGCGGGCTGGCACCTCGGCCCTTATGGCGGGATCATCGCCGAACGCCTTGGATCATGAAGGACAGGCCGATGACGATACGGTTGCTGCTGGCAGTGTTGATCGGTCTCATCGCGACACCCGGCGCGGCGGAAACGGTCGCGACTGTCGGGTCTCCCGGTGACGTTGTTCGGATAGCGATCGATGTCGATAATGACGGTCGGCCGACCTATGCCGTAACCCGGCGCGGGAAGGCGATTATCGCGCCGTCACGGCTGGGCTTTTTGTTCACTGACGGACGCAAGCTGGAACGCGGATTGGGCTTTGTCAGCCACGCGACGCGCGACGAAGACGGCAGCTGGGATCAGCCCTGGGGCGAATGGAAAACCATCCGCAACCATTTCCGGGAATTGCGCGTGCGATTTCAGGAAAAAGCCGGGCAGATGCGCGTGATGGACGTGGTGTTCCGCGTTTACGACGACGGTATGGGGTTTCGCTATGAATTCCCCGATCAGCCCAATCTGAAGACCGCCAACATCGCCGATGAGCTGACCGAATTCGCCTTTGCGCAGGATGGGACGGCGTGGTGGAAGCCGGCCTTTTTGTGGAACCGCGAGGAATATCTCTACAACCGGACTCCGCTCTCGGCAGTCGGCACCGCCGATACGCCGGTGACGATCCAGCTCGCCGACGGCACCTATGTCGCGCTGCATGAGGCGGCGCTGGTCGACTATTCGGGCATGGCCGTTGCACGGACCGAAGGCACGACGCTGCGGGCGGCACTGACCCTCGGTGCGGGGCGACCCAAGGTGATCAAGTCGGGCGCCTGGACGACACCGTGGCGCACGCTGATCATCGCGGATGATGCGCCCGGCATTTACATGAGCCACCTGATGCTCAACCTGAATGAACCCAATAAGCTGGGTGACGTCAGCTGGTTCAAGCCGGGCAAGTTCGTCGGCGTCTGGTGGAACATGATCAAGGGCGAGTGGAGCTGGGCACGCGGGCCAAAGCACGGCGCGACCAACACGAACGTCAAGCGCTACATCGATTTCGCCGCTGCCAGCGGCATCCCCAATGTGCTGGTCGAGGGGTGGAACATCGGCTGGGACGGTGATTGGTTTGGCAATGGCAACGACATGGATTTTGCCAAGCCGACCGAGGATTTTGACGCGAAGATGCTCGCCACTTACGCCAAATCGAAACGCGTCCGGCTGATCGGTCATCACGAAACCGGTGGGGCAGCGAGCCATTACGAAGCGCAGTTCGACAAAGCGTTCAAATTCGCCGCCGATCACGGCGAGATGGTCGTGAAGACGGGCTATGTCACTGATGCGGGGCAGATCGAGCGCGTCGATGCGGACGGCATTCGGTTGCGCGAATGGCATGAGGGGCAATGGATGGCGAACCATCACGTCCGCGTGCTCCAGGCAGCAGCCAAGTATAAGGTCGCGATCGACAGCCATGAGCCGATCAAGGGCACGGGGCTTCACCGCACTTATCCCAATTGGGTGGCGCGCGAGGGGTCGCGCGGGATGGAGTATAACGCCTGGGACGGAAAGAATCCGCCCGAGCACGAGGCCAATCTGGTGTTCACTCGGATGCTCGAGGGGCCAATGGACTTCACCCCTGGCGTGCTGAGCCTGAAGGGCCAGAATGATAGCGACATCCTGTCGACGATCGCGAAGCAATTGGCGCTGTATGTTGTCCTCTATTCGCCCGTGGTGATGGCGGCCGACACGCCTGAGAATTACGCGAAATATCCGGGTGCGTTTCAGTTCATCAAGGATGTGCCAACCGATTGGGCCGATACACGGATGCTGAACGGGGCGGTGGGCGATTATGCAACAATCGTCCGGAAGGCGCGCGAAGGCGATGACTGGTATCTCGGCGCTGTCGGCGATGAGGAAGCCCGTAAACTGGACATTACGCTCGATTTCCTCGATCCCGGTCGTATGTACACCGCCCAAATTTATCGCGACGGTGCCGATGCCGATTACCGGACGGCCAAGCGGCATTCGATGGTCATCGAGACACAGCAAGTGCGCCGCAACGACAAGCTTACCCTGGCGCTCGCTCCCGGTGGCGGACAGGCAATCCGCTTTGTCGCGTCAGGCAAGCGGCGGTTATGATCGCCAGCATCCGCCGGTTAATCCTGCTGCTTGCGTTGGTGTTGGCCGCCGGCAGCGCGGCGGCGGCAAAGCGCGCGCCCGAAGGCAGGTTTGTCGATCTGCCGGCGGTAGCATCGGCTCAAATTCCGGCGCAGCACGTCACCATCTGGCTGCCGCCCGGCTATGATCGCGGGCGTCAGCGGTACGGCGTCGTCTATATGCACGACGGGCAGAACGTCTTTTTCCCGGCCAAATCGGGTTATGGCAAGGCTTGGGAGGCCGACAAATCGCTGCTTCGGCTAATCGCCGCCAAGCAGGTCGCCCCCGTGATCATCGTCGCCGTCTGGAACCCCGGCGCGGCGCGCGCACGGCAATATTACCCGCAGGCTTTATATGCGGGCGGACCCCGCTGGGCGCGCGATGAAGCCGATCGGCTGTTCAAGGGGCCGATCTATTCCGATGCCTATCTGAAATTTCTGACGAGCGAGCTAAAGCCGATGATCGATCGGCGGTATCGCACGCTGGCCGATCGCGATCACACCTCGATCGTCGGATCGAGCATGGGCGGGCTGATATCACTTTATGCCATCGCGGAGTATCCACAGGTTTTCGGTTCGGCCGGGTGCGTTTCCACGCATTGGCCGCTGTCGAACCCGGTCATCACCCCGGCGCAGCGCGACGAGTTGCTGGCATTATGGGGCAAATATCTGACCGAACGGCTCGGGCCACCCGATGGTCGGCGGATCTGGTTCGATCATGGCGACAAGACGCTCGATGGCTTTTACGGCCCCTGGCAGTCGGCGATCGACGCCAAGCTCGTCAGTATCGGCTGGCAGCCCGGCCGCGATATGTCGACCCGCCTCTATCAGGGCGCTGCCCATGAGGAAGGCGCCTGGGCGGCACGACTGGATGATGTGTTCGGCTGGCTGCTGGGGAAACGCGAATGAGCCTGCCCCCAACCAACGCCGCACCGGCAATCAGCGGGGTCACTGACAGCGGCGTCGATCTGCCCGATCTGCGGTTGTTCGTCTTCGCGCTGTTCTTCATCTTTGGGGGCATCACCAGCCTGAACGATGTGATCATTCCGAAGCTAAAGGACCTCTTCACGCTCAGTTACGCACAGGCGCTGCTGGTGCAGACGGCGTTTTTCGCGGCCTATTTCGTTTTTTCGATTCCAGCGGCGGCGATTGTGCGCCGGGTCGGTTATATGCGCACCGCCGCCATCGGCTTGCTGACGATGACGGGCGGGTGTCTCTTGTTCATTCCCGCATCGGCATCGGGGGCGTTCTGGGTGTTCCTGCTCGCACTGTTCGTGCTGGCTGCGGGTATTACGACCGTTCAGGTCGTTGCCAATCCGCTGATCTCACTGCTCGGCAATCCCCGCACCGCGCATAGCCGGTTGACCTTTGCGCAGGCGTTCAACTCGCTGGGGACAACGGTGTTTCCCTATGTCGGATCAGTGCTGATCCTCGGCAGCCTCGCCACGGTCGATGCCTCGACGATCAGCGGCGCCGCGCTTGATGCCTATCGCACTGCCGAGACACGGGTCGTGGTCTATACCTATCTGGGGCTTGCCGCGGCGCTTTTGATCGTGGCGGCCGTGGTATGGAGCCGCCGTAACCGCCTGACCGAGGCCCCGGCCGATCCGGGGAGCATCCTGCGCGCGTTCGATCTGCTGCAGCGTCCACGTTTCGGCATGGGGGCGGCGTGCATCTTCCTTTATGTCGGCGCCGAAGTGGCGATCGGCTCGCTGATCGTGAATTACCTGATGCTGCCCGAAACGCTCGGGCTGGCTGAGCAGGACGCGGGCAAGCATGTGCCGCTTTATTGGGGCGGGGCGTTGATCGGCCGGTTCATCGGTGCCTATCTGTTACGGCTGATATCGCCGGGCAAGATCCTCGCCGGCGTGGCAGTTGGATCGATCACGCTGATCCTGATCTCCGCCAACAGTACCGGTACCGTTTCGGCCTGGTCGCTGCTCGCCATCGGCCTGATGAACTCGATCATGTTCCCGACGATCTTTTCGCTGGCGAGCGAAGGGCTTGGGAAGCGCGCCGCAGAGGGATCAGGTGTCATCGCCATGGCGATCGTCGGCGGGGCGATCATCCCGCCGCTGACCGGGCTGATCGCTGATGGCAGCAGCCTGCAATTCGCGCTGATCCTGCCCGCCGCCTGTTATGCCGCGATTGCGGCTTACGGGGTCTATGCGCGGCGCCCGGCGGTCATTTCGGCTTAGGCGCTGGGGCGGTAACGGCTCGCACCAATCGAAAGCCGACATGGTTCGATCCCAGCCCGCCTTCCTGAAACTGGCGCGCCGAAGGGCGGTACCGCGCGCAGTAATTCGCAGCGCATAGATACGACCCGCCCTTGATGACATGGCTGCTGGCATCACCGGGGGCGGGATCGCTGGTCCATTCCCAAACATTGCCGATCATGTCGTAAAGCCCGAACGCATTGGGCTTGAAACAGCCGACCGGCGCCCGCGACTGAAACCCGTCGAGCCCAAGGTCACGGCGCGGAAACACCCCCTGATAATAGTTGGCCGTGGGGGCGCCGCCCGTGTCGATCGGCTCGGGTACCGCCGCCTGCCCGGCGCGCGCCGCATACTCCCACTGCGCTTCACTGGGCAGCGATTTGCCGACCCATCGGGCATAGGCCTGTGCGTCTTCATACGCGATCTGGACGACGGGTTCGCGCGGATGCCCGGTGATCGTTTCGCCCAATCCCGACGGATGCCGCCACTGCGCGCCCGCGACCCAGCGCCACCAGCGCGGGTCATTCCCGTCGGGCACGGTAAACACGGCAGATCCGGGTTGCTGCATTTCCGGCGGCCCACCCGGCAGAGGCGGTGGCGTCCGCTCGGCCATTGTCCGATATCCCGTTGCGGCGACGAAGCGCGCAAAATCGGCATTGGTGACTTCGTGTATATCGATCGCAAAGGGTGCGACATGCACCCGGCGCGGTGGCCCTTCCTCGGGATAGCGGGGATCGGCGCCCATCACGAAATCCCCACCCGGCAGGGTAACCATCGCGGGTCCGGACGGTGGCCGGCAGCTCCTGGCGGCCCCACCATCAGGCTGGGCGCTGCACGCGGCCAGCAACAATGGGGCGACCGGCAGAATTTGCCGCACCCATAGCAACATGCTGGAAGAAACGGGCGCGCGACAATGCGATCGCACCCAAAACGGCGCCGGATTCAACCGGTGGCTGTAACAATGGTGGCGCCCACTGCGAAGACGGGCATAGGCTTCGTTTACCGCTTGCCCTTGCCCGCCGTCACGATGGAAAATCAACCGAAGCGCCACCGTGATGATGAACATTGCTAAATCCAGATCGACCCCGCCATCGTTCTTACCCGCATGACACTGCAAAGGAAGCTGCAATGCGTTTGTTTCGATTCGCCCTTACCCTGATGACCGGTCTCGCGATCGTCGCAGCATCGGCTGCGACGGCAGCGCCGAAGATGCAATTGATCGCCCGCTGGCAAAAGAGCGGCAGTGGGATGGCGGTCGATTATGCCGCCTGGAACGGAATTCTGAAGCGCTATGGTGGACGTACCACCGGCGGACGGACGGTTTTTGCCTATGCCCGCGTGACGCCCGCCGACAAGGCAGCACTTTCCGCGCTGATCGATCGGCTCGAGGCGGTCGATGTCGATCGCCTGTCGCGGCCGCAGCAATATGCCTATTGGATCAACCTGTATAACGCTGCGACGGTCGAAGTGGTGTTGGGCGCCTATCCGGTCACGTCGATCCTCAACATCAAGGACGGGCTGTTTCCGACCGGGCCGTGGGACCGCAAGGTGCTGACGGTAAAGGGCATGAAGCTGAGCCTGAACAATATCGAGCACGGCATTCTGCGCCCGATCTTCAAAGATCCGCGCACGCATTTTGCCGTCAACTGTGCATCGGTCGGCTGCCCCAATCTGGCGTTGACGGCCTATGAGCCGGCGAGCCTGAGCGCCCAGCTCGATGCCGCATCGCGCGCTTACGTCAACGATCCGCGCGGCTTTCAGGCCAAGGGCGGACGGCTGGTCGCATCGCGCATTTTCGACTGGTACGGCAGCGACTTTGGCGGCCCCGCAGGCGTGCTGGCCTTTGCCCGCCAATTTGCCGATGCCGACACCGCCAAGCTGCTCGCTGGGCGAAAGACGATCGACAGCTATGATTATGATTGGTCGATCAACGAAAACCGCTAAAGACCGCGCCGTGAGGGAATGAAACGATGGTGAAACGATTTGGCCCGCTGGTGGTGCTGGTGCTGCTGGCGGTCGCGTTCTTTGCGCTGGGCGGGCAGCGTTACGTAACGCTTGATGCGTTGCGCGATAACCGGCAGTTTCTGGTCGATTTCGTGGCCGCCAGCCCCATCGTTTCGGCATTCGCGCTGGTGGCGATTTATGCCGCGCTTGTTGCGATTTCCTTTCCCGGCGCGAGCCTGCTGACGATTGCGGCGGGCCTGTTGTTCGGCACCTTGTTCGGCGGCAGCCTGGTCGTCGTCGGCGCGACACTGGGCGCGACGATCGTTTTCCTCATTGCGCGCAACGCATCGGGCGATGATCTGCGCAAGCGCATCGGCAGCTGGGGTGAAAAACTGGCTGACGGCTTCGAGCAGAATGCGTTCAGCTATCTGATGCTGTTGCGGCTGTTGCCCGTCGCGCCATTCTGGCTGGTCAATATCGTGCCCGCCCTGTTCGGGGTGAAGCTGCGCGACTATGTGCTCGCGACCGCGATCGGCATCATTCCGGGTACCTTCGTTTATGCATCGATCGGCGCGGGAGCAGGCGCGGTGCTTGCGGCGGGGCAGGACCTGAACCTGCGCGGCGCTTTGCTTAAGCCCGAAGTGATCGGCCCGATTATCGGCCTGGCGGCCCTGTCGCTGATCCCTATTCTTTACAAGCGCTTCAAGAAGGAGCCGCTGGCATGATCGAGAAATTCGACCTGTGCATCCTTGGCGCCGGATCGGGCGGGCTGTCCGTCGCGGCTGGCGCAGCGCAATTGGGGATGAAGGTCGCGCTGCTCGAACCGCATGCAATGGGCGGCGATTGCCTGAACAGCGGTTGCGTGCCCTCCAAGGCGTTGCTGGCCGCGGGCAAGGCAGCGCATGCCGGAGAAAATGCCGGGCAGTTCGGGGTGCATTATGCTGCGCCGCAAATCAATTTCGGCGCGGTGAAGGATCATGTTGTTGGCGTCATCGCCGCGATCGAGCCCAATGACAGCCAGGAACGATTTGAAGAACTTGGCTGCACAGTCATCCGCCATGCGGGCAAGTTCATTGATCAGCGCACGGTCGAAGCAGGCGGTCGCAAGATCCGCGCGCGTCGGTTCGTGATCGCCACCGGCAGCCGCGCGGGCATGCCCCCGATCCCCGGGCTTGGCGACACGCCGTTCATGACGAACGAAACGATCTTTGGCCTGCGTGACCGCCCCGATCACCTGATCATCATCGGCGGCGGCGCAATTGGCTGCGAAATGGCGCAAGCGCACCGGCGACTGGGATGCAAGGTGTCGATCATCGATGTCGGGCCGATCCTGCCCCGCGACGATAGTGATCTGGTCGCAATCGTGCGTGCTGCGCTGGTGGCAGAAGGCGTATCGCTACACGAGCGCGCCGCGATCGATCGCGTGGACCATGCCGAGGGCAAAGTGCGGGTGGTGCTGGCCGATGGCGCGGTGATCGAAGGATCGCACCTGCTGGTCGCCGCCGGACGCAAGCCGACCGTCGACGGGCTGGGGCTGGAGGCGGCAGGGGTGACCTATTCACCCAAGGGCATTGTCGTCGATCCGCGTCGTCGCACCAGCAACAAGCGCATTTTCGCCATCGGTGATTGCCGCGAGGGGCCGCAATTTACCCATACCGCCGGTTATGAAGCCGGCATCGTCATCCAGAACGCCCTGTTCCACGTTCCTGCGAAAGTGAATTACGCGGCACTCCCCTGGGTTACCTTTACCGACCCCGAACTGGCCCAGGTCGGTCTGACCGAGGCAGCCGCCCGCGCCGAACACGGCGATGCGGTTCGCGTGCTCCACTGGAGCTTTGCCGAGAATGACCGCGCCCAGGCCGACAAACGGACCGAAGGGATGGCGAAAGTAGTGCTGGTAAAGGGCAAGGTGGCGGGCGCATCGATCGTCGGGCCGAATGCGGGGGAATTGATCCAGACATGGACGATAGCGATCACCGCCAAGCTTGGCCTGCGCCAGCTGACGGGTATCATCGCGCCCTACCCGACCTATGCGGAAATCAATAAGCGGATCGCCAGTTCGGCGTTCACCGCAAGCCTGTTCAGTGATCGGACGCGCAAGATCGTCCATTTTTTGCAGTGGTTCGGATAAGTTTGGTTAATGGGGGATTGAATGAGCGGTTTTCGGGGGTTTCTGGGCGGGTCGGCAGCGATTGCCGCAGTGATGTTGGTAAGCAGCCCGGCACACGCACAACTTGCCGGGTTGAAGGTAACGGTGGTCGACGAAGCGAGCGGCGCGCCCGCTGCTGACGTCGATGTTATCGTATCAAACCCCGTCATCGGCTTTGAACGGAGTTTGAAAACCGACGGACAGGGCCAGATCCTGCTCGACGGCCTGTCGACCGTTGGCAGCTATTCGGTGCGGCTCGCGGATGGCGATGCGGCGGCGGGATCGACCCCGCTGTCGCTGCGCTCCAACTTTACGCAGGCCGTAACATTGCGCCGTGGCGAAGCGGCGATCACCGTCATCGGTGGTCGGGCCACATCAGGCGTCAACACCGTGAACGCCGAAGTATCGGGCACGTTGAGCGGCAAGGAACTGACCGACCTGC
This sequence comes from uncultured Stakelama sp., assembly GCA_964631905.1. GTDB lineage: Bacteria > Pseudomonadota > Alphaproteobacteria > Sphingomonadales > Sphingomonadaceae > Sphingomonas. The sequence goes on from CAZWAL010000014.1 coordinate 25,145, forward strand.
CGATTGAGGGCCGCGATGTCGTCTCCGCGCTGATCCGGCTGCCCAACGTCGTGCCGTCCACGGGCTTCTACCCCGAAGCGCCAACGGTATCGATCAACGGTGCCAACGGGCTGTTCACCAATTACCTGATCGACGGCCTGGACAATAACGAGAATTTCCTGGGCGGGCAGAAATTTCCGACCCCGCTCAGCGCCGCGGCCAACGTCACGGTGTTGACCAACAATTTCTCGGCCGAATTCGGGCGCACCGCCAATGGCATCGTCAACGTCACTTCACGCGGTGGCGGCAATGATTTCAAGGGCGAAAGCTATGTGTTGTACCGCCCCGGCCGGCCGGTCGATTCCGCCTCACCCTTCCCGCGCCGTGACCTGAGCGGCAATCCGGTCGGCGACAGTTTCAGCCGTATCCAGTCGGGTGGCACGATCAGCGGGCCGATCGCCAAAGATCGCACCTTCTTTTACGCTGCGCTCGAATACACCCGTGACATCAATGACAATGTGGTCGATTCCCCGCAACTGGGCATCATCGACACCGTACGCGGTCGCAACACCTTCTATCTGGGGTCGCTGCGTATCGACCATAAGCTGACTGACGACTGGTCGCTCAACTTCCGGTTCAACTATGGCGATGTCGCCGTCGAGCGGCCGGGCGGCAGCCTGGGCGGCGGCAACGTCACCTTCCCGTCGGCAGGATCGATCCAGGAACGCAAATCGACGCTCGCGGCACTGACTGCGGTCTATAATGGCGACCGGCTGACCTATCAGGGCAGCTTCCAATATAGCCGGTTCGACTGGGATTATGCCCGCGACCGCGCCGGTGGCCCGCAAGTCACCGCGCTTGGCCCGAACGGGCTTACGGTCGCCGTGGTCGGCGATTCGGGTTTTGTGTTCGACGAAAAGGAAAACAGTTTCCAGACGCAGCACAAATTCACGCTCGATCTGGGCGATCACCGACTGAAGATCGGCGGCGAAGTGCTGCACAGCGATTTCTCGCTCGCCGGAGGCGGCAACCCCGATGGCAACTTCACCGTGCGGCTGACCCAGGCGCAATTGAACCTGTTACGACCGCGCGGGCTCGCGCTGAACGCGCAGGACATTCTGGCGCTGAACCCGGTCGTCGCGAGCTACGGGGTGGAAATCCGCCCCGCGACCTTCGGCATCGGCCAGACCCAGGTGGCCGGCTATATCGAGGATGAATGGCAGATCCGGCCGAACCTGACTGCCACACTAGGCCTGCGCTATGATTTCGACTCGCTGACCCAGCAGGGCGGCAATGGCGGCGACTTCAACAACATCGCGCCGCGTTTCGCGGTCAATTACCAGCCCGATGCGAAGTCGGCGATCCGGTTTGGTGTGGGTCTGTATTACGACAAAATTCCCTATGCGATCATCTCCGACGCGCTTCAGCGCAGCACCACCAGCCCCGCCTTTATCGGCCAGCTGAATGCGCTCGTCGCACGCGGAATATTGCCGGCAAGCACTAACATCAGCGCCGCGACCTTCGACGGCAATCTGACGGTGAACCCGGCCTGCGCCACCACTGCCGCTTGCCCACCAGCCGCCAGTGTCGCCGCTTTGCGCAATACAACGTCGAGCGACGAAATTCGCATCCGCAATCCAAACGGCTATGACAGCCCGTACAGCCTGCAGCTGACGCTCGGCTACCAGCGCGAAGTGGCGACCAACTTCACCGCCAAGATCGATCTGATCTATAACCGCTCGTACAATCTGGTGCGGTTGCGCGATCTGAATGCGGCGGCGCCCTTCACACCCAATGCGGCCGCGCTGACACCTGCCAATATCGCGTTGCTGCGCGGCGCGCCGGACAACACGACGCGGTTGGCGCTCGCACAGAGCCTGGGGCTGGTGCGCAGCCAGGCAGCGGCGGACGCCACCCGCCCGGTCGCGCCCGTGCCGGGCGGCGCGCGGCAAATCACCACATCCGAAACCGGCGGCACGTCGGAATATCAGGCGCTGAACGTCCAGCTGATCAAGGAAAAGGGCAGCGACTGGTTTGCCGGACGCCTCAGCTACACTCTCGCCCGCCTGCGCAACGACACCGATGACATCAATTTCCGCGCATCCAACGGCAATGATTTCGCCAATGAATTTGGGCCATCGGTGAATGATCGCCGTCATGTCCTGTCGGCGACGGCCTATCTGTTCCCGTTCGAAGGCTTCACTTTCACTGCCACCGGGCTGTTCCAGTCCGGCCAGCCCGTCAATCTGGTGCCCGATGCCAGCCTGTTCGGGACGCAGGATCTGAACGGCAGCGGTTTCTCGTTCGGGCAGCAATATGTCGGCAATGCCAATCGCTTTCCGGGGGAGACCCGCAATTCGGGGCGGCTCGGCTGGTCGCGGACGGTCGATCTGGGCTTCCGCTATCAGGTGCCGATCCTCAATCGCGGGCTCACGCTGTCGGCAGACATGTTCAACCTGTTCAACGCCAACAACCTGACCGGCTTCGCCAATGCGGCGGGCACGTCAAACCAGGTCCAGTTCGGCGGTGGCGCGCCATTCGTGCAGCGTAATGCCGGGCCGCCGCGCCAGTTCCAGTTCGGCGCCAGCTGGGCATTTTGATGGAGGCCCATTTGGACTGGGGCCTGTTGCCCAATGTCCGCAGTCTGATCGGCCTTTTCGCGATCATCGCGGTTTGCGCAGCGTTCAGCGAGCGGCGGGGGTCGCTGCCCGGGTGGCGCTGGATTGCGGGCGCGGTCGCGCTGCAGTTCGCGCTGGCGGTCGTGCTCATCAAGGCACCACCGGTCTGGGCGGCACTGAGCATCGCCAATGATGGGCTGGGCGTACTGCAAACCGCAACAGACAAAGGTGCGCGCTACATGTTCGGTTATCTGGCGGGGGGCGATTTGCCTTTCGCCGTAAAGCCGGGCGCGCAGCCACCGCTGATCATCGCCTTTCAGATCCTGCCGCTCGTTATCGTGACGTCGGCGCTGGCGGCGTTGCTGTGGCATTGGGGGATACTGAAGCGGGTTGCGATGGGGCTTGGCTGGATGCTCGAACGATCGCTCGGCATCGGCGGTGCGGTCGCGCTGAATGCGGGCGGGAATGTGTTCCTGGGTGTGGTGGAGGCACCGTTGATCGTGCGCGCCTACCTTCTGCATGTCAGCCGTGCCGAGCTGTTCGCGATGATGGTGCTCGGCATGTCGACCGTCTCCGGGGTGGTGCTGGTGCTCTATAGCCAGACGCTGAAGCTGGTCGTCGACAATGCTTTTGGGCACATCATTACCGCCTCGCTCATCTGCCTGCCAGCATCGTTGTTGATCGCCCGGTTGCTGGTGCCGGGAGATGAAGCGACGCCCGCCGACCGCACTGATGAGGACCTCAAGTTCGACAACAGCATCGATGCCATCATCCGCGGCACGATGGACGGGCTGCAGCTTTTCCTCGCGATCATCGCGGTGCTCATCGTGGTGTTCGCGCTGGTCGCGTTGACTGACAGCATCTTGGGCCTCGCGCCCGATATCTGGGGTGCACCACTCACGCTGCAAAGGCTGTTCGGCTGGATTTTTGCGCCGTTAATGTGGCTGCTGGGGGTGCCTTGGGCCGATGCGCAGACGGCGGGTTCGCTCATGGGCACCAAGGCGATATTGAACGAATATGTTGCCTATCAGCAAATGGCGGCACTTGGCCCCGACGCGCTGTCGCCGCGCGGGCAGTTGATCACCCTCTATGCGCTGTGCGGTTTTGCCAATCTGGCGAGTATCGGGTTGGGCGTCTCGACGCTTTCGACGCTCTGCCCAGCGCGGCGCGGCGAGATTGCCGCGCTCGGCTTCAAAAGCTGGGTGGCGGGTAATCTCGCGACCATGATGGTGGGCAGCGTGATTGGTGTGCTGACGCTTACCGCGTGATCGGTCTATAACAACACCATGTTCGACGCCCGCATCCGTCCGCTGATCGATCCGCCGCTCAACCGCATCGCCGCGCAGCTGGCGAAGATGGGGATCACGCCCAACGCACTCAGCATCACTGGCGCGATTGCGGGCATTTTTGCCGGGGTGGCAATTGCATTCAACCAGTTCGGGCTCGGCGTTGCGCTGATCGCGGTGAGCAGGATCAGCGACGGGCTCGACGGCCCGGTTGCGCGCCAAACGCGCAGCACCGATCTGGGCGGGTATCTCGACGTGATCTGTGACTATGCCTTTTACACCGCCGTGCCGCTGGGTTTTGCCTTTGCGCGCCCGGAATGGGCGCTGCCCGCCGCCTGCCTGCTGGGCGGATTTCTGCTGGCGGCAACGAGCTTTCTAGGGTTCGCTGCCCTTGCCGCAGAACGCGGCCTGAAAACGACCGCACAGGGAAAGAAAAGTTTCTTCTACCTTGGTGGGCTGGCCGAAGGGACTGAAACAATCGCTGTGCTGGCGCTGGCGGCATTGCTTCCCGCCTGGTTCCCGGTGCTCGCCTATGGCTATGCGGGGATTTGCGCCCTGACCGTATTCGGACGCATTGCCGCGGCAGTAACGCTGCTAAAGGAACCATCGTGACGATCGGGCTGGTGCGGTTCGGGATCTTCGCGCTGGTGCTGGCATCGATGGCCCTGCTTGAGCGACGCTTCCCCCACCGGGCTTGGCGAACCGACCGAACGGCGCGCTGGCTATCACATGGCGGTCTCGGGTTGCTAACGGTTGCGGTACCGGCAGCGTTGGTGCGGATCACCCCGGCGCTGGCAGGGGTCGGCGCGGCAAGCTGGGCGGCTGACCAGGGCGTTGGCTTGCTCAATATCGTGCCAATGAGCACGATCTGGTCGGTTCTGCTCGCGATCCTGCTCCTCGATCTGGCGATGTATGGACAGCATCGCGCCATGCATCGCTGGCCGATCCTGTGGCAGCTCCATGCTGTTCATCATCATGATCAGGACCTCGATGTGACCAGCGCACTGCGATTCCACCCCGCCGAAATCCTGCTGTCGACGCTCTACAAGGCTGGGATGGCTGCGCTGATCGGGGCGCCGATTGTCGCGGTGATCATTCACGAAACATTGCTGTCGGCGATGGCGCTGTTCAACCACGCCAATGTCGCATTGCCGTCGCGGATCGAACGCTGGGTGCAGCCGGTGATCGTCACCCCCACCATGCATGTCCGCCATCATTCCACGGTACGCGCCGAACATGACAGCAATTATGGCAATGCGCTGAGCATATGGGACCGGCTGTTTGGCAGCTATTGCCCCGAACCAGCAAAGCCCGCGCCCTTCGCGATTGGCTTGCCCGAAACGCAGCATCGTCCGGTAATCGGACTGCGTTGGCTGCTGTCGCAGCCCTTCCGCTCGGGCTTCTAACAAAGACGGCCGGGAGGCAGGGTGATGCCCTGTTTCCCGGCCGTTCCCGCCCCCCGGCGGTAGTGGTTTAGAACCCGATGCGCAGGTTGAGCGAGATGCGCTCT
>CAZWAL010000015.1:0-25508 GCA_964631905.1 uncultured Stakelama sp.
TTCTGCAAAAGCTGGAGCCCGAAGAGGTCCGTCAGCTCGGCAAGGCAATGTTCGCCGTTGCTGATGTAAGCGAGATCGAGGTGGAAACCGTGCTCGACGATTTCGTCGGCAAGGCGCGGGCACGCACCGGCGTGGGTTTCGATCCGCGCCCGCGCATTGAATCGATGATGAACCGTGCGCTCGGTCAGGAAAAGGCAGATAGTGTGCTGGCGCGCATCACCCCGCCTGCCGATGCCTGCCAGATCGACTTGCTCGACTGGCTCGATGCCAGCGAAATCGCCGGACTGATTGAGAAGGAACACCCGCAGATCGCCGCCGTACTGATCGCCAATCTCGATCCCGGCATCGGCGCGCAGGTGCTCGAGCTGCTCCCCGATTCGATCCAGCCCGATGTGCTTCACCGGATCGCCCGGCTCGGCCCGATCACGCCTGAGGCGGTCGAAACGCTGAAGTCGATGCTGTCGAACCGGATCGGCGCCAGCCAGCAATCGACCGGTGTGATGCTGGGCGGCACGCGTGAGGCGGCCAAGATCATGTCGAGCGCCCGCAAGGCAACCGAAGCACGCGTCATGCCCAAATTGTTCAAGATCGACCGCGAGACCGCCAAGGCGATCGAAGAGGCGATGTTCGTCTTCGACAATCTGCTCGAACTGGACGACAAGAATCTCGGCACGCTCATCCGCAACATCGATGGCGATATTCTGGTCCGCGCACTTAAGGGTGTCGACGAATCGATGCGCGGCCGCTTCCTGGCCTGCATGTCGAGCCGGGCTGCAGACGGCATTCGCGACGAGCTCGAATCGCGCGGGCCGATGCGCCTGTCCGAAGTGCTCGAAGCGCAGAAATCGATCATCCAGATTGCGCGCAGTCTCGCCAAGGAAGGCACGATCATGATGGGCGGGGGCGACGACGATTATGTCTAGTTTCGCCGCCGGTTTTTCGGCGCGCCATGACGCAGCGGCGCAGGCGCTCCACCAGGCATTCGGCACGCCGAGCGAAGGCTTTGCGCCGGCTGATCTGAAGGCGAGGGCAGCGGGCAGGGGAAAGCCCAAAACCTTCGCACCGCAGGAATCGTCGCCCAAAAGCTTCAGCCCCGCTGATCCGGACCGCGATGCGACGCAGGGCTGGGATCCGCTGAACCCGCATGTCGAGCCGACCGGTTTTGTCGACCCGATCGAAACGGCACGCCATGCCGGTTTTGCCGACGGCGTGGTGCATGGCCGATCGCTCGAACGCGAAGCGCATGAGCGCGATCTCGCCTTGCTCCAGTCGCTGTCGCATGCCCTCAAGACGAGCGACAGGATCGACCGCGAACAACTCGCCCGGCAATTGCGCGAAGCGGTGCTGTCGCTGGTCACCAAACTAGTTGGCGAGATCGGGATTTCGGGCGATCTGCTCGCCGGGCGGATCACGGCCGCCGCCGATATGCTGGCCGACAGCGCCGAATCAGCAATGTTGCGGGTTCACCCCGATGATCTCGCGCTGTTGCAGGACAAGCTGCCCGCGACGATCGTGTCGGTGGGCGATGCCGCGATCGACCGGGGCAGCTTCGTGCTCGAATCGGCATCGACGATTGTCGAGGACGGACCCGAACTCTGGCTCGAACAATTGACGCAGGCGATTGACCGGGTGGCCGTGCCGTCATGCTGAACCGCTTCACGGCAGATTATCTGGAAGGCGTCGCTGCCGCCGATTTCGCGCCGCGCCCGCGTGTTTCGGGCAGGCTCGCGTCGTTCGACGGGTTGCTGATGGAGGCGACCGGGCTGTCGCTGCCGGTCGGCACGATCTGCTCGATCGGCACCGGTAAGGCGCGCGTCGAGGCTGAGGTGATCGGCTTTCGCAGCGGTCGTACGCTGCTGATGAACCTGGGTGGCCCCGCACCCCTATTGCCGCAAGCGCCCGTGCGCCCCTTAGGACCGCCGGGGGAGGCCGAAGTCGGGGCGGCACTGCTCGGGCGCGTGGTCGACGGGGCGGGCAAGCCGATTGACGGGCTTGGCCCCGTTCGCGGTGCCGGGCACTGGCCGATTGCCGGCAAGCTCCAGAACCCGCTCGATCGCGGCCGCGTGCTCAAACCGATGGATGTCGGCGTGCGGGCGATCAACGGCCTGCTCACGATCGGGCAGGGCCAGCGGATCGGCATCATGGCCGGATCGGGGGTCGGTAAATCGGTGCTGCTCGGCATGATCGTGCGCGCGGCCGAAGCCGATGTGATCGTGATCGGCCTGATCGGCGAACGCAGCCGCGAAGTCGCCGATTTCCTCGAAACCAAGGTGGCGGGCGAGGCGCGGCAGCGCGCAGTCGTGGTCGCCGTACCTGCCAATCATTCGCCCGTGCTGCGCATTCGGGGCGCGTTGCGCGCAACCGCGATTGCGGAGGCATTCCGGGCCGAAGGCAAGAATGTGCTGCTGATCATGGATTCGCTCACCCGCGTGGCCCATGCCGGGCGCGAGATCGGTCTGGCACTGGGCGAACCTGCCAGCGCGCGCGGCTACCCTCCCTCTGCCATTGCGATGCTGCCCAATCTCATCGAGCGCGCAGGTACCGATGTGGCGTCGGGCGGATCGATTACCGCGATCTACACGGTGCTGGCGGACGGCGATGACGGCAATGATCCGGTGGTCGACAGTGCCCGCTCGATCCTTGACGGGCATATCGTGCTGTCGCGCCAGCTGGCCGAGCGCGGCATTTATCCCGCCATCGATATCGGTCCCTCCGTCAGCCGAGTGATGACCGACATTACCAGTAAGCCGCACCAGCGCGCTGCGCGCATCCTGCGCGGTCATCTGGCCACCTATGAGGAAAATCGCGATCTGGTGCTGATGGGTGCCTATCGTTCAGGGGCAGACCCGGCGATTGACCAGGCGATCGCCTGCCACGGCGCGATCACCGAATATATCCGCCAGGGATCTGACGATATCGTCTCGCTCGACGATGCGGTTGCCGAGCTGACCGGTGTCTTTGGTGATGGCTAAACGCGGGATCTCGCTTGATCGGATCTTGCGCGTGCGCACACTGCAGCTCGGGCTGGTGCAGGCGGCGGAAATGCAGGCGCAGGAAAAAGTGGCGAGCGAAGATGCGCTGCGCCACCGCATCGCCCAGCTCGTGGCCAATGTCGCGCCGGAGGAAGCAGCCGAGCAGGCCTTTTCATTTATTGCAGCGGCGCATTTTCGCGATCGGCTCCACCAGTCGGCAGCAGCGGCAGAGCACCGCCTGAAGATGGCGAATGACCGGCTTCACCAGGCCAGCGAAGCGACACGCGAGGCACGGCGTGATCAGTCCGCGGTCGAAAAGCTGATCGCGCGCGAAGACAAGCTCGCCGTGATCAAGGCGATGCGCGCGCTTGAAGAGGCCCCGCCGATGCGCCGGAATCGGCACGATCCTTGCTGAACGCCTGACGGGCAATCATGTCCGCAGGATGTTTGCATGTTCGAACTGTCGCTTTCTCCCGCTATTTCGCCGTCGATTTCGCCAATTCTGGCGGTAACGACCGCTGGAACGGGCGACTTTGCGCAGGCGCTGGCGGACGCAACCGGCGATGCATCAGCGCTGCTGCGGCCCGCCCTTGCCGGACCCTTGCCGTCCGAACGGCAAATTCCTGCCGCCGCCGCATTGCCGATCGCGATCGACGTCTCCGAGGGCGCCGCGCCGGTGCCGGTGATTGATCCTGCGCCGCCGATCATCCTGCCGCGACCGCCGCACGTCGCAAACAGCGATCCTGCACCTTCCCCGGTGGCCAAAACGGTCACGATTACAGTGGGTCGCCCGGCCGCGCCCAAAACTGTTTCACGGTTGCCGATTGTCTCCACGGCGTCAGCGATACCGATTGATGTGGCACCCCCGTCTTTTGCGAAGATTGCGCGGCAGCCGCGCTTGCTGGCTGATCGTCCGGTACTGCCCGCCTCGCAAGCGCGCGCGACTGCCGATACGGCCACGCCTGTCCCGGCCGTGCTGCCTGTCGGTCAACCGGTCGACATGCCTGTGGATCAGCCCGACCCTATCGACCGCGCCGATGCATTTGGTGGCGTGATTGAAGTGATTGCGCTTCCCCCGGTCTTTCCGGTCGCGGTTACACCAACGGTGCCGGTCCAGGCTGGCAATGCGCCAGCGCCGGGTGCGCCAGCTGCGACGCAGACGACCGTTGCAGCGCCATCGGATCGGACAGCCACGTCACCGGCAATCCCGACGGTCCTGGCATCGACTCCGGCCGTGATCCAAACGGCCATTGTAACGCCGTCACTGCAATCAGCGACGTCTGGTGCATCCCCGACGATTCAGGCAACGGCGCCCGCGCTGACCGAACTTCTTTCTTCAGCCGACACCGACCTCGCGCCGATTGGTAACTCGCCGGTTTCCGCGCCGACGGCTTCCGCCGCATCAGTGATCACAGTCTCTACGGCAGCAATCACCAGCGCCCCCGCTGCACCGAAGGGTCGTTTGGCGATCGAAGCGGCGGTGATTCCACCCGTCGAAGCTGCCATCCCGCTCCCGGTCGATGTGTCGCTCCGGCCGGCCGCGATCGATCTGCCAAGGGTACCAACGCTGTTGCCGACCGCGGTCGTCGCGCGATCGGTCGATCGTGATTTGTCCAAGCCAGCCGATACGGCGGGTGCCGAACGTCAGCTGGTCTTGCCGCGCGGGGTCGTCATCAACCTGCCTACCAGTGGCGCATCACCGGTGACGCTTGATCCCATCCAACGCACCCCGGTTCAGCCGCCTTCCGTCGTCGCCCGCACCGATTCGGTCAGTTCGGTGCCGGCCGCGCCCTTCCCGCCACCGTTGATCGGGGTGCCGGTGCCAGCATTGCGCGCCTTTGCCGCGGCGATTGCGGCGACGAGCGCCCCCGCCGCGCGCTCCCTGCGAGACGATGAGGCCCTGATCCCGTCGCCCACGGCCAGTGCGCCGCCTGAGGCGACGATCCGGAACGCCGATTCGCACCCCCGCCCGCTGCCCCCGATCGATATGCAGCGCGAGGACTGGACGCGTGCGCTGATCGACCGGATCGATGCGGTGCGCGATGTCGCCAATGCGCGTGATTCGCGGATCACGCTGGTGCCCGATTCGCTCGGCAAGATCGAGGTCGCGCTGCGGCAGCAGGGCGAGACGCTGCATGTCTCCTTTGCCGCCGATGCGCCTGCAACGCGCGCCTTGCTGGCCGATGCCGAACCTCGTCTCGCCGAACTTGCCGAAGCGCGCGGCCTGAAACTCGGGGACACGGCCGTTTCGGCGCGCACCGACCAGCAAGGCGACCGGACAGCCGGTGGCTTTGGCCAGCCCACCGATCAGCGCCGACCCGCGCCTGCGCCGCAGGGTACGGCGTCCAATCGTTCAAACACGATCAACCCCGCCCATGATCGGGCGGATTCCGACAACCGAATTGCGTGAGATGAAGGGGAAACATCATGGCGAAGAATGAAGACAAGGACACCGAAAAGGCACCCAAGAAAAAAGGTGGCGCGATGAAATGGGTGATCATTATCGTTGTGGCGCTGATCGTCATCGGCGGCGGCGTTGGTGGCGGCCTCTATGCGATGCAGGCAGGGATGTTCGGGGGTGGCGCCCATGGCGAATCGGCGCATGTCGAGCAACCGCGGCTGGTGCCCAAGAGCGAGGAAAAGCGCGGTGGGGGCGAGGAAGACGGACATGGCGGCGGCGGCGGTGGCGGCAGCCATACGCCGATGGGCAAGGGCGGCGACAAATACGCCTCCAACTACTATGCCATGGAAAAGGAATTCACCTCCAACCTGCGCGAAAGCGTCCATTTCATTCAGGTCGGGATCGCGATTTCGACCCCTTATGACGAACGCGTCATTGAAAATGTGAAGACGCATGAGATCGCGGTTCGTTCTGCCGTGCTGCTCGCACTGGGCGATGCCACCGAGGAACAGGTGTTCGCGGTGGAGGGCAAACGCCAGATGCAGGCGCAACTGGTGAAGGCAATTAACGCAGTTTTGAAGCAAAAAGAGGGATTCGGCGGCATTGGTAACGTCTACTTTACCAATTTTGTTGTTCAGTGAGGCATGGTTAACGAGCCTTCACCAACGGCAGCAGGCGAACGGCGCGATCGGGGACGATCGCGCCCACCCGCCGAGCATGCCGCTGCGCTGGGGGTAGCCAACCTCAATCCCTTTGGTGATCTGCACACGCTGCAGCATTTATCGGCGCTTCTGGCCCGGTCGATGCGTGGCGTGTTCGAGCCGCTGCTGCGCTGCGAGGCGCGGATCTGGGCAGAGCCGCTGGTGGTGCAGCGCTTCGCCGATTACCGCGCCGAGCGGCCCGAGATCCTCACCGCCTGGCTGCCGATGGCAATGGCGCCGACGCCCGGCACCGCGTTGATGCTGTTCGACGGCAAGTTCGTGCTTGAACTGCTCGATCAATTTTTCGGCGGGACGGGCGATGCGCCGCATCCGATGCCCACCGAATTCTCGCCCGCGGCCGATTCGATGGTCGAGCGGCTGGGCATGATGATGGCCGGACCGCTCAAAAATGCCTGGGAGCCATTGGCACGGATCGATTTTCGCCCGGGCCATATGGAAACCAGCCCGGCGTTGCTTGCAGGCGTCGATCCTGAAGACGCCGTCGTCGTGACCCGGTTCGGCATCGCAACCGGGTCATCGAAGCCGACCTTTATCGATATCGTTTATCCCGTCGCTGCGCTGAAGCCGCACGCGCCATCACTCACCGGCAAGGTGCACGCGCGCGCGGCCGCGCCCGATCCGGCATGGCGCAACGGGTTGACGCGGGCGGTGATGGGCGTGCGCTTCCCGGTGCGCTCGGTGCTCGCTGAACCCACGATTTCGCTCGTCAAACTGATGGAGCTGAAAGCCGGTGACGTCATCCCGATCAGCTTCGGTGCGGATGTGCCGGTGATGGTGGGCGCGGACCGGCTCGGCACGGGAACCGTGGGCACGTCCAACGGCAAGGCCGCGATCCGGCTGACCATGATCGAACGCAAAGACGAAGAGGATTACCGATGAACGACATGACCGGGGGTTTCCCCGTCGACGGGGCGGTAGCGGCCAATTTCCGGCTGTTGCAGGACGTCGACGTCAAACTGACTGTCGAGATCGGATCGACCTCGCTCACCTTGCGCGAACTGCTGGCGCTCGGCGAAGCCAGCGTGATCGAGCTCGACCGGGCGGCGAACGAACTGCTCGACGTCTTCGTCAACGGCACGCTCATTGGCCGCGGTGAGGTGGTCACCGTGGGTGACCGGTTCGGCGTGCGGATGACCGAGCTGGTGTCGCCTGACAAGCGGGCCGCCCGCTGATGATGTGGGAATATATCCTGAAGGTGGCGGTGCTGCTGCCGCTGGTCTGCGGGCTGATGATCGGCTGCCTGTATCTGTGGCGCCGACTGGAAACGCGGCTGCAGGCGACTCAGGGCGAACGCATGCTGACCGTCAAGGAAACGATGATGTTGTCGCCCGGTCTCAAGCTCGCGGTACTCGATTTTGAAGGGCGCAAGCTGCTCGTCTCGGTCGGGCGCGGCGGGGTGACGCTGATCGATCGGGGCGACAAATGACCTCGCCTGTCGTCCGCCGCGTGACGGCAAAGGGCCCCAGCCTGTTTCGGACCGCACCTGCCGCTGGCGAAAGCGCCACCCGTAGCGGTTGGACGGGCCGGATCGCGCTGATCGTCCTTGCGCTCATTTTCTGTCTGATGGTCGCGGCACCGGCCTTCGCCCAGGCCGCCCCAACACCGCCGAGCTTGCCCGCCCCGCCGGGCACGGGCGACGCCATCGATCGGGCACTCGGCGATCTGGGCGGCGGCAATGCGCCGCTGTCGCTGTCGCTCCAGGTCCTCATCATCATGGGGCTGCTGTCGGTTCTGCCGGGCATCCTGCTGATGATGACCAGCTTCACGCGGATCATTATCGTGCTGTCGATCCTGCGCCAGGCGCTCGGCTTGCAGCAGACCCCGCCGAACCAGGTGCTGGTCGGCTTGTCGCTGTTCCTGAGCTTTTTCGTCATGGCACCGGTGCTGAACGACATGAACGTCACGGCGATCCAGCCCTATGCGGCCGGCAAGATCGGCGCGACTCAGATGATCGAGACCGCGGGCAAACCGCTCCACGCCTTCATGCTCAAGCAGACGCGGATGAAGGACATCACGATGTTCTCCAAGATCGCCAAGTCGGGGCCCTATGCCAAGCCGGCTGACGTGCCCTATTCGGTGCTGCTGCCATCCTATGTGACGAGCGAGCTGAAAACCGCGTTCCAGATCGGCTTCCTAATCTTCCTGCCATTTATCGTGATCGATCTGATCGTCGCTTCGGTGCTGATGTCGCTCGGCATGATGATGGTCTCACCGACAATCATCTCGCTCCCCTTCAAGCTGCTGCTGTTCGTGCTGGTCGATGGCTGGGCGCTGACGATGGGGTCGCTTGCCAATAGTTTCATGAGGTAGCGTCGCGATGGACACCCAATATTTCCTGACGATTGCGAACGAGGCCCTGTGGGTGCTTGCACTTGCGTCCGCCCCGATCCTGATCCCGGCACTTCTGTCCGGCCTCATCCTCGGCATGGTCCAGGCAGCCACCTCGATCAACGAACAGACGCTGACCTTCGTGCCGAAGCTGGTGGTCGTTGCCGTCTCGCTGGTGATATTCGGCGGGCTGATCCTGGGGTTGCTGAGCGACTTCACCGTATCGATCTTCGAGCGCATTCCCGATCTGGTGAAATAGCGCGATGCTGGGCTTTGGCCTGTCAATCGAGCCGCAGCTGTGGACGCTGTTGTTCGTGATGGTGCGCGTCAGCGCGACCTTCATTGCCGCGCCAATCTTCGGGGCGATCAGCGTGCCGTTGCAGGTGCGTATCGCACTGTCGGGCGCGATCGGCTTTCTGGTGCTCGCCGCCAATCCCGTGACACCGCCCGCACAGATCTTTGCGATCACCACCTTTCTTGCCGTTGCAGCAGAAGCGCTGGTCGGCCTCGCGATCGGCTTTGTCCTGCAAATCGCCTTCGCCGCGCCATTGGTGGCGGGCGAGTTGATCGGTAACTCGATGGGCATCGGCTTTGCCTCGGCGATCGATCCGCAAAATGGCCGGTCGAGCACCGCCCTCGGCCAGTTCATGATGACGTTGCTCACCTTGCTGTTCCTTTCGGTCAACGGGCATCTGATGCTCGTCGAGCTGGTCGTGCGCAGCTATGCGGTGCTCCCGCCGGGCTCGGCCTGGATCGCAGTGGAGCGGCTGCGCGATATCGCCGTGTTCGGCGGCTATGCCTTTTCGGCGGGGTTCCTGCTGGCGCTGCCGGTCGGGTTCCTGCTGCTGTGCCTCAACCTTGTCGTTGGCATGCTCTCGCGCTCTGCGCCCGCGCTCAACCTGTTCGCCGTTGGCCTGCCGATGAGTTTGGCGGTCGGCGTCATCGCGCTGGCGATCGCCTTCCCGGCGATGGGCGATTACATGATCGTGATTATCCAGGAAGGCCTGGCTGCCGCTGAACATCTGGTGATCGGCTGATGGCAGATGAATTCGGCGAAAAGACAGAAGCACCAACACCCAAGCGCAAGCAAAAGGCGTTTGATGATGGTCAGGTGCTGCGATCACGCGAGTTTGCAACCGCTTTGGTGGTGCTTGCCGGATGTGGCTGGCTGGCGCTGTTCGGCCCCGCGCTGATGGCGGCGTGCAAGGCGCTGATGGTCACCAGTTTCTCGTTCGGGTCAGGCGACATCGATGATTTCCAGCCGATGCGGTCGCTGTCGATCGCAGGCTGGCAGATCGCCCCGCCGATGATCGCGATGTTCGTCATCACTTTGATCGCGGCGATTTTCAGCCAGGCTGGGCTCGGCGCGCTGACCTTCAACGGCAAGTTGATGGCCCCCAAGGCAAGCCGCATTAACCCGGCATCGGGGCTGAAGCGCATCTTCGGGCCACAGGGCTGGATTGAGCTCGGCAAATCGCTGCTCAAGGTGATCCTGCTCGGCACGATCGGCTATTACATGCTGTGGCACGTCTCCACCCAGTCGATCGGTTTGGCATCGTCGGATATCGAGCGCAGTGTCGGCGCGCTGGGGTCGATGCTCACCGGCACCCTGTTCGCGATGGCGGCGGGGCTGGTGGTGATCGCAGGCATCGATCTGCCGATTCAGATCATCCAGCTGCTGCAGAAGCTCCGTATGAGCAAGCAGGAGATCAAGGACGAGCACAAAGAAAGCGAAGGCAATCCGGAAAACAAGGCCGCACAGCGCCAGCGCCGGCATGATCTGGCCAAGCGCAATATGCGCAAGGCCGTCAGCGAAGCGCATGTCGTGCTCACCAACCCGACCCATTTCGCGGTGGCGCTGCGCTATGACCGCGGGCGCGATCAGGTGCCGGTCGTTGTTGCCAAGGGACGCGGTGTGACGGCACAGGCGATCCGCGAGCTGGCGGCGGAATCGCGCGTCACCACGCTGGAATATCCCATGCTCGCACGCGCCATTTATTACACCAGTCGCGAGGGCCAGGAAGTGCGCGACGATCTGTACATGGCAATCGCGACGGTGCTGGCATTCGTGTTCGGCGTCAACGCGCAGGCAGGTGGCTCGCCGCCGCCGGTCAGCGTGCCCGAAACCGCGCGGTTCGACGAAAACGGCGTGAAAATCACAACAAAACCCTAAAGTTCGCAGGCGCTCGGTCGTTTTCCGAATGAGGGCCTAACAGGAAATCGCCATGGTCGATTCGATCGTTAATACGCTGGGCGCAGGATCGGGCATTGACCTGACCTCGCTCGTCAACGACCTGGTGAATGCGCAGTTCAATGCCAAAACCCAGTCGATCAAGCGCCAGAGCCAGACGATTTCGGCCCAGATTTCCGGTGCCGCCACCGTTAAGAGCAGCGTGACTGATTTTGCCGCCGGGCTGAAATCGCTGGCAACCGGCGGGTTGCTGTCAACCACGCCGACCAGCAGCAACACCAGCATTGTTAAAGCCAGCGCGCTGCCCGGCGCAAAGCTATCCGGCCTGTCCACCACACTCGAAGTGCGCCAGCTTGCCCAGGCGCAATCAGTCGCAACCGCCGCTGTTGCCGATCGGACCGCCGCGATCGGCACGGGCACGCTTACCCTGACGTTTGGCTCAGGTTCAGTTGGTGGCGGCAGCTTTGTCGCAGGGAGTGCAGCGCCAATCGACATCCCGGTGGTTGCAGGCGCATCGAGCCTTGAATCGATCGCCGCATCGATCAATGCCGCCAACGCCGGCGTCACGGCCAGCATCATTACCGATTCATCGGGCGCGCGGCTGGCGCTGAAAAGCAAGACCGGCGCGGATCAGGCATTCACGCTGACCGCAACCGAAGATGTCGGCGCACCCGGGCTGGCCGCTCTCGCGATCACACCCGCCGCCAGCGGGGCGTTGTTCGGCACGGTGGCGCAAGATGCGATCGTAGCGGTCGACGGTATCCCGCTGTCGCGCAGCAGCAATTCGATCAGCGACCTGGTCGATGGGGTGAAGCTCGATCTCGTGTCGGAATCGGTCGGGACCAACGTCTCCCTTGGCACCAATGTGCCGACCGAACAGCTGCGGTCATCGGTCAACGATCTGGTGGCGGCATTTAACGATCTGCAGCGCGTGGTAAAATCCCAGAGCGATGCGACCAATGGCGCGTTGTTCAACGATTCTGCGACCCGTCAGCTTCAGCAATCGTTGCGGCGTTTCACCCAGACCGAACTCGCTACCCCCACCACTGCCGGCGCACCCAGAAACCTGAGCGATATCGGCGTGTCTACCAACCGGGACGGCTCGCTGAGCGTGAACGCCGATCGTTTGACGGCGGCGATCACCGACTTTCCCGATGCCGTCGAAGCGCTGTTTTTCAACGGATCCGGGGCGACCGGCGGCGGGATCGCCGCCGCCTTTCAGGCGATCGCTGATCAGGCCACCAGCACGACAACGGGACTCGGCGCGAGCGAATCGCGCTACGCCAAGCGCCAGGCGTCACTTGATGAGGCGCTGGAAAAGGCCAATGCCGACAAGGAAGTTGTCCGCACGCGATTGACGCGCCAGTTTGCGGGGGCCGATGCGCGCGTTTCCGCCTATAAATCGACGCAATCCTTCCTGACCCAGCAATTCGCGCCCAAGTCGAACAACTGATGGCGCATTATGCAACGACGCTCGGGCGCAATCCCGAAGCGACCTATCGGCAGATCGATATTGCCGGGCGCACGGGCGAGGCCGATCCGCACCAGCTGGTTGCATTGCTCTACGACGAGCTTGGCCGTGCGCTACGTGCCGCGGCAGCGGCGATCGACAGCGGCAACCGTTCGGTGAAAAGTGACAAGACGACGCGCGCGATATCGATCCTGTTCGCGCTCGAAGCTGGGCTGGATTTCGAACGCGGCGGCAATTTGTCGCAGACATTGGCCGGGCTGTACCGCGGTGCACGCGCCAAGGTGATCGACGCGAGCCTGGGCGATGATGCGCGACCATTTATCGAGGTGGCGACCAATATGGCGCAAATTGCCCAGGCTTGGGCAGTGGTCGGGCGCCGCTAGTCGGCTGATCGGGTTAAGCGCTCTGCCGTTGCTGCAGTGTTAACCATTTTCTGACGATCACCGCCTTAGGGTTGGGGTTCGACGGGGGTGCACATTGATGGACTTATTTTCTCGCACTGAAGAAACATCCGGCCGTGCGCGCCGCGGCCCGGTGCGCACCATTCTGGCCGTCGATGATAGCCGCACCAATCTGAACATTCTGGGGCGGCGCCTGGGTCACCTTGGCTATCTGGTGGTGCTCAGCGACAATGGCCCGGAAGCGCTGGATCTGATCGCGGCGCGTGGGTTCGATCTGGTGCTGCTCGATCTGGTGATGCCGGTGATGTCGGGCATCGATGTGCTCAATGATATTCGCGGCAGTCGTGAAACCGCTGATCTGCCGGTGATCATGCTTACCGGCCGAAGCGATGCCGCGGCAGCGGTTGACGCGCTGGCAGCCGGTGCTGACGATCATGTTGCAAAGCCTTTTGACTTCGACGTCCTCGCCGCGCGGATCGACCGGGTGGTCGATCGCGCGCGCCGTATCGCCGATCTTAAGCGCTCAAATGCCACGCTCGACGCACGCATTGCCGCGCGGGCGATGGAATTGGGCGAAGCGCGCGTGGAACTCGCTGAGACCCGGGCTGATCGGCTGCGGCTGATCGCCTCGCTCCAGCAATTGAACGATCGGTTCGAACGGCTCAGCGGAACCAGTGACGCCTGAAGAAATAGGCTGATATCAACAGCGCAATAGCAACGCTTACCCACACGACGCCCTGAAATGCCCAGGGCTGGTTGGCATAGGGTATCCCTTGCACATTCATGCCAAGCAAACCCGTCAGGAAAGTGAGCGGCAGGAAAATGAGCGCGACCGCTGACAGGATCAGCGATCGTTGGTCGATCTGTTCGGCGCGTAGATCGGTAAGCGCCTCGTGCATCAGGGCTGATCGTTCGCGGATCGATTCAAGCTCTTCCGCCATGCGGGCCGCGCGGTCGGCCGCGGCGCTCAAATGCATCCGGTCTTCATCCTCCAGCCACGCAATCGGTAGGGAAGCGAGTTTCTCGATCGCCGCGCGCTGGGGCGACAGAAAGCGGCGATAGCCGATCGATTTGACGCGCACATTCGTGACTTCACGGCGCAGCTGGAAAATGCGGTTGGCGTCCAGATCAGCCTCGCAATCATCAAGTGCATCCCCCAGATCAGCGACTTCGGGGTCGAGATCGACGGTTATCGAAGCGGCAAACTCGGCGATCAGATCGCCAGGGTCACGGATCAGCCCGGTTTCCATGCTCGCGACGACGAGATCGATCGCCGGCAGCGGCAACCGCGCGACCGAAATCACTCGCCCAGCCACCGCCCAGATCCGCACTGATGCCAGCGGATCGGACATCGTCATTGCCTCGGTCGATCGTCCGCGCAGGTTCAGGAACGCCCCATCGCTGATCTGGTCACAACGCGGGCGGGTTTCGGTCGCGGTCAACGCTTCGACGATGTAATCGGGGATGTTTGCGACATCTGCCAGCCATGTCTTGGTGTCGTCGTCCTTGCTCGCCAGGTGGATCCAGACGAACGCGCGCTGCTCGGCGATTGCCTCCATCGGTGTCAGCGTGTCGACACTATCGCTGCCGACGCGGTAGGCGAAATCGTTCATTTGGTCATCGCCAGTTCTACCGACAATCCCGGCAAAGGCGTTCCCGGCGCCGGACCAATGATCCGATCGGCATCGGCACGTGCGCGATCGAGAATGGCGGCGGGCATGTCGTCACTGTGATAGAGCCTGTCGGCAAGCGCAAGCAGCCGCGCCTCGCGCAACGTCAACTCTTCAGGGTCAGCGCTTCGGACGACGATGCCAACAATTCGCGTCGGTGGCGCCGCGGCGAGCGCTGCCATGATATCAACGTTTCCCTGATCGATCAGCGGATCGAGCGTACCGCCGGGCGAAAGCGCCGCGCCGATCGCGCGCCGCCGGGCACCGCTATCGGGAAAGCGAGCGCGCACCGCGCCGCGACTGGCGAACAGCGCATCCGCAAGCCGGCCCAGCGTGGCGGGCAGCAAGGCTTCGATCCGCTGACGCAGCGCCGCTGCCAGTCCGGCGGAGGCCCCGCCGGTGCCAATCGCCACCAGCACTGGTGCCCGGTCGATAATGGCCGGAATCGTGAAGTCACACAACGCGGGCCGATCGACCGCATTGACCAGAATGCCGCGTGCCTTCAGCCGTTCGACGGCCGCAACGGCGCCTGCTTCATCGCCGACAGCGACAATCGCGAGCGCGGCGTCGCCATCCTCGCCAACAATCACGGCACCTGCGCGATCGAGCAGCCGCCGTTTGGCGTCCGCTGCTTCCCCGTCGCCCAGCAGGATCACCGCGCGACCAGCCAGCCGCACGAACAGCGGCAAGCTATGGAGCGTCATTCGGTCAGCCAGTCGGGCAGGCGCTCTGCCGCCAGGATCGTCTCGGCGGCGATTCGGTCAGCGACGACAGCATATTTGTCGCCGTTCACCAGCACTTCGGGCACCAATGCGCGGCTGTTATAGGTGCTTGCCATCGTCGCGCCATAAGCCCCGGCGGTGCGGAATATCGCAAGGTCGCCGGAGACGACTTTGTCGATATCGCGCCCCATCGCAAAGGTATCGCCGCTTTCGCACACGGGCCCTGCAATATTGGCGGTCATCCGCTCGCCGGTCGGTCGGACGGCGACGAAATCATGATACGCATCATAAAGGGCAGGGCGGGCGAGATCATTCATCGCCGCATCGACGATGACATAGGGATTGGTGACGCCGGGTTTCACCCAGATCACCTTGGTCAGCAGGACTCCTGCATTGCCTGCGATCACCCGGCCCGGTTCGAACATCAATTCGACATCCCAGCCGCGCGTCACGCGCGCGACCATCGCGCCGAAATCCGCCGGGCTCGGCATCACGTCGCCCGGGCGATAGGGCACGCCGAGCCCACCGCCCAGATCGACCCGGTCAATCGCATGACCAGCGGCGCGCAGATCAGCCACCAGATGTCCGATGCGGGTGAACGCCGCCTCGAGCGGGTCGAGCGTGCTCAGCTGGCTGCCGATATGGATCGCAACCCCGCGCATCCGGATGCCGGGCAAGGCGGCCAACCGCGCAAAGATCGCCGGGGCCTGATCGATCGGCACGCCGAACTTGTTTTCCGCCTTGCCGGTCGAGATCTTGGCATGGGTACCGGCATCGACATCGGGATTGACGCGCAGCGTTGCCTGCGCGGTCATCCCCTTCGCATACGCAATCGCGGCGAGGACCTGGCCCTCTTCCTCAAGCTCGAGATTAAACTGTCCGAGCCCGACTGACAGCGCCTGGGTCAGCTCCTCACGCGTCTTGCCGACGCCTGAAAAGACAATGTCATGCGCGGGGATGCCCGCAGAAAGCGCGCGCGACAGCTCACCCCCCGATACAACATCGGCACCATAGCCCTGGTTGGCGAGAACGCGCAGCACCGCGCGGTTGGGATTGGCCTTGATCGCATAAGCAAGGTGGACGCGCCCGGCATCCTTCAGCCCCTCACGAAACACCTGGGCATGGCGTTCGAACGTTGCGGTCGAATAGACATAAACCGGCGTGCCGACTTCAGCGGCGATGGTTTCGAGCGACACGCCTTCACAGTGCAGCGCGCCATTCTTCAGGGCAAAATGATCCATCGTATCAGCGGGTCGGCGGCAGATCGAATTCGTCGCCACGACGCTGATCGGACGAGCGCAGCAATTCATCGCTGCGCTCCGGGCGCGCCTGGTTGGTCGATTGCATGAGCTGGGCAGGCGTCGGCGTGGCGGTGGCGCCATAGGGCTTGGGCGGCAGGGCAGCGCTCGGTCCGGGTTGCAACCCGTCTGCGGCACCACATCCGGCCAGCGCCAAGGCGGCGACAACAATCAATTTCTTCACGCCACTTCTCCTTCACGCCGCCGCCGCGCCTCGGCGATCGCCGCACGCACTTGCACCGGGGCGGTGCCGCCCAGGCTGGTACGGCTCGCCACGGATGCATCGACGCTCAGCACCTTATACACACGATCATCGATCCGTGTATCGATCGCCTGCAGATCGGCGATCGCCAGCCGATCAAGCGCCACCCCCTGCTCCTCGGCCAGTTTCACCGCACGCCCGGTGACGTGGTGCGCTTCGCGAAATGGCAGTCCGGCCTCGCGCACCAGCCAGTCGGCGAGATCGGTCGCGGTCGAAAAGCCAGCCTCCGCGGCTGCGCGCATGCGATCGGTGCGGAAGGTCGCGCTCTCGACCATCCCGGTCATCGCCGCGATCGACAACGCCAGCAGATCATGCGCCTCGAACACCGGCGGCTTATCGTCCTGCATGTCCTTTGAGTAGGCGAGCGGCAGGCCCTTCATCGTCATGACGAGCGCAGTCATGCACCCGGCGATGCGGCCTGAATGACCGCGTACCAGTTCGGCCGCGTCGGGGTTGCGCTTCTGCGGCATGATCGAGCTGCCGGTCGACCATTGATCGGAGAGCGAGACAAAGCCGAACGGCTGCGATGCCCAGAGGATGAACTCCTCGGCCAGGCGCGACAGATGCAGCGCGCATTGGGTCGCCGCCATCAGATAATCGAGCGCGAAATCACGGTCGGACACCGCGTCGAGCGAATTGCGCGTCGGTGCATCGAAGCCAAGCGCCGCCGCCGTCATCACCCGGTCGATCGGAAAGCCCGTACCCGCCAGCGCCGCGCTGCCGAGCGGACACTGGTTCCCCCGCGCGCGGGCATCGGCAAAGCGGCTGCGATCGCGCACCACCATCTCGCAATAGGCCATCAGATGATGACCGAGCGTCACCGGCTGCGCGCTCTGCAAATGGGTGAAGCCCGGCATCACGCTTTCGGCATGTTCCTCGGCTCGGGCGATCAGCGCGTCCTGGAAACCGCCCAGTGCGACGTCGACCTGATCGATCGCATCCCGCACCCAGAGCCGGAAATCAGTCGCGACCTGATCATTGCGGCTGCGCGCGGTGTGAAGCCGCCCGGCCACCGGCCCGATCTTGTCGGCCAGCCGCGCCTCGGTCTGCATATGAATGTCTTCGAGCACATAATCATCGGCCACGCCGGTTGCGGCATAATCGGCGGCGACAGCGTCAAGGCCAGCGCTGATTGCATCAGCATCGGCAGCGGCGACGATCCCGGTCGCGCCAAGCATCGCGACATGCGCCTTTGATGCCGCCACATCCTGCTGCCACAGCCGCTTGTCGAACGGGATCGACGCGTTTATCTCGCGCATCACGGCGGCAGGCCCTTCGGCGAAGCGCCCGCCCCACATCGCATTGGAGCTTTCCCCCGCCATGGTGCCGCGTCCGCTGATCGTAATTCTCCTGATGATGCCGCTGGTGATCGGCGGTTGCGATAGGCAATCGAGCGCGCCGGAGCAAGCAAACGCCGCCGCATCCACACCGCTGCCCGATGAAGTGCCTTCGACAAGCGGTACAATCCCAGCGCGCCGCGAAGCCGCAGGGATCCTCGATCGCACCCATAAGGGCGAATTGGCGTCGGATCTTCAGTTCATCGATCCGTCGGGCAAGCCCGTCACGATTGCCAGCTTTGCCGGCAAGCCGGTGCTGCTCAACCTGTGGGCGACCTGGTGTGCGCCGTGCGTGGCCGAAATGCCGACGCTTGATGGCTTGGCCGATCGGCTCAACGGCAAGCTGACGGTGCTTGCGGTGAGCCAGGATCTGGAGGGCGCAGCAAAGGTCGATCCTTTCTTCAAGAACGCGCAGTATAAAAGGCTGCAACCTTACCGCGATCCGCAGGCGGCGCTCAGCATAGCCTATCAAGCCAATTTGCCGACAACGATCCTGTTCGATGCGCAGGGCCGCGAAGTGTGGCGGATGCTCGGCGGGCAGAACTGGGCCAGTGACACCGCAACCGCGCTGGTCGACGAGGCGCTCTGACCGGGCTTTCCCTCATGCGCTTGCCATCGGTGCCGCTTTCGTTAGCTTGACGCACACGTCATCTACCGACCGGAACCACGCATGCCCAAGCTGAACGTCAACGGCGTCGACCTGTATTACGAAGAAGCGGGCAATCAGTCAGGGCCGGCGATGTTGCTGATCATGGGGCTGGGCACGCAGCATATCGCCTGGCCCGAGCCGTTCGTGACGGCGCTGATCGATGCCGGATATCGCATCATCCGGTTCGATAATCGCGACATCGGCCAATCAAGCTATCTCCACGGGGCCTCGGCGATCAGCCCGATCACCGCCATCGTCGCCGCGCGGCTTGGGCTGCGTTTTCCGCTGGCCTATTCGATTGCCGATATGGCTGCGGACGCCACCGGGCTGCTTGATGCGCTTGGCATTGCCGATGCCCATATCGTCGGCGTGTCGATGGGCGGGATGATCGCCCAGCGCATCGCAATCGGCATGCCCGCGCGGGTGCGCAGCCTGACCTCGATCATGTCATCCAGCGGCGCGCACGGATTGCCCGGCCCGTCGCCCGCGCTGCGCAAGCGGCTGATCGCGCGGCGGCCCGCCAACCCGGATCGGGCATGGGCGGTCGCGGCGGGCGCAGAACTGCTGGAGATGATCGGCCACCCCGATCCTGCCCGCGCGCCCGACGCCTATCGCGTGATTGCCGGGCAAGCATTTGACCGCGGCTATAATCCGTTGGGGGTCCGTCGGCAGATGCTTGCGATCATCGCCGACCGCACCCGCGCCGTCGCACTGCCCCGCATCTCCGCACCGACGTTGGTGATCCACGGCGCCAATGATCCGCTGGTACCGATGGCGTGCAGCGAGGATATCGCCCGGCGGATTCCGGATGCCCGGCTCGTTATCATTCCTGGCATGGCGCATGATCTGCCGCCGTCGAAGATAGGCGAGGTAACCGGCCTGATCATCGATCACGCCCGCATAGCGGACGAAGGTGATCGCCGGGCCGCCGCCGCTTGATCCGGCCATAACGGCCGATCAGCGGGGAAAAATGGTGCTGCCGGTGAGGATTGAACTCACGACCTCAGCCTTACCAAGGATGCGCTCTACCACTGAGCTACGGCAGCATTTTTCCGGCTTTTCGGGCGGAAGCGCGGCTATGGTCCGACGTGCGCGTGCTTGTCAAGGCGGGGTTGGCGCAGGATAGGGGCAGCATGAGCGAAAAGGATGATCGCGCCGAACGGCTCGCCGCACAATTGCGCGAAAACCTGAAAAAACGAAAAGCGCGGGCACGCGGTATTGCTGCGGATGCGCCCGTTAACGCGGACGATGTTTCGTCCCCAGGCCGGCGGTAATGAACAAAGCGGTCGCCTCGCCCGTCACATCGGCGGTGTGCCAGCAGCCAGGCGGATTGATCGCGTAATCGCCTGCGCCGATCGTCACGGTCGCGGTGCGTCCATCGGCCAATTCCTGGTGGAGTGTCATTGCACCGCTGACGCAAATGACGACTTCATCGCCCAGCGGATGCATTTCCCAAGAATCCCAGCTTTCGGTGAAGCGATACATTGATACCAGCCGCCCCTCGACTCCGTCTGCGTCGTGGCGCTCGCCATAGCCGTGATACCATTCCATGCCCGTGAAATCAGGCTGCACGACTGCCCTGGCGCCGGGGCCGAGATGGATCGGAGTAGTGAGCAAAGATGGCATGGTCATTCTCCCCGCTTCAGATCGGCGCGCATTTCGCCTTCAGCCAGGCCAGGTCATCGCCCTGCATTTGCGGCCCAAGCACGGCAAGCACACGGGCATGATAGGCATCGAGCCAGGCGCGTTCCGCCTCGGTCAGCAGCGTCGGCACGATCAGGCTGCGCTCGATCGGGCAGAAGGTGAGCGTTTCGAAGCCGAGCATTGGTGCTTCCGCGCGGTCGATTGCGCGGTCCTCGACCAGAATCAGGTTCTCGATGCGGATGCCGTATTCGCCTGCCTTGTAATAACCGGGTTCGTTGGAGATGATCATCCCCGCGCGGAGCGGCTCGGATGGACCGCCGCCGGGATAATTGGGCTGGGCGATCCGCTGGGGGCCTTCATGCACGGACAGATAGGCGCCGACCCCGTGGCCGGTGCCATGCGCATAATCGAGCCCTGCCTCCCATAATGGTCGCCGCGCAAAGGCATCGAGCTGGCCGCCATTGGTGCCGTGCGGGAACACCGCGGTGGCGAGCGCGATATGGCCCTTCAGCACCCGCGTGAAGCGGTCGCGCATTTCCGCGGTCGGCTCGCCGATCGGCAGCACGCGGGTGACGTCAGTCGTGCCATCGGCATATTGCCCGCCCGAATCGACGAGATAGAGCTGGCCCAGTTCGAGCGGCGCGTTCGATTGCTCGTCGACCCGGTAATGCGGGCTCGCGCCGTGTGCGCCAGTGGCGGAAATCGTGTCGAACGAGGTGTCGAGCAGCACGCCCGATGCCTGGCGAAACTCGAGCAGTTTGGCGGCACAACTCAGTTCGGTCTGGCCGCCCTTGGGGGCTTCGGCCTCTACCCACCGCAGGAACCGCCCCAGCGCCGCGCCGTCGCGCGCGGATGCTGCGCGGTGCCCGGCAATCTCGACGGGATTCTTCAGCGCCTTGGCGAGCACCACCGGATCGCGCTGAGTCAGCACCTTCGCCCCGCCAGCATCGAGCGCGTCGAAGATTGCCGCCACCGCCCGTTCTGGATCGGCAGCCACCCGCTTCCCCGCATACAGCGACAGCGCGGCGGCGAACTCGCCCCTGTCATGGACGCGGATGGCATTGCCCAGATGCTGACGAACCGCATCGGTCAGCTTTTCGGGCGCGATGAACAGGTCGGCGGTGCCGTCTGCCTGGACGATCGTATAGGCAAGCGCGACGGGGGTGTGATCGACGTCATTTCCCCGAATGTTGAACGCCCAGGCGATCGAATCGAGTGCGGTCAGCACAACCGCATCGGCCTTGCGCGCGGCCAGCCAGTCGGCGATCCCGGCGCGCTTCTGGGCGGAGGACTGCCCGGCCTGATCATCGGCATGGACCGATAAGGTGGCGTTCGACGGTGCAGGGCGATCGGGCCAGATCGCATCAACCGGGTTGGTATCGACGGGCACCAACACCGCGCCGCGTTCGGCCAGCGCCCTGCTCGCTTCATTCACCCAGGCGCGGGTGTGCAGCCAGGGATCATAGCCGATCCGCGCGCCTTGCGCTGCATTCTCGGCCAGCCACGTGGCGATGCTGGTTTGCGGCACGCCCACATAGGCCCAGTGGTCGCCATCGACCTGCTGGCGCACCTGCAGCGTATAACGCCCATCGGTGAAGATCGCCGCCGCTTCGGGCAGCACCGCGGCCGCCCCCGCCGATCCCTGAAACCCCGTCAGCCAGGCAAGGCGCTGCGCATAGCCACCGACATATTCGCTCATATGCTCATCGGTTAGCGGCACGACGAACCCGTCGAGGCGATCGCGCTTCAACTGGTCGCGCAGGGCGCGGAGACGGTCGGCATAACTGGACATGGGCAATCCTGAATTTTGTGGTTGTCACCATCCTACGCCCCCCACCCCGCTCAAGTCGAGCCGCCCCTCTCGACTTCGCGCGATCCGTGGGCTTAGGAATGCCAGATGGAAACCAGCACCACGCCGCCGCGCGCCGATCGCCGCCACTTCAGCTTCACCGCCCATGGCCACATGATCGATGATCCCTATGCGTGGCTGCGCGATCCCGGCTATCCCGATGTCACCGACAAGGATGTGCTCGCCTATCTGGAGGCCGAGAACGCCTATTTCGAAGGCGTGATGGCCCCGCTGAAGCCGTTGACCGACCGGCTTTACGAAGAGATGAAGGGCCGCATCAAGGAAGACGATCGCTCGGTCCCGCAAAAGGATGGCGATTGGCTCTATTGGACCGCGTTCGAAACCGGCGGCCAGTATCGCAAATGGTGGCGCAAGCCCGTCGCGGGCGGCCCGGACGAATTGCTGCTCGATGAGCCGGCTCTGGCCGAGGGCAAGGAATATTTCCGGCTCGGGGCTCTTTCCGTCAGCAATGACGGGCGGCTGATGGCCTATGCGATCGACGATAGCGGCTCCGAGCGGTTCGAGGTGCGCGTCAAGGTAATCGCGACCGGCGAGCATCTGCCCGAGGTGATCCCCGGCATGCTCTCCGAAATCGTCTGGGCGGCGGATGACAGCGGGTTCCTCTACGGGCTCGCCAATGACCAGTGGCGGACGGACAATGCGCGCTTCCACCGGCTCGGCACGCCCGTCAGCGACGATATCGAGCTGTTCAAGGAAGTCGATGAGGGCTTCCGCGTTGGTGTGTCCGAGACGAGCGACCGGCTGTGGATCGTCATCGCGACGGGCGATCACGTCACCAGCGAAGTCTGGCTGGTGCCCGCCAGCGATCCGCTCGCCAAGCCGGTCTGCGTGTCGCCACGTCAGGTGGGCCGCGAATATGATGTCGATGCGCATGGCGACACGCTGTTCATCCACACCAACGATAGCCATCCCAATTTCCGGCTCTGTATCGCCCCCATTAGCGATCCGGGGACATGGACCGAGCTGATCGGCGCATCGCCCGAATTCTACATGACCGGGGTCAGCTGTTTCGCGAAGTTCTTCATCGTCGACGGGCGCGAGGCCGGGCTCGATCAGATCGAGATCCATTCCTACGAAGGTGGCCCCCCGCGCCGGATCGAATTCCCCGAGGCGAGCTATGACGCAGGGCTGGGCGACAACCCGGAATATGACATGAGCGTGCTTCGGCTCGGCTATGAATCGATGGTCACGCCCGGCACTGTCTATGATTACGATGTCGCCACCGGCGAGAAGACCGTGCTGAAGGTGCAGGAAATCCCATCGGGCTATGACGCAGCGAAATACGCCACCGACCGGCTCCACATCACCGCGCGCGATGGCACGCAGGTGCCGGTGTCGATCGTTTACCCCGCGGATTTTCCGAAGGACGGCAGCCGCCCGCTCTTCCTCTATGCCTATGGCGCATACGGCTATGCGATCCCGCCGGGTTTTTCGACCGGGCGGCTGAGCCTGCTCGATCGCGGCTTTGCCTATGCCATCGCGCATATCCGCGGCGGCGATGATCTGGGCCAGCAATGGTATCTCGACGGCAAGCTGGAAAAGCGCACCAACACGTTCAACGATTTCGTCGATGTGGCGAAGGGGCTGATCGCGGACGGCTGGACCAGTGCGGGCAAAATCGCGATCGCCGGACGTTCGGCGGGCGGCGAGTTGATGGGCGCAGTGGTCAATTCAGATCCTGCGCTTTGGGGTGCGGTCATCGCCGATGTGCCCTTTGTCGACGTGCTCAACACAATGATGGACGCCTCGCTGCCACTCACCCCCGGCGAATGGCCCGAATGGGGCAACCCGATTGAGGACAAGGCGGCGTTCGAGCTGATCCGCAGCTATTCGCCCTATGATCAGGTGAAGGCTCAAGCCTATCCGCCGATGTTCATAAGCGGAGGCCTCAACGATCCGCGCGTCACCTATTGGGAGCCCGCCAAATGGGCAGCCAAGCTTCGCCACGAAAAGACCGACGACAATATCCTGCTGCTCAAGACCAATATGGGCGCAGGGCATGGCGGCAAATCAGGCCGGTTCGAAAGTCTGCGCGAGGCGGCGGAGGAGCATGCGTTCGTGCTTTGGCAACTCGGGGTGGAGGGTTAGGTTTGGCGTTCACCCGCACCATCACTGCCCAACCTACCGACATCGATGAGCTTGGCCATGTCAACAATGCGGTCTGGGTGCGGTGGATTCAGGATATGGCGACCGCGCATTGGCAGGCGGTCGCGCCGCCCGAGCACATCGCGGCTTACATTTGGGTCGTGACCCGCCACGAGATCGACTATCGCGGCAACGTCGCGGCAGGGGAGGCGGTGACGGGAGAAACCTGGGTGCCGGGCAAGCCGGTCGGTGCGCGGTTCGATCGCCATGTCCGCTTCACCGGCGCCGACGGCAAGGTGAAGGTGGAGGCAGTGACGACCTGGGCGCTGATCGATCGCGCAACTGGTCGGCTGGCGCGGGTGCGGGAAGAGATTGCCGCACCGTTCCTCGAACCATAAAATTCGGGCGTTTTCCTACCCGCTGTTGCGCAGCGCCGTGGCGATCGCGTTGATCGACAGCAAAATGCCTTCACCGACCCGCGCATCCTTTTCGCCCGCGCGCCGCCGCTTGATCAGTTCGATCTGCAGGAGATTGAGCGGCTCGATATAGGGAAGCCGCAACCGGATCGACGCATCGAGCGCGGGATTGTTCGCCAGCAAATGCGACTGGCCGGTGGCGAGCAGCAGGCCGTCGCGGCTGCGGTGCCAGCCGTCGCTGATCCGCCCGAACAGCGTCTCTGCCAGCGTGTGATCCTCGACCAGTGTCGCATAGCGCGCGGCGATCCCCATGTCGGACTTGGCGATCACCTGTTCCATATTGGCGAGCATCGCGCCGAAGAACGGCCAGCCCTGTGCCATGTCGCGCAGCAATGCCTTGTCCTCGAAGGCGGCGATCGCTGTGCCGACGCCGTACCAGCCGGGCAGCATCACCCGCGCCTGTGCCCAGCTGAACACCCACGGAATGGCACGCAAATCCTCGATCCGATCGGATTTGGTGCGGCTGGCGGGGCGCGATCCGATCTTCAGGCCCGAAATCTCGGCAATCGGCGTCATTTGCCGGAAAAACTGACGGAAGCCCTCCGTGCCGTACACCAGATCGCGATAGGTGCGGAACGCGGTGTCCGACAGCTGATCCATCGCCAGGGCAAAGCGATCATGATCGCGCGCCGAAAGCCGCTCGGGCTCAAGGCTGGCGAGCAGGGTGGCGGCAGCAATCGCTTCCAGATTGGTCGCGGCACTTTCGCGCGTGCCATATTTGCCCGCGATCACTTCACCCTGTTCGGTAATGCGGATTCGGCCCTGCACGGTGCCGGGCGGCTGGGCGCGGATCGCTGCGAAGGAGGAGCCGCCGCCGCGCCCCACCGCACCGCCGCGGCCGTGAAACAGCTGCATGGCCACGCCTGCCTGTGCGAACACCGGCGCCAGCGCGGTAGAGGCGCGGCTGAGGCTCCAGGTCGATGTCAGATAACCGCCGTCCTTGTTGCTGTCCGAATAGCCGATCATCACTTCCTGATGCCCGCGCGCCTGCGCCACCGCCGCCACTTCG